>JALSQD010000032.1 GCA_026985615.1 Thermaceae bacterium | reverse complement strand
TGGTCACCGGGCTGCGTCGGCCCGAGCGCGGCGAGGTGCGGGTGCTGGGGCGCGCCCCCTGGAGCCGCCGCCGCGGCCGCATCGCCCACATCCCCGAGGACCGCCGCCGTCAGGGCGTGGCCGGCGGTCTCGACCTGGCCGAGAATCTGATCCTGCACGACTACGCCCGCCCGCCCTTCGCGCGCGGGCCCCTGCTCGACCGCCGCGCCGTCTACGCCTTCGCGCGCGAGCAGATCGAGCGCTACCGCATCGAGCCCCCCGAGCCGCGCACCCCGGCGCGCCTGCTCTCGGGGGGCAACCTGCAAAAGCTCATCCTCGCCCGCGAGTTTTACGGCGACCCCGAACTCATCGTGGCCGTTCACCCCACCTACGGCCTCGACGTGGGCGCGACCCAGCTCGTGCACGAACAGTTGATCGAGCGCAGCCGCGCGGGCGCGGGGGTGCTGCTCGTCTCCGAAGACCTCGACGAGGTGTTGGCGCTCGCCGACCGCGTGGCCGTGCTCCACGCCGGGCGGATCGTGGGCGTGGCCGAGGCGGGCAAGGCCGATCGCGAGCGGATCGGCCTGTGGATGGCGGGGGTGGTGGAGGCGTGAGGCGGCTGGGCCCGTGGGTCATCGAAAAGGACCTGGTGGCCCCGTCTGGCCGGGTGGTGCTCGTCTCGACCGTGGCGCTGGTGCTGGCCTTCCTGAGCGCGGGGCTGGTCTTCTGGGCCTACGGCGTGAGCCCCTGGGCGGCCTACCGGACGATTTTCGTCGAGACCCTGCTCAGCCCCAGCGGCTTCGCCGAGGGTGTACGTCGCGCGATCCCGCTGCTGCTCGCGGGTGTGGGGTTGGTGCTCGCCTTCCGCGCCCAGTTCTGGAACATCGGCGCCGAGGGCCAGATCCTGCTCGGCGCGGTGGCCGCGGCGGGGGTGGCGCTCTTCGTGCCCTTGCCCGGCGCGCTCAAGCTGCCGGCGATGTTCCTGGCGGGCTTCGTCGCGGGCGGACTCTGGGCGGCGGTGCCAGCGCTGCTCAAGCTGCGCCTGGGCGTGAACGACGTGCTCACTACCCTGATGCTCAACTACGTCGCGGTCTACCTGGTCGAGTGGCTCATTCACGGACCCTGGCGCGGCCGCACCGCCTTCGGCTTCGCCTACACCGACCGCTTCCCCGACGCGGCCATGCTGCCCCTCGTGCCGGGAACTTACGTTCACTGGCCCACGCTGCTGATCGCCCTGCTGGCCGCGGTGGCGGCCGCCTTCGTGCTGAACCGCACCCGCTGGGGCTTTCCGGTGCGGGTCATCGGTGACAACCCCGAGGCCGCCCGTTACGCGCGTATGCCCATCTTCTGGGTGGTCTTCGCGGTGGCGCTGGTCTCGGGCGGGCTCGCGGGCCTGGCGGGGGTGGGTGAGGTCGCGGGCGTGCACGGGCGCCTGCTCGGGGCCTACCAGATCTCGCTGGGCTACGGCTACACCGCCATCATCGTGGCTTGGCTGGCGCGCGGCAACCCGCTGGGCGCGGTCCTCACCGCGCTCTTCATGGGGCTCGTTTTCGCCAGCGGCGACGTGATGAAGATCGTGTTGCAGATGCCCTTCCGGGTCACCGACGTCTTCAACGGGCTCATCCTCTTCTTCCTCATCTCCACTGAGCGGCTGCTCTACTACCGGGTGCGCTGGGACCCGGCATGGAGGGAAGGCTGATGGACGACTGGATCTGGACCACCCTGGTGCGGGCACTGGCCTTCGGCACGCCCATCCTCATCGCGGGACTGGGGGAGATCTACGCCGAGCGCAGCGGCGTGGTCAACCTGGGTGTCGAGGGGATGATGGCCGTGGGGGCGCTGGCCGCCTTCGCCACCGCCCAGTCCACCGGCAGCCCGCTGCTAGGGCTCGCCGCGGCGATCGCGGCGGCCGCGGCGCTGGCAGCGCTCTTCGCCCTGGCCTCGATTACCCTGCGGGCCAACCAGTACGTGGCGGGGCTGGCGCTCACCATGCTGGGACTGGGGCTTTCGGGCCTGCTCGGCAAGCCCTACGAGGGCGCGCCGCTGGCGCACCCGCTGGCCGAGACCGCCTTCGTGGTGGCCGGACTCTTGCTGGCGGGGATCTTGTGGTTCTTCCTCCACCACACCTACGGGGGGTTGGTGCTGAAGAGCGCGGGCGAGAACCCCGAAACGGTGGACGCCATGGGCATCAACGTCTACGCGATGCGCTACGGCGCGGTCGTCTTCGGCGGGGCCATGGCCGGCCTCGCCGGGGCCTTTCTTTCGCTTGCCTACCGGCCCAGCTGGGCCGACGGCATCACCTCGGGCCTGGGCTGGATCGCCGTGGCCCTGGCCATCTTTTCCTCCTGGGAACCGCTGCGCGCGGTCTTCGCCGCGCTGCTGTTCGGTGCGCTCTATCATCTCTCCTACCGCTTGCAGGCGCACGTTTCGCCCGAGTTCCTTAAGGCCATGCCGTACCTTTTCGTGGTGCTGGTGCTGTCCCTAAGCGCACTCAAGCGGGGTCCGTCGGGGGCCCCGGAGGCGCTGGGAACCCCGTACGTGCGCGGGGAAAGAAGGTAGCAGGGGGGAAGATCTATGCGGAAAGGGTTTTTGGCGGTGTTGTTGGTGCTCCTGGGTGCAGTCGGGTTCGCGCAGGGGGACAAGCTCAAGGCCTGCTGGATCTACGTGGGGCCGGTGGGGGACTACGGCTGGAGCCACGCCCACGACCAGGGGCGGATCGCGGCCGAGAAGGCCCTGCCCTGGCTAGAGACGCAGTACGTGGAGAGCGTGCCCGAGGCGCAGGCGGAAGCCTACATCGACCGGCTGGTGAAGCAGGGCTGCGAGGTGATCTTCGCCACCAGCTTCGGCTACATGGACAGCGTCCTGGCCGCGGCCAAGAAGCATCCGGAGGTAATCTTCGCGCACGCCACCGGGTTCAAGCGCGCGCCCAACGTGGCCACCTACATGGCCGACTTCTACCAGGTCTACTACCTCAACGGCTTGATGGCGGGCGCGCTCACCAAGAGCGGCAAGGTCGGCTACGTGGGCGCCTTCCCCATCCCCGAGCTCAAACGCCATATCAGCGCCTTCACCCTGGGGGTGCGCGCCGTGAGGCCCGACGCCGAGGTGCTGGTGCGCTGGATCTACGAGTGGTACAACCCCGCCGCCGCTAAGGAGGCCACCGAGGCGCTGATCGCCGAGGGGGCCGACGTCTTCGCCTTTACCGAGGACACCCCTACGGTGATCCAGGTGGCGGCCAAGAAGGGGCTGCCCAGCTTCGGCCACTACTCGCCGATGAAACGCTTCGCGCCGGACCAGGTGGTGAGCGGGCAGCTGGTGCACTGGGAGAAGATCTACATCGACTTCCTGGCCAAGGTCTACGCCGGCGTGTACACCAACAAAAACCTTCAGGACGTGGACTATTGGTGGCTCCTGCCCCAGGGTGCGGTGGAGCTGGGCGGCGAGTTCGGCGAACCCATCAACCCCAAGTTCGTGCCTGCGCTTAAGGCCAAGAAGGTGGACCACCCCGTCTTCGGCAAGATCAGCGTCTACGACCTGGTGATGAAGGAGCTGGCGCTGATGAGCGATGTGGAACTGGCCTTCGACCCCTTCCTGGGGCCGATCGAGGACCGCCAGGGCAAGCTGCGCGTGCCCGCGGGGCTGCGGCTCACCAAGCACGAGCTCGAGACCATGGAGTGGGCGGCGCCGGGCGTGGTGGGCCCCTGGCCCAACGAACCGAA
>JALSQD010000031.1 GCA_026985615.1 Thermaceae bacterium | reverse complement strand
TCGGCGCCGTGCTCGACACGCTCACCGGCCCGCTCGAGGAACGATTGCGCTGGTGGACCAACGACGTCAACAACGCCGTGGCCACCACCGCCGCGGGCCTGCTCGCGCTCGTTTTGGCGCTGTAAAGTTGTTCTATGCACTATTTTGAACAGCTGATTCGCTTCTTGTTAGAACGCGAGGGTTTCTGGGCGCGCACCAGTCACAGGGTCAACCTGACGAAGGAAGAAAAGCGTATGATCGGCCGGCCTTCGTCCCCAAGACCTGAAATCGATGTTCTTGCATACCGCCCCCGCGAAAACCTCTTGCTGATAATCGAAGTTAAATCTTACCTGGACTCTCCGGGCGTCGCGCTTGAGCACATCGACACAGAGTTCGTCAGGGGCGAAGGTTACAGGCTGTTCAAGGACGAGGAGTACCGCCGCGTCATGTTTAGGCGACTCAAATCGGAACTTGTCAACGAGGGTGCGATCCATGGAACCGTATCTATGATTCCGGGTATGGTTGTCGGAAAAGTTAAGGGTGATGAGGAAGCCCTCAAGCGGTTCTTTTCCCAAAGGGGATGGTTTTTCTGGGGGCCCAGTCAATTGGTGGAAAGACTTGCCCGTACCGCCGACATGGGATATACCGACAATCCCTTCGTCTACACAGCAAAACTCTTGATCCGAAACGGCTTTCGATCTAACCGATAGGCACCACCCACACCTGCCGCGTGCGCGGGCCGTCGAACTCGGCCAGGAAGATCTGCTGCCAGGTGCCCAGCGCCAGCCGGCCACCCTGCACGGGCACCAGCTGGGCGTTGCCCACGAGCGCGGTCTTGAGGTGAGCGTCGCTGTTTCCCTCGGCGTGGCGGTCGCCGGGGTGGCGGTGCGGGGCCAGCTCGGCCAGCCGCAGCAGCAGGTCGTGGGCCACGTCGGGGTCGGCCCCCTCCTGGACCACGATCCCCGCCGTGGTGTGCGGCGAGTAGACGAGCACCGCGCCCTCCACGGCGCCGAGTGCCCGGGCGGCCGCCTCGACCTGGGGTGTGATCCGAACCATCTGGTTGAACGCGTTGGTGCGTACATCGAAGCGTTCCATACCCACACTCTAGCGCCCGGGCGCATGCCCCGGGTGGAGCTGGCTTAGAATGGGCCGCATGAATGCTGTTGTAATTGGACTCGCACTCGTCGCGCTGAGCGCGTTGATGGCGCTCATGCAGCGCCGCTGGTCGGTGCCCGCCACCCTTGGCGTGCTCGCGGGCGTGGCGCTGGCCGGCTACGGGCTGTGGCCCCAACCAGCCGAGCCCGCCGTGGGCACCGTCCTTGCCTCCGACGCCGCGCCCGCCCAAACCCAACCCGCCGCAACTGCCCCCGAAACGCCCTCCCCCGCCGCAGAGGCGCAGGAAACGACGAACGAGGCCGCAGACGCACCCATTGCGACGGAAGAAACAACAAAACCCGCCAGCGAAGAAGGCGCGACCGAAGCCGAGGCGCCCGCCGTGGCCCCGGCCATCCCCGAGCACGTGATCCCCGGCGCTACCCAAAGCTGGGTCGCCGAGGTGAAGAACCTGGTGGAAAAGCCCAACCACTACCCGCTCGCCCAGTCGGGCGACGCGCCCGAGGACGCGCCCAACCGGGGCGACCGCATCTACGAATACATCGACATCAAGCTGGGCAACCGCACCTTCCAGACCGTCTTCCTTTCCAAAAGCCCCAGCGATCCGGAGATGTGGATGGTCCACATCGAGCCCGGCGCCCAGGGCGCGCCCATCCAGCCCGAGGAGCTGGGGAGGGTGCGCATCCTCGGCGAGGGGAGCAACTTTATCGTCTTCTTGATCGAAGACGGTCCCTTCGCTGGCGACTACCTCATCTGGGCCACAGGCGGCCATCGCGGCGGTGGCGAAGCCATTCGCATCTACAGTCCCAAGTTCCTGGAGCGCGAGCACGGCCTCGCCCAGCAGATCGCTCAGGCGGCGGGCGAGGGCGCGCCGTGAACGAGAGGGGGCGTTCGTGACGAACTCATAGTCCTAGGGCTGGCCCTACTGGCGCTGGGTGCGCTCGTGGGGCTCTTCCAGCGACGCTGGAGCCTGCCGGCGCTGCTGCTGGCGCTGGCGGGCGCCGGGCTTGCGGCTTACGGCTTATTCGCTGCGCCACCCGAACCCGGAACCGTGAAAGAAACCGTACTGGCCTCCGACGCCGAGCCTGGCGTGACCCGGAGCGCCCAGCCCCAGACGGTGGGCGCGGACGCCGTGGCCGAGCACACCATCCCCGGGGAGACCCGTCCTTGGGTGCAGGAGCTGGCGCAACTGATCGAGGACCCGGAGGCCTACCCCCTCTTCAACAGCGGCGTGGCCGAGGACGGCCTCAACGCCGGGGACCATTACTACGAGTACGCGAAGCTCGAGCTCTCGGACCGCACCCTCGACGTGGTCTTCCTCACCCGCAGCCCAAACGACCCCGACGTCTGGATGCTGCACCTCGAGCCGGGCGAGGGGCGGCCGCCGATCGCCACCAGCGAGTTCGGCAGCGTTACCGTGATCGGCCAGGGCGAGGGCTACCTGCTCTTCCGGATCGACGAGGGCCCCTTCGCCGGCAACTACCTGGTCTGGGCCGTGGGCGAGGACGGCGAGGGCGGCTGGGCGGTGCGCCTCTACACCCCCACCTACCTCGACCGCGAACACGCCCGCGCGCAGACGGCGAACTAGTCCGGATCCGCAAGGACGAACATCCAGGGCCGGCCTTCGCGGCGGGTGAGCGCCACCGTGAGCGCGCGCCCCGCCTTGCGGCCGGAGAACTTGCGCGCCAGCTCGGCCGGGTCGACCGGGCTGTGCCGCCGCTTGACGCTGACCGGGCCCGCTTCCAGCTCGTCGAGCCAAGCGCGCAAAGTCTTGAGGCGGTAGGGCCCGTGCCGCAGCACCCGCCAGCAGCGAGCCAGCGGGGTGGAGCGGCAAGCGTCGGCGGTGAGGTAGGCCACCTGCTCGGCCAACAGCGTTGCCTCTAGCTCGGCCGCCAGCCGACCGACCAAACCGGTGCGGATTACCGCCGGGTCGGGCTCGTAGAAGAAGCCGCGCGGCGGGCCCGCCGGCGCGGGCCGCTCGGGCCCCTCGAGCACAGCGCCCTCAGGCAGCACCGCCGCCCAGGGCTCGGGCCAGGCCAGCTCGCCGAAGCCAGCCAGTGCTTCCTTCAATTCGCTCCCCAACGAGATGAAGCCAAGACCCACCCGCGCAGGGAGTTCAGCCTTGTCGAGCGCCGGGGCCAGCTTGACCGACACCGCCGGTAGGCGGCCGGCGAGCCGCTCGAGGTCGGCGAGGGGCGGCTCCATCGCGTCCAGCCGCACGGTGCGGCGTCCGCCGCTGCGCCGCGCCGGGTCGGCGAAGGCCGCCTCCACCTTGAGCTTGAGCGCCCGCCAGTCGGCGCGAACAACCTCGATGCGCTCGGCGAGCCCCAGCGCGGCGGCGTTGTACTCCAGCAACGCCGCCCGCACCGGGTCGCGCTCGACCGCCAGCACCCGCTTGCCCGCCTGGGCGAGCGCGAGGGCGTCGCCGCCGATGCCCGCGCCCAGGTCGGCCACCCGCCCGTAGGGACCGAAGACGCGCTCCGCCCGCCAGCTGGCCACCGGCCAGGCGCTCGCCTGCTCGAGCGCCTCGGCCTCGAAGAGCATGGCGTCCGCGTGGGGAAACTTGGCCCGCGCCTTGCGCCGCAAGCGCGCCTGGTCGTAGAGCCAGGCGGCCTCGTCCTCGCTCCAGCGCTTGCGCAGCGCAGCGACGGTGGCCAGCGCCTCGAGCGGCCCTTCGGCCAGCACTTCGATCTCGCGCCGGGCCGCTTCCGACGCCAGGAACGCCACCGCCTCCAGGCCGAGCCTTCGCACCCCTCCAGTATGCCGCCAGCCGGTAAGGTGGAGGGGTGGAAGGCACCTTCAGCGCGTGGCACCTGGCTCTGGCCTTCGTCCTGGGCGCCGCGCTCGCGGGCCTGCTGGCCTGGGGGAAGGTCGTGGCACTGACGCTCCGGCGTGAGGAGCTCGAGCGCGCCGTGGCCCGGCTCGAGGCCGAGCTGCGCGCCGAGCGCGAGAAGGCCGAGTGGCTCCTGGGCGCTAAGGACGAGCTGACTCAAGCCTTCGCGGTGCTGGCGGGGCGCCAGCTCGAGGCGAGCTCCGCGGCGCTGGTGCGGCGCACCCATGAGCTTCTGGCCCGGCTCGACCGCCAGCTCGCGGGGCAGCTGGGCACCCACAAAAGCGCGCTCGAGGGACTGGTGGGACCGCTGCGGGAACACCTGGCAGCCCTGGAGGCGCAGGTGCGCGAGCTCGAGCAAAAACGTGAGGGCGCCTACGGCAGCCTGGCCGAGCAGCTGCGCGCGCTGGCCGAGCAGCAACGCGCCCTGCAGACGGCCACGACCACCCTGGGCGAGGCGCTCAAGAACCCCGGCACCCGCGGGCGCTGGGGCGAGCTGCAGCTGCGGCGGGTGGTGGAGCTTGCCGGGATGACGCCACACGTGGACTACAGCGAGCAGCCGACGACCGCCCGAGGCCGGCCCGACCTGATCGTGCACCTGCCCGGCGGCGGAACGCTGCCGGTGGACGCCAAGACGCCGCTCGCCGCCTACCTGGCCGCGGTCAAGGCCGCCGACGAGGCGGCGCGCAAGGCGCGGCTGGCCGAGCACGCCCGCCAGCTGCGCGCGCGGGTGCGCGAGCTGGCGGGCAAAGCCTACTGGGAGGGGCTCGAGGGCGCGCCGGAGTTCGTGGTGGTCTTCGTGCCCAGCGAGGCTGCGCTGGCCGCAGCCTTCGAGGCCGACCCCGGCCTGCTCGACGACGCCCTGGCCCAGCGGGTGCTGCCCGCCGGGCCGGTGACGCTGCTGGCGCTGCTCAAGGCAGTGGCCTACGGCTGGCGCCAGCAGGCGCTGGGCGAGCGGGCCCGCCGCATCGCCGAGGAGGGCGGCGAGCTGATCGCCCGCTTCGAGGCCTTCGCCGCGGCGCTGGCCGAGGTGGGGCAGGGGCTCGAGCAGGGCGTGGCCGCCTATAACCGCGCCGTGGGCCGCTACCAGCGACGCCTCGCCCCGGCGGCGCGCCGCTTCCGCGAGCTGCTCGAGGCCCCCGAGCCCGAGCGCGAGCCCGAGCCCGTGGACGACGCCCTGCGCGAGCCGCCCACAGCCGGACCGGAAGACGCCTGAGCCGTGCTAGGCTGGGGCCGATGATCGCGCGTTACCAAACCTCGGAGATGGCGGCCCTGTGGTCACCCGAGCACCGCCTGCGCGTCTGGGCCGAGGTTGAGCGCCTGACGCTGGAGGCCTGGGAGCGGCTGGGCGAGGTGCCCGCGGGCACGGCGGCCGCGCTCGCGCGGGCGCTGCCCGCCGGCGACTTCGAGCCCGAATTCGGCGAGCGGGTGGCCGCGATCGAAGCCAAGACCCACCACGACGTGGTCGCCTTCGTGCGCGCCCTGGCGGAGCGCAGCGGCGACGCGGCAGTGCGGCGCTACCTCCACTACGGCCTCACCAGCACCGACGTGGTGGACACCGCCCAGAACCGGCTGCTGGCCGAGGCACTAAGCCTCGTCCTGGCCGAGCTGGAAGAGCTGCTGGCAGTGCTTGCCAACCTGGCCGTGCGATACAAGCACACCCCCGCTGTGGGCCGCACCCACGGGGTGCATGCCGAGCCGACAGCCTTCGGCCTGCGCTTCCTCAGCTTCTACGCCGCAGGGCTACGCGACCGCGAACGCCTGCACCGCGCCCGCGAGGCCATCGCCACCGCGGTGGTGAGCGGCTCGGTGGGCAACTACGCCCACACCCCGCCCGAGGTGGAAGCCTACGTGGCCGAGCAGCTGGGCCTCGTACCCGAGCCGGTGAGCACCCAGGTGGCCCCGCGCGACCGCCACGCCGAGGTGCTGGCCGCGCTCGCGGTCTTCGGCGCCAACCTCGAGCGCGTCGCCGTAGAGCTGCGCCACCTCGCCCGCACCGAGGTGCTCGAGGTCAGCGAGCCCTTCCGCGAGGGGCAGACGGGCTCGAGCTCGATGCCCCACAAGAAGAACCCGGTGGCGCTCGAGAACGTCTCCGGCCTCGCCCGCCTGCTCAAGTCGAACCTGCAGGCCGCGCTCGAGAACGTGGCGCTGTGGCACGAACGCGACATCAGCCACTCCTCGGTGGAGCGGGTGATCCTACCCGACTCCACCACCCTGGCCCACTACCTCACCCGCCGCCTCACCCGGGTGCTGCGGAGGCTGGTGGTGCACGAGGACCGCATCCAGAAAAACCTCGCACTCACCCGCGGCCTCGCCTATAGCCAGCGCGTGCTGAACCTGCTCATCGAGAAGGGCCTGGAGCGCGAGCGCGCCTACCGCCTGGTGCAGCGCAACGCCATGAAGAGCTGGGAGGAAGAGCGCGACCTGGCCGAGTTGCTGGCCGCCGACCCGGAGAACCCGCTCTCCCCCGAGGAGCTGGCGGCGGCCTTCGACCCCGCCTACTACCTGCGCCACGTGGACACGATCTACGCCCGCTTCGGGTTGTAGAATGTCCCAAAGTCGCCGTCAGGGTAGTTTTCGCGCCGGCACGCACCGCGCCGGCCCGGAAACGTATACCCTACCCCTACCGGTAAGCCTCCGCCCTGAGCGCGGCGGGGCGGAAGTGCCCAAGCACTCCGCGCAGCGAAGGAGCGAGGTAAGGCATGAAGGCGATTACCTTTGACTTCTGGGGAACCTTGATGGTCGAGGGACCGGATTACGCCGCACAGGTGCTGCCCGAGCGTTACGAGATCCTGCTGGCGGCCAGCGACGAGGCGGGGGTGCCCGCCGGCGAGGCCGAGGTGCGCGACGCCTGGAGCCAGGCCAGCCGCAAGTACGGCGACGCCTGGCGCGCCGGGGTCTTCATGTCGCTCGAAGACCGGGTGGCCTACGCCTTCAAGCTGTTGGGCGTGCGCTACGATCCCGACCTCGTACGCCGTACCGCCCGGTCGCTGGCCACGACCGGGCGCGACGCCGACCTGGTGGTTCGCCCCGGTGCCCGCGAAGCCCTGCCCGAACTGGCCCGCCACTACAAGCTCGCCATCGTCTCCGACACCGGCGTTTCCAGCGGGGCGATGCTGCGGCACTACCTCGATCGCGAGGGGCTGCTCCCCTACTTTTCCGCCTTCTCCTTTTCCGATGAGACGCAGGTTTTCAAGCCCGACCCGCGCGCCTTCCTCGCCGCGCTCGAGGCGATGGGCGTTGAGCCTGCGCAGGCGCTACACGTCGGAGATCACCCCCGCGCCGACATCGCGGGTGCACGCCGCAGCGGATACCCGCACGCGGTCCTCTTTGGGAGCGCGCGCCCGGGTGAAGCCGAGCCCGAGCCCTCGGCCCGTATCCACGACCACCGCGAGCTCCTGGGCCTGGTCAAGGAAATAGAGGCGGCCTCCCGGCCGACAAAGCAGGCGTAGGGCGCACCCGCCAGCGCAACAGGGGCTGGGCCTATGCGAAGCCACCCCCGTCATCCAACTCGGGGTAAGGCAGGCCCTGGCGGCGGTAGACCTCAGCCTCTCGCGGGTAGGCCCACTCAAAGAGGGTGCGCCGGTAAGTCTCGGGGTCAAGCCGGGGGCGGTCATAAAACCCTGCCTCGAACCGCTGGCGCTGGGCCTCGAAGAGGATCACTGCCGCCGCCACCGAGACGTTTAGGCTCTGCACCATGCCCATCATGGGGATGATCACGTCGGCGTCGGCGAGCTCGGCAGCGCGTGCGCTCACCCCCCACTTCTCCGCACCCAGAAGCACCGCCGAGGGGCGGGTGTAGTCGACCTCCCGGTAGTCCAGCGCGCGGTCCGAAAGGTTGGCGGCGTAGACGATGAAGCCCCGCTCCTTGAGGTGGGCGATGGCCTCCTCGATGTTCGGGTGCACCCGCAGGTAGACCCACTTCTCGCTGCCGCCCGAGGTGTCGTGAAAGGTGGGCACACCCCCGGTGGGGTTGACCGCGTGAGCCTCGAATACGCCCACCGCGTCGGCGGTGCGCAGGATGGCCGAGAAGTTGTGGGGCTTGTGGACGTTCTCCATCAGCACCGTCAGGTCGGGCTGGCGCTTGTCCAATACGGCCCTGAGGCGACGGTAGCGCTCCGGCGTCACGGCCCGATTGTACCAGCCGCGCTGCGAAATCCTCTGAGGCAAACCGCCACCCCGGGACGTGCGCGAGGATATAGGAGGAGGTGAACAATGAAGCGTCTGCAGGTCTTGTTGGCGCTCGCGCTTTTGGGTTTGCTCGCGGCCTGCGTTCCCAACCCCGTTGACCTGGCGGTGGACCAGGCGATCGAGGCGGGGCTGAGGGGGACGGCCGAGGTGCTGCCCCAGAACGCGCTGCCCTTCAGCGACGACTTCGAGAGCTACCCGGTGGGCGCGATCCTGACACGGGCGAACCCGGAAAGCTACCGCCTCTGGGGTGACTGCGACGGCCGGCTCGACTACGCCTTCGTGGTGGAAACCGTCGGGCCGGAGGGGCGCAGCGAGAAGGCCGCGGCAGTCGAGTACCCCTGCGGCGGGGGCGGCGGGCTGCACGCTTTGACCACCGGCGCGGAGGACTGGCGGGACTACCGGGCCGAGGTCAGCTTCCGCACCAAGGACGACCAGTGGTGGGTCTACCTGAACATCAGCGGCAACGGCGCTCACGCCTACGTGCTGGAGGTCTACGGAACGTCGGCCACGCTTTACAAGCAAATTGGCAAAGAGCGCACGGTGGTCGCGCGGCGCGACGTCAGCGGCCCGCGCGCCGACGACGCCTGGCACACCCTGGTGGCCGAGGCGCGGAGCGACGGGGTGCGGGTGACGGTGGACGGCGAGGTCTTCGCCGACTACACCGACGGCGATCCGGCGTTTTCGCACGGCGGTTTCGGCATCCAGGCCAGCCGTTACGGGCGGCGCATGCTGATCAGCCGCTGGTCGTTCGCGCCGCTGCCCTGAGGCGCTCGATCAGCGGCCACAGGAGTGCCCGCTTGAGCTTGAGGGCGCTCTTGTTGACGATCAGGCGGGCGCTCGAGCGCGCGAGCACCTCCACCTCAACGAGCCCCGCGGCCTTGAGGGTGCGGCCAGTCTGCACCACGTCCACCACCGCGTCGGCCAGCCCCACCAAAGCGGCCAGCTCGACGTTGCCGTGCAGCTTGACCACGTCGGCCACCAAGCCGCGCTCGCGCAACCAGGCCTGGGTGAAGCTGGGGTACTTGCTCGCGATGCGGCGGATGGGACGGTCGTCGTCCGGGCGGCGGATGAGCGAGAGCCGGCAGGCGCCGAAGCCCAGGTCCACCGGCTCGTAGAGGTCGCGCCCCGACTCCAGCAGCACGTCACGCCCCACCACGCCCACATCGGCGATGCCGAGGTCCACGTAGGTGGGCACGTCCGCTCCGCGCAGCTCGAGCACCGCCCGCTCCCCGTCGCCGTGCCACAGGTCGCGCTCGCCCCGCGCCGCCGGCAGCTCGAAGCCCGCGCGCGCGAAGGCGGCGTAGGCATCGTCCATCATCCGCCCCTTAGGCAGGGCGATCACCAGCCCGGCGCGCTCGAAGCTCACGGGGCCACCTCCCCCTCGGGCCCCACCAGGCGGCCGATGCCGCGCGCGCGGGCGTAGGCCCGAAGTTCGTCCAGGTCATCGGTCCAGGCGAGCTCCACCACCAGCCCCTCGGCGCGCAGCCGCCGCGCCGTCTCGGCGTCGAGGGCCAGCGCGTCGGGCGCCGCCGCCCGCGCCGGCCGGCCCGCGGCCTCGAGCACGCGCTCGAGCCCCAGTGCGAAGCCCGCCGCCTCGGCCACCCCGGCCCCGTCGTAACGCCCCCCGCCAAGCAAGGGCAGGCCGAAGTCGGGGGTGTAGGCGCGGAAGTGGATGCCGGTGTAGTAGTCGTAGGCCCGGGCCATGCCCAGGTCGAAGAGCGGCTCCAGCCCTGCAGGCAAGAGTGCCAGCACTTCCTCGAGCCAGTCGAGGTCGCGCTGCGCCCGCTCGCTGATGGCGTGGCGCCGCGCGGCCGCCGGCACCTCGCGCCCGCCGAAGAGGTCGGGCAGGGCCAAAAGCGCGTCCGCCAGCGCCCCGCGCACGCCGTAGCGCTCGAGCCGCTCGGCGAGCTCGGGGGTGTTCTTGCGGTCGATCGCAGCGTGCAGCCGCGCCAGCCGTTCGGCGTCGAGCCCGGTCGCCTCGAGCAGGTCGGCCACGAAGGCGGGCATCCCCACCTCGATGCGCGCCCCCTCGAGCCCCGCCGCCGCCAACGCCTCGTGCGCCAGCGCCAGCAGCTCGGCGTCCACCCGCGGGGTGGAGGCCCCGAAGACCTCGACCCCCACCTGCTCGAACTCGCGCAGCCGCCCCAGGCTCACCTCGCTGTCGCGCAGCCACAGCCTGCCGGCGTACTGGAAGCGGTGCGGTCCCGGCCCCAGCGCCTGGGTGCGCGCCATCCGCACCAGCGCGGTGGTGAACTCGGCGCGCAACGCCAGCACCCGCCCACTCTTGTCCACCAGCTTGAAGGCGCGCTCGGCGAGCGGGTGCTCGGGGTCGAAGACCTCGAGCACCGGCAGCTCGACCGGCGCGTAGCCCCAGCCGGCGAAGAGCTCGCGCCAGCGGGTCACCAGCGCCTGCCGCGCCGCCGCCTCGGGCGGCAGGTAGTAACGGGTTCCTTCGGGGATCACGGGGCCCTCCTCGTCACGCTCCACAGTATAGGGGCAGCTCGGCGTCCCACACGAGCCCCTCGGACGCCACGCGCGCCCGCACCGCCCGCATCCACAGCCCCGCCTCCCGCGCCGCGCAGAGGGCGCTGGCGAACTCGGGGTCGACCGGGCAGGGGGCGAAGCGCTCGGCGTCGGCCCGCAACACCGCAAAGACCAGCGCCCCCTCACGCGCGACCAGCCAGCCCAGGTGCTTCTTCGCGCGGGCCGAGGGGGCGTCGGGGAAACAGGCGGTGCCCTCCGTCACGTGGGTCACCGACTTCATCTCCAGCAGTCGCTCGCGGCCGGCCGCGTCGCGCGCCAGCGCGTCGAGCCGCCCGCCCTCCACCCGCGGCTGCGCCGCCAGGTGGCGCCAGCCCCAGCGCGCGAGCAGCGCCGGCAGGGCCGCCTCGGCTTCGGCGGAGTCGAGCAGCACCCACGTCGCCCCGTCGCGCGCGAGCAGTACCCGCCCCTCGGTGCGCCCGCCCGGGCGCGGCCGCCAGCGCAACGGCGTGCCGGGGCGCAGCCACGCCAGCCGGCCGGTATTGGGCAGGTGCAGCCGCACCTCGCCGCGCTCGGCCTCGGCCCGCAGCACGAAGCGGTTCTCGCGCGCGATCAGACGCGCCGGCAGCGTCGGGGGAAAACGCCGGTCCCACTCCACCCCTCAAGCCTAATCCCTCCCGTTGACAGCGGCCTGGGGGCGGGGTACACTTACTACAACTCACAAGTAGTGAGACTACACATGGGAACGAACGCCAGGGTACTCACGCGAATCAACAGCTTCTACGACAAGCTCTCGCCGTCCGAACGGCGGGTGGCCAACTACGTGCGCGAACACCCCGAGCAGGTCATCCACATGCCGCTGGCCAAGCTAGCGCAGCAGGCCGGCGTCAGCGACCCCTCGGTGCTGCGCTTCTGCCGCGCCATCGGCTACCGCGGCTACCTCGACTTCAAGGTGGCGCTCACCCAGGACCTGGCCTCGCCGGTCCAGTTCATCCACGAGTCGGTCGAGCCCAGCGACCCCCCCAAGGCGATCGCCCAGAAGGTCTTCGCCGCCGCCAACCGCGCCCTGCTGGAGACACTGCAAAGCCTCAGCATCGAGGCGCTCGAGCGCACGGTAGACCTTCTCGACGGCGCGAACCGCATCCTCATCATCGGCGTCGGCACCTCGGCGCCCATCGCACAGATGATGTACAACCGCCTCTTCCGGCTGGGCCTGCCCGTCTGGATCCAGACCGACTCCTACCTCCAGCTCATGCACGCCGCGCTCCTGGGCCCCGGCGACGTCGCCGTGGGCATCTCCCAGACCGGCGCCTCCATCGACCCGGTGCTCACCCTGGAGGAGGCCAAGAAGCACGGCGCCGCCACCGTGGCCATCACCGGCTCGCTCTCCTCGCCCATCACCCAGCAGGCCGACGTGGCGCTATACTCCAGCTACCACGAGCTACGTCCCGAAGCGGCTTCGTCGCGCATCGCCCAGATCGCCATCATCGAGTCCATCTACGTCGTGCTCAGCATGCGGCGGCTCGAGACCGCCGACAGCGACGAACGCCGCATCTGGGAGGCTCTGTCCCGCAAAACCCTATGACCGCAGGAAAGGAGGTGAGAGCTGCGCGAACCCATCGGTCCCTGGCCCAAGATCCAACGCCACCATCGCACGCACGCGTGCGCCACAGGAGTACCTCTTATGGGAAACGAAATTAGCCGCAGGAAATTTATGATCCAAAGCGCCCTCGCCTCGATGGGCATCTTCGCCGGCCCCGCCTTCATGCAGACCGTCCGCGCCGCCGAGGGCAACAACCGGCCGCTAAAGGCCGCTTTCTCCAACGCCGGCCTCCAGGCCACCTGGTGCGCTCAGGGTAAGGACACCGTCGAGCAGTGGGGCAAGTGGTTGGGCGTGGAGATCCACTGGTATGACGGCCAGCTCGACGTCGCCAAGCAGCGCGCCGCCGTGGACGCCATGGCCGCCAAGGACTGGGACTTCGTCGCCATCCAGTCACTCTCCATCGGCTCGCTGGTGGAGCCTGTGCAGAAGATGATCGACAAGGGCATCCCGGTCATCGCCATGGACACCATGCTCGCCCCCTGGGGCAAGATCAAGCAGCACACCTTCATCGCTCCGGACAACGTCTGGATGGCCGAGCAGGTCACCCAGGCCCTGGTGGACGCCATCGGCGGTAAGGGCAACATCGTCATGACCCAGGGCTCGCTGGGCCACACCGGCGCCCAAGGCCGCGCCCAGGGCTTCTGGAACGTGGTCAAGCGCTATCCCGACATCAAGGTGATCGACGAGTCGCCCGCCGACTGGGACGTGGCCAAGGTGGCGCAGCTGTGGGAGAACCTCCTCAACCGCTACAAG
This sequence comes from Thermaceae bacterium, assembly GCA_026985615.1. Classification (GTDB taxonomy): domain Bacteria; phylum Deinococcota; class Deinococci; order Deinococcales; family Marinithermaceae; genus Oceanithermus. The sequence continues at coordinate 34,220 of JALSQD010000031.1, read as the reverse complement.
AAAATCGACGCCGCCTTCTTCCACAACGACGACATGGCGCTCGCCGCCTACCACGTCATCAAGAACGCCGGCCGCGAGAACGAGATCGTCCTTGGCGGCATCGACGGCATGCCTCCTGCGGTCCAGGCGGTGCTCGACGGCAAGCTGCACGCCACCGCCCGCAACTCGGCGGCCCGCATCCACTGGGGCGCGCTGGTGGCCGGCTACTACGCGGTCATGCAAAAGGAGGTCAGCGGCAAGGACATCCCCGAGTTCATCCTCGCCGACGGCCCCGTCATCCTGCCGCCCAGCAAGGAGAAGACCGACAAGCCCTGGCTGCTCAAGGGCTACGGCATCGGCGCCGGCCCTGGCCTCCTTTGGCAGGAAAAACACTACCTGGCCTAAGCGCCTAGCCCCCGGCCCGGCCGGGCCGGGGGCCCCTCCCCGACATGGAAACCACCGCCCCACTCCTTGAACTCCACGACGTTTCCAAGCGCTTCGGCGGCATCCAGGCGCTTTCGGGCATCGACTTTGACGTGCGTCCGGGCGAGGTGCACGCGCTGGTGGGCGAGAACGGCGCGGGCAAGTCCACGATGATGAAGATCCTCGCAGGCGTGATCCCCGACTACGAGGGGCAGATGGCCTGGAAGGGCCGGCCGGTGCGGCTGAGGAACCCACGCCACGCGCTTGGGCTCGGCATCGCCATGATCCACCAGGAGCTCAGCGTTATGCCCGAGCTCACCGTGGCCGAGAACATCTTCCTGGGCCGGCAGCCGCTCGCGGGCGGGGTGGTGGACTGGCGGCGTATGTTCCGCGAGGCCGCCGCCATCCTCGAAGAGCTCGGCTTCGGGCACATCAACGTGCGCGAGCCGCTCGAGCGCTACCCCCTGGGCGTCCACCAGCTGGCCGAGATCGCCCGCGCCCTAACCTCGGGAGCCGAGCTGATCATCATGGACGAGCCCACGAGCGCCCTCAGCCCCATGGAGACCCAGCACCTGCTCGAGCTCACCCGCGGGCTAGCCGCCTCCGGCAAGTCAGTGGTCTACATCTCCCACTTCCTCGAGGAGGTCACCTGGGTTTCCGACCGCGTCACCGTGTTGCGCGACGGGCAGAAGATCGCCACGCTCGACGCCGACCAGACCAACAAAGAAGAACTCGTGCAGCTCATGCTCGGCAAGAAGGCCGCCTTCATCGAGGAGTCCTACCTGCACGGGCGCGCCGTCCAGGACGCCCACGCAGGGGCCCGTCCGGTGCTGGAGCTCGAGGGCCTCACCCGCCCCCGCCTCTTCGAGGACGTCAGCTTCCAGCTCCACGCGGGCGAGATCCTCGGGATCTACGGCCTCATCGGCTCGGGCCACTTCGAGCTGGGCGAGGCCATCTACGGCCTTCTTCGCCCCAGCTCGGGCCGCATCCGCCTTGGCGGCGCGCCGCTGGGCCATGGGCCGCGTCGAGCCATCGACCGCGGCGTAGCCTACGTCCCCCCTTCCCGCCGCACCGGGCTGTTTTTGGAAAAACCGATTTACCAGAACATCTCCCTGCCTTGGCTCGCCAAGATCTCCGGCTTCGTACCCAACGTGCGCAAGGAGATCGAGGTCGCCGACCAAGTGACGCGCCGCGTCGGCGTGCGCCCGCCCGACCCGCTCAAGGAGGTCGCCTTCCTGAGCGGCGGCAATCAGCAAAAGGTGGCCATCTCCCGCTGGCTCGTGGAGCCGCCCAAGGTCTTCGTGGTCAGCGAGCCGACGCGCGGCATGGACGTGGGTGCCAAGGAAGAGGTGATGAAAATCCTGCGCGAGCTCAGCGAGGCCGGCGTGGGCGTACTGCTCATCTCCTCGGAGCCCGAGACGGTGCTGGCCGCGAGCGAGCGCGTTTTGGTGATGGCCAAGGGCCGCATCGTCCGCGAGTTCGTGGGCGAGACGGTCACCAAGGAGCAACTCCTGGCCGCCGCCGCCGGCGAGATGGCGACCGCGGCGACCGCGAGGTAGACGATGGCAGACAAACCCCAAGACACCCCCAACCCGCCCAGCCGGTGGCGGGCCTTCCTGGTCAAGAGCCGGGAGTACGCGCCCGTCTGGACCCTGCTGGCCCTCTTCCTGTTCTTCTCCGTTTACTCCGACAGCTTCCTAACCTGGGAAAACATGGGCAACATCCTCAACCAGGTGGCGCTGCTGGCCATCATGGGCACGGGCATCACCTTCGTCTTGCTCACCGCCCAGATCGACCTCTCGGTTTCCTACATGGCCACGCTCGCGGGGGTGGTGGCGGCCTACTACACCGCCGCCCACCTACCTCAGCCCTGGCCCATCGTGATCGCCCTGCTGGTGGCCGCCTTTTTGGGCTGGATCAACGGCATCGGCACGGCCTACCTCGGCATCCCCTCGTTCATGGTCACTCTGGCGATGTCGCTCATCGCCTCGGGGCTCAGCCTTTGGCTCACGCGCGGGCGCATCCTCTTCGACCTGCCCCCGCTCGCCGAAACGCTGGGCAGCGGACGCATCTTCGGCGTCAAGTGGCTGGTCATCGTAGCCGCGCTCACGCTCTTGGTGGGGCACCTGGTGCTCAAGTACACCCGCTTCGGCCGTTACGTCTACATGACCGGCGCCAACCCCAAGGCCGCCGAGCTGGCCGGGGTGAACACCCGTGCGGTCATCACCGCGGTCATGGTCATCGCCGCGGTCACCGCCGGGCTCGCCGGCGTGGTGGGCATCGGCCGCCTTGGCAGCGCCACCCCCACCGCCTTCGACGGCATGCTCATCGACGCCATCGGCGCGGTCGTCCTCGGCGGCACCTCGCTCTTCGGCGGCGTGGGCGGCATCCCGCAGACGGTGGTGGGCCTGCTCATCCTGGGCGTGCTGCGCAACGGCCTCGACCAGGTTTCGGTGGACATCTACATGAAGACTTTGATCACCGGCATCATCTTGCTCGCGGCGCTGGTGTTCAACATCCTCTTCGCGGGCAGAAAGGAAGCATGAGGTGAACGTAGGCGGTCAGCACTACCGGACGATTTGGCTCAAACCCGACGACGACCGCGTGGTCCAGATCATCGACCAACGGCCCCTTCCCCACAAGTTCGTCATCGAGGACCTGGCGAGCACCGACGCCATGGCCCGCGCCATCAAGGAGATGCACCTGCGCGGCGCCGGGCTCATCGGCGCGGCCGCCGGCTGGGGCATGTACCTGGCGGCGCTCGAGGCGCCGCAGACCTCGATGGAGGCCTTCTTGGGCTACCTGCACGAGGCGGGTGAGAAGCTCAAGAAGACCCGCCCTACCGCGGTCAACCTCGAGTGGGCCGTGGACCGCCAGCTGCGCGAGATCGCGAGCCGCGCCCAGACCCCCGCGGAAGGGGTGCAGGTCGCGCGCGACACCGCCCAGGCCATCGCCGACGAAGACGCCGAGTTCTGCCGGCGCATCGGCGAACACGGGGTGAAGATCATCGAGGAGATCTACGAGAAGAAGGGCGACACTGTCAATATCCTCACCCACTGCAACGCCGGCTGGCTCGCCTTCGTGGACTACGGCACCGCCACCGCGCCCATGTACGAGGCGCAGAAGCGCGGCATCCCCATCCACGTCTGGGTGGACGAGACCCGCCCCCGCAACCAGGGCGCGCGGCTGACGGCCTGGGAGCTCGTGCAGCAGGGCGTGCCCCACACCGTGGTGGCCGACAACGTGGGTGGACACCTGATGCAGCACGGCCTGGTGGACATGGTGATCACCGGTGCCGACCGGGTGACCCGCTGCGGCGACGTGGCCAACAAGATCGGCACCTACCTCAAGGCCCTGGCCGCTGCCGACAACGGCGTACCCTTCTACGTGGCGCTGCCCAGCAGCACCCTCGACTGGTCGATCTGCGACGGCGTAGCCGAGATCCCCATCGAGCAGCGCGGCGAGGAAGAGGTCAAGTACATCCAGGGGCTCTCCGAGGGCGAGGTCAAGCGCGTCCTCCTTACCCCGCCCGAGAGCCCCGCCGCCAACTACGGCTTCGACGTCACTCCGGCCCGGCTGGTGCGCGGCCTCATCACCGAACGCGGCATCGCCGCCGCCAGCGAGGCGGGCCTGCTCGAGCTCTATCCTGAAAGGAGGTAACCATGGCCTACCAACCCCTCACCCCCGAAACGCTCCTCGATTACCTCAAGGGCCAACCCGCGCTGGCCGAGATCCTGCCGCCGGACGAGACCTACGACATCAAGGAGGTCGGCGACGGCAACCTCAACCTGGTCTTCGTGGTCCAGAGCCGCGAGAGCCCGGCGCACACGCTGGTGGTCAAGCAGGCGCTCCCCTACCTGCGCGTCGTCGGCGAGGACTGGCCGCTTACCCGCGACCGCGTCATCTACGAAACCGAGGCGCTCAAGCTGCACAACAAGTACGCCACCGGGCTGGCGCCCCAGGTCTACGACCACGACTACGAGATGTCCACGCTGATGATGGAGAACCTGAGCCGCCACGAGATCATGCGCAAGCCGCTGGTCCGGCGGGTCAAGTTCCCCCGCTTCGCCGACGACATCTCGACCTTCCTGGCGAACACCCTCTTCTACACCTCCGACCTCTACCTAAAGGGCGAAGAGAAGAAGGCTCTCCAGGAACGCTTCATGAACCCCCACCTGCGCAAGCTACAGGAGGACTTCGTCTACACCAACCCCTTCAAAGAGTCGCCCGAGAACAACTGGAACCCGCTGGTGGACGACCTGGTGCAGGAGGTCCGCCGCGACAGCGACCTCAAGCAGCGCGTGGCCTGGCTCAAGGAAGGCTACATGAACCACGCCCAATCGCTGATCCACGCCGACCTGCACACCGGCTCGATCATGATCAACCAGGAAGAGACCCGGGTCATCGACCCCGAGTTCGCCTTCGTGGGGCCGGCGGGCTACGACGTGGCGGCGGTGCTGCAGAACCTGATGCTCAACTACGCCTCCCACTACGCCCACACCCCCGACCCCGACGAACGCGCCGACTACCAGGCCTGGCTGCTGGACACCATGAAGCAGATCTGGGAGCAGTTCGCCCAGAAGTTCGAGCAGGTCTGGGTCGAGCACGCTGAGGGCGACCTCATGCCCGCGGACTATTGGGACTACCCAGGCGGCGAGGAAGCCTTCGCCGCGTTCCGCAAGGACTATATCGCCGGCATCTTCCGCGACATGGTGGGCATCGCCGGCACCAAGGCGCTCCGGCGCATGATGGGCATCGTCAGCGTCTGGGACATCTCCAGCATCGAAGATCCGGAAAAGCGCGCCGTGGCCGAGCGCTACGCCATCAACGTGGGGCGCCGCTGGATCAAGGAGATGGACGAGATCGAGAGCATCGACCAGTTCCTCGACGTCATGCGGGAGGAGGCGGAAAAGGTAAATGTCTGAAACCCTGCTTTCGGTGGGAGTTCTCTCGGCCGACCTGGGACGGCTGGCCAACGAACTTGCGCGGCTCGAAGAGGCCGGGGCCGACTGGATCCACCTCGACGTCATGGACGGCTGCTTCGCGCCGCCGATTCTGGGAGACGTGGCGCTTTTCAAGGCCATCCGCAAGTACACCAAGCTGCCCATCGACGTCCACCTGATGGTCAAGCACCCCGAGCACAAGGTGGCCCAGTTCGAAGGCGCCGATTGGATCACGGTCCACGCCGAGGCGGGCCCGCACCTCCACCGCGCGGTGGACGAGGCCAAGCGCGTGGGGGCGAAGGCGAGCGTGGCCCTCAACCCCGGCACCCACATCAGCGGCGTCATCCAACTGGTGCGCGAGATCGACCTGATCTTGCTGGTGGCCGTGGATCCGGGCTTCCCCGGGGCGCGTTTCGTGCCCCAGACGCTGCGCAAGCTAGCGCTCTTGCGCGAGAAGCTGGAGGCGCAGGGGGTGGAGCAGGTCAAGCTGGGCATCGACGGCGGCGTTACGCTCGAGAACGCCGCCCAGGTGGGGGCGGCCGACGTGGTCGTCTCGGGCTCGGCCGTCTTCAAGGGGGCCGGCCCCGAAGAAAACATCCGGGCGTTCAAAGCGGCCTTTGGCCAGAACGAATAGGAGGAAGGACATGAAAGAACTGAACATGGACTGGGGCATGAAGAACCGCTACAACAGCGTCTTCAACGAGAAGAGCGGGCGCACCATCTTCTTCGCGGTGGACCACGGCTACTTCATGGGGCCGACCACGGGGCTGGAGGACATGTACAAAGCCATCCACCCCGCGATCGACTACGCCGACGCCCTCATGCTCACCCGCGGGGCGCTGCGCAACGCCGTGGACCCCAAGCTGAAGAAGCCCATCTCGCTGCGCGTCTCCAGCGGCACCAGCATCCTCAACGAGGACCTGCTGCACGAGGGCATCTCGGTGGGCATCGAGGAGGCCGTGCGCCTCAACGCCGCCTTCGTAGCCTTCTCGGTTATGGTGGGCACGCCCGAGAGCGAGCGCGACACCATCCTGGAGTTCTCCAAGATGGTCGACGCCGCCGAGCGCTACGGCATCCCCACTCTGGGCGTGGTGGCCGTGGGCCGCGGCCTCAACCGCGACGCCCGCTACCTCAGCCTCGCCACCCGCATGGTGGGCGAGCTGGGCGCGCGCCTGGTCAAGACCTACTACTGCGAGAACTTCGAGCGCGTCATCGAGACCAGCCTGGTCCCGGTGGTCATCGCCGGCGGCAAGAAGATCCCCGAAAAAGACGCGCTGCAGATGGCCCGCGACGCCCTCGACGCCGGCGCCATCGGCGTGGACATGGGCCGCAACGTCTTCCAGGCCGACGACCCGGTGGCGATGATGCGCGCCCTGGCCAAGCTGGTGCACGAAGACGGCAGCGTCGAGGACGCCTACGCTTACTACCAGGAGCTCAAGGGCAAGTAACGACCGTAGCCGGGGCCCGCAGGGCCCCGGCCCCGTCAAGGAGGAGGCCGCCGTGCGCGTAGCCATGTACTACAACAACCACGACGTGCGCCTGGAGGAGCAGCCGATCCCCGAGATCGGGCCGGGCGAGGTGCTCATCAAGATCATCGCCAGCGGCATCTGCGGCTCCGACGTGATGGAGTGGTACCGCATCAAGAAGGCGCCGCTGGTGCTGGGGCACGAGATCGCCGGTGACATCGTCGAGGTTGGCGAAGGGGTGACCCAGTTCAAGCCCGGCGACCGCGTGACCGCCACCCACCACGTGCCCTGCGGCCGCTGCGAGTACTGCCAGCGGGGGCAGCACACCCTGTGCTCCCTGATCAGCAACACCAAGTACTACCCCGGCGGCTTTGCCGAGTACGTGCGGGTCCCCGCGATCAACGTCGAGACCGGCGGCGTGCTCAAGCTGCCCGACTCGGTGAGCTACGAGGAAGGCAGCTTTACCGAGCCACTGGGCTGCGTGGTGCGCGGCCTGCGGGTGATGGGCTTCGAGCCCGCGCGGAGCGTGCTGGTGCTGGGGAGCGGACTCTCGGGCCAGCTCGTCATTCGCACCGCGCGCGCCTACGGCGCCGGCAAGATCATCGCTACCGACTTGAGCGACTTCCGGCTCGAAATGGCCAAGAAGTCGGGGGCCGAGGTGACCATCCACGCCACCCGCGAAGACGTGGTGCAGCGGGTACTCGAGGAAACGAACGGCGAGGGCGTCGACTACGTCATTCCCACCGCTGCCGCGCCGGTGCTCTTCGACCAGGCCATGCAAGCGGTCAGGAAGGGCGGCACCGTGTTGCTCTACGGCATCATGGCCCCGGGCACCAAGGTGGAGTTCGACGTCTTTCCCTTCTGGAAGAAGCAGGTCAAGCTGCTCTCCACTTACGCTGCCGCGCCGCGCGACCTGGCCGAGGCGCTGGAGCTGATCAGCGCCGGTCGGGTGCCGGTGGAAGACCTGATCACCCACCGCCTGCCTCTGGCCGAGACGCAGAAGGGCTTCGAGCTCACCGCTGCTGGCGGCGACTCGATGAAGGTCGTCATCGAACCCCAGCGCTGATCACACGCTACCTCCCCAAGCGCCGCGCCCCCGGGTTTCCCGGGGGCGCGGATCGTGTGGCGCTAGAACTCCTCGATGAAAAGCTGCCCGGGCTCTTTGGGCCGGTGGCGGCGGTAACCGGCGTGGTCCTCCAGCCAGGAGGCCACGTTGGCCACCATACGCGGGTTGCCGCAAACGTAGACGTGGGTGCGCTCGGGATCAAGGGCCATACCGGTTTCCCGCTCAATCTCCCCCGAAGCCAGGATGTCTTCGATCCACATCCGCCGCCCCGCCCAGGTTCCGTCGGCGTCGGTGAGGGTGGGCAGGTAGAAAAAGTTGGGAAAGGTGTGATTCAGGAAGGCGAGCTCGCTGTAGTAACCGAGGTCGCGCTGGTGCGCCGCCCCCTGCACCACCACCATGCGGCTCTTTGGGCGCTCGGCCACGTGGGAGCGGAGGAAGCTGATGAAGGGCGCGATACCCGTGCCGGTGGCGATCATGAGCACGTCCTTCTCGGGGGGTACGTCCGAGAGGTTGAACGCCCCCACGATGCGGCGCCCCACGAAGAGGCGGTCGCCCACCTCCAACGCGAAGAGGCGCGGCGTGAGCTGGCCCGACTTAACCTGGGTGACGTAGAACTCGAACTCGCGCGTCTGATGGCGCGCCGAGGCGATGGAGTAGGCCCGCTGGATGAGGCGTTCAGGAGGAGCGGGCTCGAACTCGGCGTCGGAGTTCGAGGAGCGTGGTTCGAAACCAAAGAGGCCCAGGGTAGTGTACTGCCCCGCGGAAAACTGCTCGCGGGGCTCGTCAGTAACGGCCCGCAGCGTCATCAGGTTTGGCGTCAGCAGGATCTTGCTAACCACGGTGGCGTTGTACTTTTGCTCGCGCAGCGTCTCGGGTGTGCTCATAGATACCGGTTCCTTTTCAGGGATAGCGCCGCAGCGCCGGCTCCAGTATACGCGTTCACGCTGTAAGGTAAAGCCCCCATTCGGGGGCTTTTTCTGGAGCGGGAGACGGGACTCGAACCCGCGACCCCAACCTTGGCAAGGTTGTGCTCTACCAACTGAGCTACTCCCGCGTACTCCCAGGCGCTCAGCAAGAAAGATAGTACTACAGGAGCCTTTTTTGTGCAAGCTGCGGCCTTAAACAAGACCAACACCTCAAACGGTGCCCCAACCGGATATGAGATGCTAGAATGCGGTCAACGGGCCCCGCGAAGGGCCGGTTTGGACCTTGACAATCGGGTTTTTCGAGGGCTCAGGCGCGCCGAAAGCGGTAAGTCTAATATCCACCCCGATGCTTATCGCATATTTCGCATTTTTGGCCTCGAAAAACGGCCGAAAAAAACCTTAGAATTTTCTATATATCCGGTCAAGTGGCGCGAACGCCGTCCTGGACGGGGCCGAGAATCGCCCTGTCGCAAAAAGAAAAGCCCCGTAAGGGGATTGCAACCTCAATGTCATCAACACCGAATGCCTTACCGTTAATCACACAGTCGCAAAAAGAAAAGCCCCGTAAGGGGATTGCAACGACATCTACCGTCAAAACGGTGTACAAATCTTTTTCACGTCGCAAAAAGAAAAGCCCCGTAAGGGGATTGCAACTCGCACTCCTCAACCGACAGCTCGACACGCCGTTCGAAGAAGTCGCAAAAAGAAAAGCCCCGTAAGGGGTGAACTGTAGCCGCCCCTCCCAGGGGAGGGGCGGCTCTTTTTACTGACTTGCTGCCCAGAATTACGTCATAAGGTGCGCCGGTATGGCCCTTTCACATGCGGGCGGTCGGCGTGGAGCGCAGCCCTAGGACTCTTCGTCCCGGGGCTTCATCTCCCACTCGCCGGTGACGGGGTTGTAGGTTTCCTCGTAGTCGTCGTCGCCAAGCTCGAAGCGCTCTTCGGGAACGTTGTACACGGGGCGGGCGTCCTCCTTGCGGGCGTCGAAGCCGCTGCCGATGGGGTTGTAGGCCTGTCCCGAGCCGGGAGGGCCGTAGCGGTAGGTGCCCTCGGCGGGAACGTAAACGAGTTCCCAGTCCTCGGGCACCACCTCCCACTCGCCGGTGACGGGATTGTACTTGGGCGTCTTCATCTTCCTGACTCGATTGTAGACCTGGAGGCGAGGCGGCGGCGCCGATCCGTCACACCCGCCAGTGGCTCGCGAGCGCCTCGGCCAGGGCCAGGTCCTCGGGGTAGGTGACCTTGAACATGCGGCGGTCGCCGGGAACCAGCTCGACGGGATAGCCCAGGGCGCGCACCAGCTGGGCTTCGTCGGTGGCCGTCAGGCTGCGGGTGCGCGCCAGCTGGTGGGCCTCGGCCAGGACCTCGCGAAAGAAGACCTGGGGCGTCTGCACCAGGGCGTAGCGGCTGCGGTCGAGCGCAGGACCGTAGCGGCCCTCCTCGGGCTCGATGAGCGTGTCGGGCACCGGCACCACCGGCACCGCGGCTCCGCCCAGGGCCACGGCGGCCATGAGTCGGTCCACGACCTCGGGCACGACGAAGGGGCGGGCAGCATCGTGAACGAGCACCACGTCGCCGCGGGCGCGCTCGAGCATCCGCGTCACGCTCTCCTGCCGCTCCGTACCCCCCTCGACGAAGCGCACGCGCGGACCCAACGCCGGCGAATCCACCCCCGGCGGCAGGGCCACCCAGACCTCCTCAGCCCAGCCAAAGGCGGAAACCGCCCACTCGAGCAGCGTGCGCCCGCCCACCTTCACGAAGGCCTTGGGCCCCCTGCCCAGCCGCTCCCCCTGGCCCGCCGCGGGAATTAACACCGAAACGCTCACGCCGTAACCCGCCACACCTAGCCCTCCCACCGCGGCCCCTCGGCCTCGAGGCCGAGGTGGTCGAGGATCCGCTGGGTCACGAAGGCCAGCAGGTCTTCGATCGTCTGGGGGCGGTGGTAGAATCCCGGGCTCGCGGGCAGGATCACCGCCCCCGCCTGCGCCAGCTTCAGCATGGCCTCGAGCGTCACCTGCGGCAGCGGCGTCTCGCGCGGCACCACGACGAGCGGCCGGCGCTCCTTGAGGTGGACGTAGGCCGCGCGCAAAAGCAGGTTGTCGGCAATGCCCGCCGCCAGCTTGCCCAGCGTGGTCGCGCTCGCCGGCACCACGACCATGCCCGCGGTGCGGAAGCTGCCCGAGGCGAGTGGCGCACCGAGGTCGCGCGGGTCGTGCACGCGCTGGACCAGGCGCTCGAGCGCCGCGGCCTCGCACCCCTCGCGCGCGAGCACCCGCCGCGCCCCCTCGCTGAGCACCAGGTGGACCTCGAGCACTTCTCGCTGCGCCAGCGTCTCGAGTAGGTGCCGGGCATAGGGCATGCCCGAAGCCCCGCTCACCCCCACGACGATCCGTTTCACCCGTTCAGCATACAAAAGGGCGCGTGGCCCGCGGGCCGCGCGCCCGGCTTCCGGCGTCTACTTGGGGGGCGTCCAAGGCTCGCCAGAGAAGAAGCCGCGCGTCAGCTTGGCCACCACCCCCGCGAGCAGCACCAGCGCGATCAGGTTGGGCACCGCCATGAGACCGTTCATCGTATCGGAAACCTTGACGAGCGCCCCAAAACTGCCCAGCCCGCCCACGAAAGCGAGCACCGCGAAGGCCAGCCGGTAGGGCCAACGAATCCCCTCGCCAAAGAGGAAGACAGCCGACTCCTCGCCGTAGAAGGCCCAGGAGATCAGGGTGGTGAACACGAAGAGGCTGAGCACGATGGGCATCAGCGCCTTAGCCGCCCCCAGCGTTCCGAAGCTGCCCATGAGCACGTCGAAGGCCAGCCCGCCGGTCATCCACGACCCCGCCGAGAGCACCACCAGCGCGGTGAAAGTGTTGATCACGATGGTGTCGAGAAAGACCTCGACCACGCCCCAGAAGCCCTGGCGCACCGGATGGTCAACCTGCGCCTGCGCGTGCGCGATCGCCGCCGATCCAAGCCCCGCCTCGTTGGAGAAGATGCCGCGCCCCACACCAGCGCGAATCATCTCGATCATGGCCACTCCCACGGCCCCGCCGAAGCCGGCCTGGAGATTGAAGGCGCTTTGGAAGATCGAGAGGAAGGCCGCCCCCAGGTTCTGGGCGTTGACCACCAGCGCCGCCGTCGCCACCAGCAGGTAGAGAGCGATCATCAGCGGTACCAGCGCCTGGGCGAAGCGCGCTATCCGCCGCACGCCACCCGCCAGCACGAACGCCACCACCAGCGCCGCGAAGAGCCCGGTCCAGGCCGGGGGCACGCCCAGGTTGTTGCTCAACGCCCCCGAGAGCGCGCTTACCTGCACCACGTTGCCGATGCCGAAGGCGGCGATCGCGGCAAAGATGGCGAAGAGCGCGCCCAGCCAGGACAAACCCAGACCGCGGGCGATGTAATACATTGGCCCGCCCGAGACGGAGCCGTCGGCGAACTGCTGGCGGTAGTGTACGGCCAGGGTGGCCTCGGCGAACTTGGTGGCCATCCCCACCAGCGCCGCCACCCACATCCAAAAGATGGCCCCGGGACCGCCGATGAGGATTGCCGAGGTAACCCCCACGATATTTCCCGAACCGAGCGTCGCCCCCAGGGCGATCATGGTGGCCTGGAAGGGCGAGATCTCCCCGCCGCTGCCCAGCGTGCGCTCGCGGATGGCGCCCAGCGTCTCGCGCAAGATCACGCCGAAGCGGGTGAACTGGATGAAGCCGGTGCGGAAGGAAAGGTACAGCCCCACCGCCAGGAAGACCAGCATCATCTCGAAGCCCCACACCCAGCCGTTGATCCGGTTGATCCAATCCAGTACGTTCATCTCACAAGCCCCCTCCACCTAGGAACCCTCCGCCGAAAGCTCGGGTTGAACGGTCAGCTTGACGCCCCGGGCCACCCGGAGCTTGCGCAGGTCGCGGTCGTTGAGCATGACGCGCCCCGGGATGTCGTTGCGCGGGCGCACCTCGAAAACCTGCTCGGCGCCCCGCGGCGAGCGGACACGCAGGAAAAAGGGCTGCGGCAGCATCTTCTGCCACCCTGCGTAGAGCGCCGCGTCCACGTAGGCCACCCCCGTTTCCTTGCCGTAGAAGCTGAGCGCCACGAGTTCCTCCGCCTGCATCTGCGCGGGGGTGCTCAGGCGCAGCACCCCCTCGGCGAGGAGATGGTCGAGCGCCTCGGCTACCTCCAGCGGGGGCGCCTCCGCCTCCTCGAGAATCTGCCCGATTGAGCGCCCCTCCAACAGGCCCAGCACCTGCAGCATCACCGGGGTGAGCTTGAGCTCGCCGCTCTTGCGCGTGAGCTCCACCCCCACCTGCCAGTCACCGGGAAGGTGGGCGAGCCCCGCCCAGCGGTCACCCACGGCGAGAAGCCGCGCGAGCGCCGTTTCCAGAGGGAGGGTCAGGTTGGCCTCGGCGGGGAGGGCCACCCGGTCGTCGAAGACGAAGGGGGCACGCCGCAAACCCGCGAGCAGCTCGATGGCCGCCCACCCTCGACGCAGCCCGATCTCGGCGGCGTAGAGGGCTCCGTCCTTGAGGGCGACCCGGCCTTCGGTCCAGGGAGGGCTCACGACGAGGACCCCGCTACGGCCGGCCGCCGCCAGGGTTTGCATGAGGGTGCCCAGGGGGAACTCGGAGAGATTGCCTTTTAGCACGACGCCTCCTCGGTATCGCAATCACGTATTTGATCTTAGATTAACACTTTGTTAACACCAGGACACCTAAGGCCGGCTTCTCGCATTGGATTAGGGTTGAAAAATCATGCAAAATAAGGGGCAAAGATGATAGATATTATACTCGTTCACGGCTTCACTTCCCACCCCACCCGCGTCTGGGGCCCACTGCCGAACCTGCTCGAAACCCGGGGCTACCGGCCCCACATGCCTACCCTCACCGGCCACGGCACCCGTCCCGAAGACCTCGCCGGCGTTCGTGCCACCGACTGGAAGACCGACGTAGAGCGTGCCGCCGAAGGGCTCGACAACTTCGCACTAATCGGGCTCTCTATGGGAGCGCTGCTCGCCGCCTACCTGGCGGCGAAGAAGCCTCCACGCGCGCTGGTGGCGGCGGTTCCGGCGCTCGGCTTCCAGAACCGCCTGGCGCCACTCGCGCCCTATCTCACCTGGCTGCTGCGCAAGCTCCCGGGCACGGACTCGATCCACGACCCCGAGCTGCGCGCTCAAAACCCCAACTACCCCTACTTCCCCAGCCGCGCCTTCGTGGAGCTGCTCAAACTCAGCCGTCAGGCGCCCGAATGGCTGCCGCACGTCGCCGCGCCGGCGCTGGTGGTGCAGGCCGAGCACGACAAGGTCATCCCCGCCGCCGCGGTCCGCCGCTACCACGACCTGCTGGGCAGCGAAGACAAGACGCTTTGGGTCGCGCCGGACAGCGGCCACGACCTGCTGCTCGACCGAAACGCCGAAGCCGTGGCTGCCGAGATCGCGAACTGGCTCGACCGAGCGCTCGCCTAGTTGCCGCCGCTGGCGATGTACTGCTCGAGCTGCTCGATCTGGAAGCGTTGCTCGTTCATGATCGACTTGACCACGTCGCCGATCGAGACGAAGCCGACGAGGCGTCCCTCCTCCATGACCGGTAGGTGCCGCACGCGCTTGTCGGTCATCAGCGCCATGCACTGCCAGTCGGTGGTCTCGGGAGTGACGTAGAGCACGTGCGTGCTCATGATCTCGCTCACCGGGACGTCCTTCGAAGCCTTGCCCCGCAGGATCACCTTGCGGGCGTAGTCGCGCTCCGAGAAGATACCCACGAGCCGACCGGAGGCGTCCACCACCGGCAGCGCTCCTACGTTGTACTCGGCCATCTTCTCGAGCGCCTCGAAGACCGTCGCCTCGGGCCGCACCGTATACACCTCGTGCCCCTTGCCGTCCAAGATCTGGCGTACCGTCGCCATGGCTCCCTCCTTTCCGGGTCTGCCCGGGTGTAGTTCCCATTGTAGCGCGGTATCCTAGAAGGGTATGGTCCGCCACGCGCTCCTGCAATTAAAGCCCCAGAAGGGCCGCATCCACCGCAACCTCGAGCACCTGCAACGGGCCCTGCTGGCGCTGCGGGACGAAGACGTGGACGTGGCGGTGGTGCCCGAGGCCTACCCCACCGGCTACTTTCTGCAGGGGGGCGTGCGCGAGCTGGCGCTCGAGGCCACCGAGCTGGAGGACCGGCTGGCCGGCTGGCACGCCGAGCATTACCAGAAGCCGCTCGACCTGGTGATCGGCTTCTACGAGCGCGACGGCGGCAGCTACTACAACACCGCGGCCTACCTGGAGCTGGGCGGGCGCGGCCTGGTGCACCGGCACCGCAAGATCTTCTTGCCCACCTACGGCGTCTTCGACGAGGAGCGCTTCCTCGACCGCGGCCACGAGCTAACCAGCTTCACCACCCGCTTCGGCCGCGCCGCAATGTTAATCTGCGAGGACTTCTGGCACACCGTGACCGCCACCATCGCCGCGTTGCAGGGGGCCGAGATCATCTACGTGCCCTCGGCCTCGCCCGCCCGCGGCTTTGGCGGCCGGGCCCCGGCCAACGTGGAGCGCTGGGAGACGCTTGCCCGGGCGGTCTCGGGCGAGCACGGCCTCTACGTGGCGCTCGCTAGCCTGGTGGGCAGTGAGGCGGGCAAGCTGATGAGCGGCGGCAGCCTGATAGCCGGGCCCGAGGGCGAGGTGCTGGCGCGCGCGCCCGAGTTCGAGGAGGCGGTGCTCATCGCCGACGTGGATCCGGGTCGCATCCCGCCGGTGCGCTACGACAACCCCATGCTGGCCGACCTCAAGGCCGGCCTGCCGCTGATCTTCCCCGAGCTGAGGAAGGTGGTGGAGGAGCTGTGAAGGTCGTGCACGGCGTGCCCAACCACGAGGTGCTCGACCTCGACTACCCGCTGGTGGCATCGGCGCTCGAGCGCTTCATCCGCGAGGAACTCCACGGCCGCGGCTTCGAAAAGGGCGTGGTGGCCGTGAGCGGGGGGGTGGACTCCGCGGTCACCCTGGCGCTGGCGGCGCGGGCGCTGGGGCCGGAGAACGTCCACGCCCTCAGCCTGCCCCACCGCGACTCCTCGCCCGAGTCCAGCGCCCACGCCCGGCTGGTCGCCAAGCGCTTTGGCGTGGAGCTCGAGACCGTAGACATCACCCACATGGTCGAGGGCTACGCCGAGCAGACGCCCGGCATCACCCCACGCCGCAAGGGCAACGTGATGGCGCGGGCGCGGATGATCGTCACCTTCGACAAGTCCGAGCAGTACCGTGCCCTACCGCTGGGCACCGGCAACAAGACCGAGCGCCTCTTCGGCTACTTCACCTGGCACGCCGACGACAGCCCGCCGGTCAACCCGCTGGGCGACCTCTACAAGACCCAGGTATGGGGGCTGGCCGAGTACTTGGGCGTGCCCGACGAGATCGTCCACAAGCCACCCACGGCCGACCTGGAGCCGGGCCAGACCGACGAGGCCGACCTGGGCGTGCGCTACCGCCGCGCCGACGTGATCCTCGAGCACTACCTCAAGGGCTACCCCGACGCCTACATCGTCGGACTCGGCTACACCCCCGAGGAGGTGGCGCTGGTCAAGCGGCGCGTCAACCAAACCCACTACAAGCGCCACCTGCCCGCCGTGGCCATCGTCAGCAGCACCGCCATCAACGAGTTCTACCTGCGGCCGCTGGACTTCCACACCGACGATTAAGATTTCGTGGCCAAACCTTAAAGTATTCCCCAACAAAACTACCTTCGCGTGCATGTTAGTGTTAGGATGAGCGTTCCCACCGCTCGGGAGGAGCCATGAAAGGCGAAATCATCGGCGTGATCACCGATCCAGGCAGCAGCCTCAGCCCCCGGGCCGCGCGCGAGCGGGGCGTGCTCCTGCTCGACCCCCAGGCGCCGCTGGAGCCCCAGTACCGCCGCTACCTGGAGCACTACGACCGCCTCTTATCCCTGCACGCCTCACCCCTCCTCTGCCCCATGCACGGGATGGCGGCTGAGGCCGCGGCCCAGGTCGAGGGCCAGCGGGTGCGCGTGGTCAACACCGCCCTGGGATCGGCCGGCCTCGGCGCCGCGGCGCTGCGCGCCGCCGAGCTGCTCACCGCGGGCGCGGACGAGGACGCCGCGCTCGAGGAGCTGCGCCGCCTGGCAAGCGAGGGGCGCTTCTTCCTCGCCACCCACGACCTCAGCAAACTCGTCGAAAACCAGATGCTCCCCCCGCTGGGCGACCGCTTCGGCCAGGCGCTGGGGCTGTGGGCGCTTATTACCCTCGAGAACGGGCGCTTCCGCACCCCGCCGCTGCCGGTGCCCAGCGGTCAGGTGCTCGGCTCGATCGCGCGCCTGCTCGCGCGCACCTACGGCGACCGCCGGGTGCGGGTGCGCAGCCTCTTCGGCGACCTGCCCGAGACCATGCGCGAACAGGTCAAGACCGTCCTCGGCGAACGCCTGCACCTCACCGCCGGCAGCCTCGCGCCCATGGACCCGGTGGCGCGCGGCCGCGTGGGCGACCACGCCCTGGCGGTCTTCGCCTACCCGGTCTGAACGCGTCAAACAGCGCGCGGCGGGACATGTGCCCCGCCGCGCGCGCCTGCATCCGCTACTCCTTGGGCACGGGGGTGACGGCCGCCTCGTCCTCCTCGCCGGTGCGGATGCGCACCACCCGCTCCACCGGCATCACGAAGATCTTGCCGTCGCCCACCTCGCCGGTGCGGGCCGAGGCCAGGATGGCCTGAATGGTGGGCTCGACGAAGCTCTCGGAGACCCCGATCTCGAGCTTCACCTTGTCGTAGAGGCCCATCTTCACGGTGGTGCCACGATAGGTTTCCACCCGCTCGGTGCCCCCGCCGTGCCCCTGCACCCGGCTGATGGTGAGGCCGCGCACCTCGGCCTTGAAGAGCGCCTCCAGCACGTCGTTGAGCTTTTCCGGCCGCACGATGGCCACGATCATCTTCATGCCACACCTCCCGCACGCTCGCCGTCGAGCACCAACACCGCGCCCTCGGCCACGGGGTAGGCCTCCTCACCGTGGCAGACGGCGTCGATGCCCACCGCCTCCTCGCGCGCGCCCGCTCGCAAGGGCATGAGCGCACCCACGAACTTGTAGAGCACCAGCGAGACCACCGCGCTCAGCGCCACCGCCGCCAGCACCGCCTCGATCTGGATCCAGAGCTGGGCGGCGTTGCCCTCGAGCAGCCCCGCGGTCCCGCCCCAGGCCTCGGAGGCGAAGACGCCTGTGAGGATCGCCCCGGTGATGCCGCCGATGCCGTGGGCGCCGAAGACGTCGAGGGCGTCGTCCAGGCCCAGCTTGGGCCGCCAGAGGATGAAGTAGTAGCTGGGGAAGGCCGCGAGCGCGCCCAGCCAGATCGCCCCCATCGGGCCCACGAAGCCCGCCGCCGGGGTGATGGCCACCAGCCCCACCACCGCCGCCGTGGCTGCGCCCACCGCGGTCGCGCGGCCGTGGCTGGCGAGCTCGAGCAGCGTCCAGACCACCAGCGTGGCCGCCGGCGCCAGGAAGGTGTTGGTAAAAGCTAGCGCCGCGCTGGCGTCGGCGGCGTAGGCGCTGCCGCCGTTGAAGCCGAACCAGCCGAACCACAAGAGTCCCGCCCCCAGGAGCACGAAGGGGATGTTGTGGGGCAGGAAGGCGAGCCGGCCGAAGTCCTTGCGCGGGCCCAGCACCATCACCCCCACCACCCCGGCGACCGCGGCGTTGATGTGAACCACCGTGCCGCCGGCGAAGTCGAGCGCGCCCAGGTCCTTGAGCAGTGCCGAGCCCTCGGGGCCCCAGACCCAGTGGGCGAGCACGGCGTAGTCGAAGACCGACCACAGCGCGATGAAGAGCAGCCAGGGGGCGAAGCGCATCCGCCCCACCAGCGAGCCCGAGATGAGCGCGGCGGTGATCACCGCGAAAGTACCCTGGAAGGCCACGTCGAGCAGCGCCGGCATCGCCCCGTCGAGGCCGATGCCGCGCATGAAGGCCATGGAAAGGTCGCCGATAAAGGCGTTGCCCGTGCCGTAGGCGATCGAGTAGCCCACGAAGGCCCACAGGAGCGTGACCACGCCCAAGGCGCTAAAGCTCATCATCATGGTGTTGAGCACGTTCTTCTGACGCACCAGCCCGCCGTAAAAGAAGGCGAGCGCGGGCGTCATGAGCAGCACCAGGGCGGTGGAGACGAGCATCCAGGCGGTGGTGCCCGCATCCGCCTCCCCCGCCGCGAGCGCGGCGGGTGCCATTCCTACGATAGCTACCGCTGTTTTCTTCATGAAGGTCCTCCCTCCGGCCACGGCCGGCGATGGTCCAAGTGTAGTGGAGATTATGCAGTTTGTCAAGATATTACGTATCAATATACACATTTACGACCACTTATAGGCCTTTATTTTCGCAAATCGTGCATTTTGTCACTTAAAATTTGAACATTTAGCCATATAAACCAACACACCTTGCGGCGTCTGAGCCTTGCGGTATCGTGGTTGCGTGACCGAGGCGGAGGTCTACCAGGCACTGCTCGAGGGCCCAAACGCCCGGCGCGTGCATCTGAGCGCGCACGTCGCCCCCGAGTCGCTGGCCCGCTACGCCGCGGGGCTGGCCAACCGCGAGGGCGGCGTCATCCTTCTGGGCGTCGGCACCGCAGGTCGCATCGAGGACGCCAGCGCGCTCGAGCCCCTGCAACTCACCCACGTGCTGCACGAACTCACCGGCGGTGCGCTGCTGCCCCACGTCGAGCGGGTGGAGACCGCCGAAGGCACCGTCTGGGCCCTGCACGTGCCCAAGGCGCCCCACGTGATCGCCCCCGGCCCCGGACCCGCGCCCTACTGGGACGGCGCGCGGCTCGCGCCGCTGCCCGTGCAAGACGACGCCGCCCCTCCGCCCGACCCCACCGCCCGGCCGCTCCCCGCGGCTGGCCTAGACGACCTCGACCCCGCCGAGCTCACCCGTCTGCAAGCCCGCCTGACCGACCGCGGCAGCCCCCTGGCCGAGACCAGCAAGCTCGAGCGCCTGCGGGCGCTGGGGATGGTGCGGGAGGTCGAGGGGCGCTGGCGTCCCACCGTAACCGGCCTGCTCCTCGCCGGCCGGCCCGAGGCGCTGGCGCGCTTCGTACCCCAGGCTGAGGTCAGCTACTACCGCCACGAGGGCGACGACGTGGACTACGCCCTGCGCGAGGACCTGCTGCGCCCCCTGCCGGCGGCGCTCGAGCGCCTGCACGAGCTGATCCAGGCCACCAACCGTTTCCATCCCCTCACCGTGGGCCTGTTCCGAGTGGAGGTCTGGGACTTCGACGTGGAGGTCTACCGCGAGGGGCTACTCAACGCCTTCGTCCACCGCGACTGGACCGCCCCCGACGCGGTCCAGGTGCACCACCACCCCGACCGGCTGGAGATCGCCAACCCCGGCGGCCTGCCCCCGGGGATGACGCCGGAGAACATCCTCCGCCACCCGCCCCACCGCCGCAACCCGACGCTGGCCGCGGCGCTGGCGCGGCTGGGCTACGTGGAGCGCGCGGGGCTGGGGGTGGACAAGATGTACCGGCTCATGCTGCGCTACGGCAAGGAGCCGCCGGAGTACCGCGCCTGGCCCCACGCGGTCACGCTGGTGCTGCACAACCCCGGCTTCGACGCCGAGTTCGTGCGCTGGGTCTCCGAGGCCCAGAACCGCCAGGGCGCCTTCACCCTCGACTACCTCATCGTCACCGCCGCCCTCCGGCGCGGTCCCCGCACCACCGCTGAGCTCGCCCGCGCCCTGGCGCTCGAGCCCGAGCCCACCCGCAAGCTGCTCTGGCGGATGGAGGCCGCAGGCCTGATCCTCGCCGAGGGCCAGGGGCGCGCCCGGCGCTGGCGGCTCGCCCCCCTGCCCCGGTAAACTCCGGTCATGCCGACTCCGACCCAGCTCGAACGCTACGCCCACCTCGCCCTCACCGTGGGGCTCAACCTGCAGGAGGGCCAGCCCCTCGTCCTCGGCGGCTCCGCCGACTCGCTGCCTCTGCTGCGCGCGCTCACCCGCGTCGCCTACCGCTTAGGGGCGCGCACGGTGGCGGTGGAGATCCACGACCCCGAGATCGCCCGCATCGGCGTCGAGGAGGTGCGCGAGGCCTACCTTGACGAGGCGCCCGACTGGTTCGTACAGGCCCGGCTGCGCGCGATCGAGGACGGTGCGGCCCTGCTCACGCTGGCCGACGAAGACCCCTTCGCCATGAAGGGCGTGGACCCCGAGCGCCTGGGCCGCCGCATGCAGGCGACCATGCGGGTGCGCCGCCCCTACCTCGAGCAGGTAGGGGCCCACCGGGTCAACTGGCTGGCCGTCGGCGCCGCCACCCCCGGCTGGGCGCGCGCGGTATTCCCCGAGTTCGCGCCGGAAGAGGCCGTCGAGCGCCTGTGGCAGGCGATCTTCGCCACCGTGCGCCTCGACGCGCCCGACCCCGAAGCCGCCTGGCGCGCGCACATGGCGCGGCTGGAAGCGCGGGCGCGGGCGCTCAACGAAGCCCGCTTCGAGGCGCTCTTCTTCGAGGGGCCGGGGACCGAGCTGCGCGTGGGGCTGGCGCCGCGACACGTCTGGAAGAGCGCAGTGGCCGAGGCCCAGAACGGCGTCCGCTTCGTGCCCAACCTGCCCACCGAGGAGGTCTTTACCGCCCCCGACCCAGGGCGCGTCGAGGGCGTGGTGCGGAGCACCCGCCCGCTCAACGCCGCGGGCACGCTGGTGGACGGCATCGAGGTGACCTTCGAGGGCGGGCGGGCCGTGCGCGTGCGCGCCGAGCGCGGCGAGGAGGCGCTGCTCGCCCTGCTCGACACCGACGAGGCCGCCCGCCGGCTGGGCGAGGTGGCGCTGGTGGAGACGCCCAACCCCGTCTACGCCAGCGGCCTGCTCTTTTTGAACACCCTCTACGACGAAAACGCCGCCAGCCACATCGCCTTCGGCCGCGCCTACCCCGACACCCTGGGCATCCACGAGGGCTCGGACGAGGCCCTGGCCGCCGCCGGGGGCAACGTGAGCATGCTCCACCTCGACTGGATGATCGGCTCACCCGAGGTGGACGTTTGGGGCGAGCGCAGCGGCAAGCGGGTGCCGCTGATGCGGCGCGGACGCTGGGTCGGGGACGCGGACGCCGCAGAGTAAAATGGAACCGTGACGGAACGTCAGCGCAAGCTGCTGCACCTGCTTACCCGCGCCTACATCGAAACCGGCAAACCCGTCCCCTCGAGCTGGTTGGCGGGCAAGCTGGGGGTGAGCCCGGCGACGGTGCGCTACGACCTCGCCGACCTCGAGGCCGCGGGGCTAGTCGAGAAGCCCCACGCCTCGGCGGGGCGGGTGCCCACCCGCCGCGGCTTCCGGCAGTACGCGCTGGCGCAGCTGCCGCCCCAGCCGCTCCCGCATGGGACGCTCGAGCGCCTCATGCGGGTCATCGCCCACTCGGGCAGCCACTGGCCCCAGCTCACCGCCCAGATGGTGGCGCGGCTCTCGGGCTACCCGTCGGTCGTGCGCCTCACCACCCCGCCGCGGGCCGAGGTGCTCGAGGTGCACCTCTCCGACCTGGGCGGGGGGCGCGTGCTGGCGGTGGCGGTGCTCGCAGACGGACTGCTGCTCGAGGGCATGGTCGAGCTCGACCGGCCGCCGGAGGCGGGCTTTCTCGAGCAGGCGGAGCGCTGGCTCCACGGCCCCTACCCGCTGGCCGAGCTGCGCGACCGCACCGCCCCCAGCCCACAGCTCGAGGAGCTGGCGCGCGCACTCGTGCGCGCCTTCGGCACGCCCCGCAGCGAGCGCTACGTCGAGGGCCTGGGCAGCATGCTAGGCGAGCCCGAGGCCCGCGACCCGGAGTTCGTTCGTCGCACCCTCGATTTGCTCGAGTCCCTGCCCCAGACCCCGGTGACCCCCGCGGGCGGACTCGACGTCCGCGTCGGCGAAACCGAGGGCATCAGCCTCGTCCAGGCCGGCTTCCGCCGCGCCGGGCGCACCGGAGAGATCACGATGATCGGGCCGCTGCGGATGCGCTACCGCCAGGCGCTCTCGGTGGCCCACAGCTTCAGCCACGCCCTGGAAGGAGAACCCCACCATGCAGGTTAACGTTCGGCTCTTCGCCCACTACCGGGAGGCGGCCGGCACGGGCCGCCTCAAGCTCGAACTCCCCGAAGGCAGCACGGTCGCCGACGCCCGCCGCGCGCTCGAGGCGGCCCATCCGGGCCTCGACCTCTCCGGCGGCATGGCTGCGGTCAACGAGGAGCTGGTCCCGCCGGACGCGCCCTTGCGCGACGGCAACGAGGTGGCCTTCCTGCCGCCCGTCTCCGGCGGCGAGGAGGCGGTGCGCACTGGCCTCACCGAGGAGGCGCTCGAGCCCCTGCTCGGCGAGCTCGTTTCCTGGGCCACCGCCCCCGCTTACGGCGCGATCGTGACCTTTATCGGCACCACCCGCACCCCCAACAAGGGCCGTGAGGTGCGCTACCTCACCTACGAGGCCTACCCGGAGATGGCCGAAAAGGTGCTCGCGCGCATCGCCCGCGAGATGCACGAGCGCTGGGCGCTCGGTCGCGTGGCCCTCGCCCACCGCCTGGGGCGAGTGGATCCGGCCGAGGCCTCGATCGCCATCGTCGTCTCCGCGCCCCACCGCCCCGAGGCCTTCGAGGCCGCCCGCTACGCCATCGAACGGGTCAAGCTGATCCTGCCGGTGTGGAAGAAGGAACACCTGGAGGACGGCGAGGTCTGGGTCGAGGGGGGCGCCGCGGACGAGTACCGCCTGTAGCCCATGGTTACGTGCCCGTTCCTCTATAATGCGTGAGTAAGGAGGCGTATGCCGCAAATCGAACGCCTGGTCGTTGAGGCCCTCTCCGAGTTCGCGTCGCCCGCAGCAGCACAAAACCTCCTGGGGCGGGCGCTTCGTCGCGCTGGCGCAGACCCCAACGCCATGGGGCCCGCCGAGTGGTCGCGCTTCATCCAGGACCCCTTGATGGACGAGCTTCGCAAAGTCTTTCCCATCCGCGAACCCACGGGCTCGCTGCGGCGGCTCATCCGCAGCCTCGACGAGGCCGCGCTGAACGCCCCGCCGCCTGCTCCCGCGCGGGCCCAGGACCCGGCCCGCAACACCCTCATCCTGCCCAAGCGCACCGTCGACCTGGACGAGGCCGCCGCCCGCGAGCAGCTCGCCAACGAACTGGCGCGCGAGGAGGGCGTGAGCGGGGTGGTGATCCAGGGGCCGGGCTTCACCGAGGCGCGGCTTCCCGGATTCGACGATCTGACCCCCATCCTCTCGGTCGTTCACAGCCTGCTGAAAAAGCAAAAAGCATATAAAATATTCTATAGCGTTTTTCAGGAGGGGCAGGTACTCGTCCGCCCCCTAGGGCCTGCACTGGTGGCGCTGGTCGCGAAACGCGAAGCCAATCTGGGCAGGCTGATGCACGTATTGAACAGTTACGAGGCCAAAGGAGGTCAATCATGAACCACACCCGTTGGATCGTTCTAGCCTTCCTCTTCGCGGTCGCCTGGGCGACGCCGCTCCCCCAGCTCTACGACCAACTCTACCCCAAGCTGGAGACGGCGCGCACCGAGCTCGACCGCGACCCCGCCGCCAGCCTTCAGGCCATCGACGATGCCCTGAACATCTTCCGAAAAGGCGCGGAGAACGTTCCCGAGGCCCTGAGCGAGGGTGTGGTGCAAGCGCTCAACAACGCCCGGATCGCGGTTTCGCGCAAGAGCAAGGCCGACCTCGAAGGGCAGCTGTGGGTGGTGCGCGGCTCGCTGGGCAAGATGCTCTACGAGGCCATGTTCCAGGCGGCCTACCAGGGCGACAAGGAACAGGCCCGCGCCCTCCTCGACCGCCTCATCGAGATCACCGCCCGCACCCCCGACCTCAAGGCCAAGGCCGAGCGCTACATCGACGCAGGTGACATCGAGGGGCTGCGCACCCTCTTCGAGCGCGCCTACGCCGAGGCCATCTACAAGACACTCCAGCTCGCCCAGCAGAAGGACCAGCGCGCGGCGGCCTACGCCCTCACCGCCAAGGCCTACGGCCTCTACCTGGTGGTGCAGGACTCGCCGCGGCTCAAAGGGGTGAGCGCGCGCGACTTCGTGGACGCCCTCGCCGCCCTGGTGGCGGGCGACGACCAGGCCTTCAAGGCCAAGACCGACGAGCTCATCGCCGCTGCCCAGGCCTTCTTCAAGGCCGCCGGTCCCCTGGCAGCGACCGCGCCCGCGCCGTCCCAGCCGGAAGCGGCCCCGGCGCCGCAACCCGCGGCGACCGAGACCCCGGCGCCCACGCCCAAGCCCCAGCCCGCGCAGCCCGCTCAGCCGGCGGCCAAGCCCGCCCCCCAACCGGCGGCGCAGCCGGCCGCGGCCAAGCCCGCACCCATCCAGGCACCGGTGCTGGTCTCGCCCATCGAGCAGCTCAGGCAGGACATGACCTTCCTCATCGGCGACCCCAAGAAGGCCGAGAAGGTCGCCTCCTCGATGGCCCAGGTGGGGATCTACAGTTACACCGACTGGCGCAACAGCCTCCACCTCACCATGGGGCTGCTGGCCAAGGCGCAGGCTTACATCTCCTCGGGACAGGCGCAGAAGTCGAAGCAGTACATCGAGTACGCGCGCAGCCGCTACATCTACGAGATCTTCCCGCTCGTTGACGCCATCGACCCCGACGCCGCCAAAACCACCCTCTCGATGTTCGACCAGCTGATCGGGGGCGTGGGGATCCGCACCGCCGATTTGGTGGTGATGATCGCCCAGCTCGAGAACGTGGGCGACATCGTCCTGGGGCGCGGCCTGGGCCCCTGGCACGACTTCACCGTTTCGCTCCAGCGCAACACCTTCGGCCTGCCCCGCGCGATCTTCTTCATGCTGGTGGGCATCCTCGCCCTCTTCCCGCTCTACCTGATCTGGCTCACCTTCGGCGGCCGTAACGTCTACTGGCGCCTACTGGGTCTGGCCTTCTTCTTCCTGCTGCTGCCCGCGATCGTGGAGGGGATCAGCTACCTAGGCGACATCCTCGCGGTCTACGGCAACGTGCCCAGCCTCTACGTGCTCGACAACTTCTCGATCCTGCAGAACCTGGTGGCCCAGCTGGCCTGGGGGGCCCTGATCTTCCTGGTCGTTGTCTTCGCCACCTGGGGCCTCCGTGGCATCGCCATCCAATTCGGCCTCATCCAGGACCGCCGCCAGCCGGCGACCACGACCCACGCCGCCGCCGACCTCACCGGCGAGAAGAACCCCACCCTGACGAGCGAGACCATCGTGGAGTGGGACGAAGAATTCTAACCGCACCCTGGAGGTAGGTCCCCGCCGTGTCCTTGCTCAACCACCTTCACCAAGCCCTCGAACCGCACCTGGGCGAACGCGCCGACGCGGCGCTCCGCGAGGGTATGGCCCGGCTGAACCTCCAGCCGAACGCCCTCGACCCCGACCGCGCTGCGACCCTGCTCAAGCGCTTCGTCTACCGCGAGCTGCAGCGCTCGATGGATGCAGCGCGGGCGCGCCGCGTGGTCGAGGAGCTGCTCGAGCAGCTAGGCGGCGACGAAGCCGCCGCCCCCACCCGCGCGCAGACCGCGCCCGAGCCCAGCAAGGAAGCGCTCATGCGCGCGCTCTCCCGCTTCAAGCTCTACTTCGAGTGGCCCGAGGTGCAGCGCCTGCGCAGCATCGTGGCGCTGATCGAGGCCAGCGAAAGCGAGGGTGAGCCCACCACCGACCTGCTCAAGGAGGGCATGGCCCAGGTGGACCTGCTGGAGGAGAAGCTCCAGAACGCGCTGTTGCGCCAGGCCCGCGACATCACCGACCTTGAGGACGCGCTCGAGCGGGTTAAGAACATCGGCGGCCCCAAACTGCGGCGCCTGCAGTCGCTCCTCAAGCAGATCAAGGAGGCGCAGCAGCAGGAGACGCTGGCCACCGCCGAGGTCGAGCGCGCCCGCAAGCTGGCGGCCGACCTGCGCAAGCTGGTGGAGTCGTCGGTGGTGCAAAACCCCACGCTGGTGCCCGAAACGCCCCCGCCCGCCAGCGACGAGCAGCAAGGCGTGATCCCCCTCGAGGACGAGGAGGAGCCCGAGCTCGCGACCGAGGAGTTCGACCTCGTCATCGACTTCGAGAACCTTGAGCCCGAGGTGGTCGACCGCATCCGCGAGATCGACCTGGCCGAGGAACAGCGCCGGCTCGAGCGCCTGCGCGAGCAGCACGCGGCCGTGCTTGAGGCCGAGGCGGTACGCCCGCTACTGGAGGCGGTGGAGGCAAAGCTCGCCGCCGGCGAGCCCGCGGGCACACTTCTCGACGAGCTGCAAAGCGCCCTTGAGGAAGCCGCCAAGGACGCGCTGGCCGAGGCGCGCGCCCGCTACGAGTGGCTCTCCGAGCGCCTGCGCGGCCTTGAGATGGAAGACCCCGAGCTTCCCAGCGCCCGCGCCCGCAGCCAGCTCGAGCTTATACGGGAAAGTCTGGAGATGGGGGTGCTCCCTACCGACCTCGACCAGGCCGTGCGCCAGATCAAGGCGCTGGAGGAAGGGCTGGAAGCCAAGCGGCGCGAGCAGGTCCGCCGCGAGCGCCTGCTCGAGGAAGCGCGCAGCCTCGTGGCCCACGCTCACGAAGCCCTGCCCGAAGACGACGTTCCCGAAGCCGTGGGCTTCAGGGAGCGCCTGGCCCTACTCGAAGCCGGCCTGAACGCCGGTGACGTCGACGAGGCCCTGCTGGCGCGGCTCAAAGCCGAGCTGCCCGAGCTCCTCAGCCAGCTCGCCCAGGCTGGCGAAGCGGTTCGCGCGGCGCGCGCGCGGCTGCTGGCCGAGCTCGAGGCGCTGCCCAACCTCGAGCCCATCGTCCGCACCCGCGACGCGCTCAAGCTGAGGCTGGAGGAGTCGGACCCCGAGGCGCTGGCCGAGGAGGTCACCGCCCTGCAGCTCCAGGCCCGCGCCCTCGTGGGCGAGACGCTCGAGCGCCTAGCCGAGCGCGCCCGCCGCTTTGGCGTCGAGGTCCCCGCGCTGACCAGCGCCACCGCGGAGCTGGCCCAGGGCCGCTTCCCCGACCTCGCCGCCGTCGAACGCGAGGTCGAGGCGCACGTTGCCGAGGCCCAGGCCGAGCGCAAACGCAAGATCAAGCGCCTGCGCACCGCCGCCGAGCGGCTGCGCGGGCTGGGCGGCGAGGCGCTGCTGCTACGGCTCGACGAGGCCGAGGCGGGCCTGGCGGAAGGACTGCCCGACCTCGAACCGTTAGAGCGCAGGCTCCAGGAGCTGCTGGCCCGCCGGGACGCGCTCCGGCGCGAGCTCGGCGAGCGCTACCACAGCCTGCGCCAGCGCTTCGAGACGGCCCGCGCCGTGGGCGGTGAGACGGCCTACCGCGCCCATACCCTGCTGAGCTTCCTCGAAAAGGGCGCGGCCCGGCTTGAGCGCCTGGGCAGCGGGGGGCTCACCGAGATGGCCCGCGCCCTCGACGAAGCCGAACACGTCGTCGCCCAGCTCGAGCAGGAATACGCCGCGGCCAAGGAGGTCGCCCAGCAGCTGAGCGCGACCGACCTCGAAGACCTCCTGGGCGTCTTCGCCGACGGCCCGGCGGCCCAAACGGACAAGGCGCCGGCCGAGGAGCCGGCTCCGGCCGAACCCGCGGACGACGCGCTCGCCCCCTTCCGCATCCGCGGCGTCCTCTGGGCCCACCAGGTGGGTCCGGGCGAGTCCGTGGCAGATCTGGACGGCGAGCTGCTGGCTGCCTTCGCCAGCGACCTTGAGCAATTACGCGAGGAGGTCGGGGCCGAGCATACGCGCATGGCCGTGCTCAGCTTCCCCGGCCACGCCCTGGTCGTGGCGCCCCATCAAGGCGGCCACCTGGTCGTCCTCGCCGAGCGGGCGCTGCTTTCGCGCCTGGTGACGCTGGTGCACCGTAGCCTGAACCCCACGCCTTGATCCGCCTCGCCGACGAGACCGCCACCAAACGCCTGGCCGGCTGGCTGGCCCCGCGCCTGCCCGCGGGTGCCGTCCTCCTGCTCCAGGGCCCCATGGGCGCGGGCAAGACCACCTTCGTGTGCCACCTGGCGCGCGCGCTCGGGTTCTCCGGCCGGGTCACGAGCCCCACCTACACCCTCATGCATACCTATCCGACGCCCGCGGGTCCGCTCCTGCACGTGGACGTCTACCGCCTCCCCGAAGCGGAGGCGCTCCACGAGCTCGGCTACGAGGACGCCGCCGCAGCGGCCCGCCTCACCGTGATCGAGTGGGGCGAGCCCGAGGTCTTCGAGGGCTTCGCGCTGCTGCGCCTTGAGCCCGGCGAACGCCCGGAAGAGCGCCAAGTCAACTGGACGGCGCTCGCGCCCGCGGCCCGCGACCTGGGCGAGGCGCTCGCGCGCGCCTTCACCGCCGGCTAACGCAGCACCGAACGCACCACCGCCGCCTCCACCGCTTCCTGCACCAGCGCGCTCAGAACGGGCAGGGGCGCTTCGGAAGCCGCCATACTGCTCAGCACGAAGACGGCGTCGCCGTCCCAGGGCGTGTGCGAAGGGCGGATCACCCGGGCCAGCGCCGCCTGTCCGGCCTCGGCCAGCATCCGCGCGGTGCGCTTGCCGAGCCGCGCCTCCACACCCACCGCCACCAGCGTGGTCTGCTCCTCCGGGCGCAGGTCCGCGGAGCGCATCCAGGCCTCGCGGTCGCCATGCCCGGCCAGCAGGCGGCCGTCGGGAGCGTAGAGGTCGCCCACCGGGTTGACGACGGCCAGCGCGCCCACGCGCACGTCGCGCCAGGTCACGAGGGCGCTGCCCAGGCCCGTGTCCACCGACTCACGGTACTTTCCGGCGGTGGCGCCCGCCCCCGCGCCCACGAGCCCCTCGGCCACCGGCGCGTCGCTGGCGGCTGCGGCGGCGGCGTAGCCCGCCTCCGCGTCCGGCCAAACCGGCCGCCCCACGAGCAGGTCGTAGATCACTGCGGCCGGTACGATGGGCACCGGTCCCATGCGGGTGGGGTGGCCCACGCCGCGCTCGAGCAGGAAGCGGACCACCCCTTCAGCCGCCGCCAGGCCCATGGCGGAGCCGCCGGTGAAGACGAGGGCGTGCACGCGCTCCACGCGCTTCTCGGGCGCGAGCAAGGCCGCCTCACGGGTGCCAGGCGACGGGCCGGCGAAGCTCGCCGAGGCCACGCAACCCTCCTCCGGGCAGAGGATGGCGGTCACGCCCGTGCGCGCCTCCGGGTCGGTCCAGTGCCCCACGCGAAAGCCCTGCAGGGCGGTCAGGGTTGGGTTCATGGCCTCAGCCTACTCCGTAAGCAGGGGCAGGTCGAAGCGCGCGGGCGAGGCCAGCACGTCCACGCGCAACCCGTGCACCGCGGCAGGGCCCTGCCGCACCTCCGAGGCGTCGAGCAGGGCCACGCGACCTGAGACGACCTCCGAACGGCCGCGCGGCCCCACGAGCACCGAGGCCCCGCGCTCCAGCCCCAACCCCAGGATGTCGGGCCGGCCGATCACCACCTCGCTCAGGCGGTGGAAAGCGCCCGCCCCCTCGAAGGCCTCCTGCACCGCCAGCCCCGGGAGCAGCCCCAGGCCGTAGCGCACCTCGGGCGTGCGGCTACCCCCCAGCGGCGCAGCGCTGCCCATCAGCGGCGAGGCCGCCAGCGCCGCGGCCACCACGCCGCCACGGCGGTGCACCAACGCCAGCGCCTGCACCAGGGGCGTGCCCGCGATCAGCTCGTAAAGCCGCTCCCCCTCCTCGTCTACGAGCAGCACGAGGGGCGCATCGGCCACCTGCCCGGTCAGGCGGGCGTCCATGGCCTGTTCCCGGCGCGCCAACGCCAGCACGCCGGTGTACTTGGCCCCGTGGGTATGGAAGATCTCACGCCAGGCCTCCACCAGCGGCAGCATCGGCCGGGGGGCCACGAAGAAGACGATCCCACCCGAGATCTCCAGCAAACGTTCCTCGATCGCGCGGGTCTCGCCGCGAAGCGGATCCGCGCGGCCCAATAGAGCGAACCATCCCGGACTCCGCATCGCTCTTTCCCTCCACGTCTCATTCTATGCAGAACGCATAATGAAATGGATATTGCATCTTTATGCAGCTTGACACCGTTTTCTCATGCATAAAGCGTGTACCTATGCTAAGCTAAAGTACGTGACCACCGACGCCCGGAACGCTCCCAGCAAGCGCAACGTCATCCTCGAAGCCACGATCCGGGTGCTTCGCGAGCACGGCCTGTCCGGGCTCAAGGTGGAGGAGGTGGCGCGCCAGGCCGAGGTCGGCAAGGGCACGGTCTACCTGTACTTCGAAGACAAGCAGGACCTGCTCAAGGCGCTGGTCGAGTACCACACCCACCGCTTCTACGCCGACGCGGCCGCCATCACGGAGGCCGACCGCCCTTTTGAGGAGCGCCTGCGCGACCTGCTAAAGCGGCGCCTTGCCTTCGTGGAGGAGTGGCGGGGCCTGTGGTCGGCGGTCGCCCGCGAGGCGGCGCCCGAGGGCCAGAAGGCCTGGCTGACCGGCCTGCACCGGAACTATCAGGACATCCTCGAGCGCTTCATCGCCAGCGGCATCGCCAGCGGCGAACTTCGCAGCGACCTCGACGTGCCCCTCACCGCCGCCACCCTGGCCGCCTTTGGTTGCAGCCCCCAGCTCGACTTTCCGCGCGAGGCCTACCTGGGCCAGCTCGTGGGAGTCTTCATGAAAGGAGTACGCGCGTGAAAGAGTACCGTCCCGGAGACAAGGTGGTTCTGCCCCCCTACGGCGTGGGCGTGGTCGCGGGCATCGCCCAGCGAACCGTCGCCGGCATCGGAAGGTCTTACTACCAGGTCGAGTTTCCCGGCTCGCGTTCCAAGGCCTTCGTTCCGGTGGAAGCCCCCCAGCAGGTGGGCCTGCGCCCGGCTCTGACCCGCGAGGAGGTGCCCCAGATCCTCGAACACCTCAAGCACGGGCAGCT
Source organism: Thermaceae bacterium (assembly GCA_026985615.1). GTDB lineage: Bacteria > Deinococcota > Deinococci > Deinococcales > Marinithermaceae > Oceanithermus. The sequence goes on along the minus strand of JALSQD010000031.1, from coordinate 2,636 downwards.
CCCCCTGCCCAAACAGTGGGCGGCGCGGCACCGCCGGGTCACCGAGATCCTCTCCGAGGGCAACCCCCACCGCATCGCCATCCTGGCCGGCCAGCTGCGCCGCTGGGACGTCGAGCGCGGCCTGCCCGACCTGGACCGCCAGGCCTTCCGCCGCGCCATCAACCTTCTCGCCGAGGAGGTGGCCCAGGCCCTCGAGGTCACGGTTAGCGAAACGCGCGTCCTCTTCGAGGAGGCCTGGGGCGAAGACCTTAACTAAGGCCTTACCGGCCCGTCCGCCCGCCGCCCTGCGGCGGGTCTTTTCGTCCCCGCCTGAGATTTTCCCGTACACAAGAATGCCGGAGCCGCTCCAATTGACAAGCCGCCCCCACCTTCCGTAGACTGGGTCTACCGCCCACACCACTGGGCTGGTTACAAGGAAAGGAGACGGTATGAAGCGTTACACGTGGCTCTTGGCCTTTGGCGTATGGGTCGGCCTGCTGGCGGGATGCAGCACCCCAGCAGACACCCCCAACCTCGACGCAGCCTTCGAAACCTCCGCTCCCATCTACCACCAGGGCTCGGACGCCGCGATTCCGGGACGCTACATTGTGGTCTTTAAGAAGGGCGCCGAAAGCGCCCCCGTATTGCAGGACTTGAAACTGGGCAAGCTCACTTCGCTGGGCGTATCCGAACAGGACGTTCAACTGCTGTACGTATACTCGAGTGCACTCCCCGGTTTCGCAGCCGTGCTGAGCGAGCAGGCGCTGGAAACCCTGGCTGCCGACCCGCGCGTAGCCTACATCGAGGCCGACCAGCGGGTCCAGCTCTCGGCCACCCAGACGAACGCCACCTGGGGGCTCGACCGCATCGACCAGCGCGACCTGCCACTGGACGGTAGCTACACCTACACCGCCACCGGCGCCGGCGTCCACGCCTACATCATCGACACCGGCATCCGCTCGACCCACGCCGAGTTCTCCGGCCGCATCGACAACGGCTACACTGCGATCAACGACGGGCTCGGCACCGAGGACGGCAACGGTCACGGCACCCACGTGGCCGGCACCGTGGGCGGCACCACCTACGGCGTGGCCAAGGACGTGACCCTCCACCCGGTGCGCGTCCTCGACGCCAACGGTTCGGGCACCACCTCCGGCGTCATCGCCGGTGTGGACTGGGTGGCCAACAACCACCAGAGCCCGGCGGTGGCCAACATGAGCCTGGGTGGCGGCGCGAGCACCTCGCTTGACGACGCGGTGAAAAACGCCATCGCCTCGGGCGTCACCTTCGCCGTGGCCGCGGGCAACGACGACGCCGACGCCTGCAACGGCTCGCCCGCCCGTGTGGCCGAGGCCCTCACCGTGGCCGCCAGTGACTCGAGCGACGTTCGCGCCTACTTCTCCAACTACGGCTCCTGCGTCGACCTCTTCGCCCCCGGCGTGGACATCACCTCGGCCTGGCACACCTCCGACACCGCCACCAACACGATCAGCGGCACCTCGATGGCCACCCCGCACGTGGCCGGCGTGGCGGCCCTCTACCTGGAAACCAACCCCACCGCCACCCCCGCGACGGTCAAGCAGGCCATCCTCGACAGCGCCAGCGCCGGCCGCATCAGCGACACTATGGGTTCGCCCAACCTGCTCCTCTACAGCGGCCTCACCCCCGAGGACACCGGCGGCGGCGACACCGGCGGCACCGCCCCCTGCACCGGCTGCGAGTACTACACCGGCACCCTCACCAGCTCGGGCGACTACGACTACCAGCCGAACGGCACCTACTTCTACGCCCCCGCGGGCACCCACCGGGCCTGGCTGGAGGGCGCGGCCGGGACCGACTTCGACCTGAAGCTCTGGAAATGGACCGGTTGGAGCTGGCGCACGGTAGCGAGCTCGACCAGCTACACCTCGAGCGAGCAGGTCACCTACACTGGCACCGCCGGCTACTACGTCTGGCGCATCGAGTCGTACAGCGGCTCGGGCGACTACGAGTTCTGGATGGAACGGCCGTAACCTCAGGCCAAGCCGAGCCCGCACAGCCCCCGGAAACCCGGGGGCTGTGCCACGCCGGGTCATACTCAGGGCAGGGTGGCAAAAACCAAGACGGCGGCGCAAAAGAGCAGATCCCCACCGCGTGGACCGCCCCGCTCCTCACGTAGCAGCGAGTCAGGATGCGGCAGCGCCTTCGCGCAGCGGGCCTCGCTCGCACGCGCGTCCCGAACGATGTTTTGCAGGAGCCAATCGTCAAACCGATGCCGGTGACAATGTCCACACGAAGGGCGTGGTTGACCAGGCCACAGCTCGCGTCACGAACTCGAGGAGAGGCGGGGCCCGGGCCCGCTCCTCAGGTGGGCCGGCCAATGATCCAGCGACCCACGCGACCAAAGGCCGGTGACCCCCCGTAGATTTCCAGGCGATCTCGGTACCCCCCTGTGTCGCTATCAGGACCGGCTTAGGCGGCCATGCGGTCGGACGCTTCGAGCCAAAGAAAGCCCCACGATGCAAGAGCCTTCTACCATAGGAGGGCGGCCCTTGTAGTGCTTCAGCTCAAGCGGCACCACCCACGAGGCAAGAGGGGGTAGTGTATGAGCAAAATGGCTACAAGGAGCTGGAGTGCTGAGGAGAAGGTCGCCATCGTGCTGAGCATCTTGCGCGGGG
>JALSQD010000030.1 GCA_026985615.1 Thermaceae bacterium | reverse complement strand
TTCTTCGCTCCCCGCCATACCTCCCGGCCAACCGTAGTAAGCTGCATCCGTGGGGACCTCCTCTCTCCTGGAGTGGTCCCCACATTCTTATCGATTCGGTCTCACATGTGTCTGTCCGGGTTCAGTTAGAGGCGCAGCCCCGGGCGGCTCAGGCGCTCGATCTCGGCGGCCACGGAGACGTCCCACCAGTTCGAGGGGGTGCCCGAGCGCAGGCCGCGGTCGCCCAGGTAGGCACCCAGCCAGCCCCCTACCAGGCTGGCGATCGTGTCGGTGTCGCCACCGGCGTGGGCCGCCTCGAGCAACGCCCGCTCCGGCTCGACCGCGTGGCGCATGAAGACGAGAAGCGCGCTAGGCAGCGACTCGAGCACGAAAGCCCCCGTGCCAAAGTGCTCGAAGGCCTCGTCCAACCCACCCTCGAAGGCGGCCACCTCCCGCAGGCGCGCGGCCACCGTGCTCGCCCGCCTGCGCTGCGAACGCCCCGCGAGCGACACCTCGAAGCCATCGAGCGCGTCGGCCGCCCACTCGAGCATCGCCACCGAGGGCGGACCACCCCGGACCAGCCAGCCCACGACGAGCGCGTTCGCCACCGCCGCGGCCGCGGCGGTGCGGTCGCGGTGGGTCACGATGGCTTGGAGCAACGCCGCGCGCCGCTGGGCGTCCGGACCCTCGAGCAACAGCCCCACGGGCGCGGCCCGCATGGCCGCGCCGTTGCCTGCGGAAGCAGAGCCCGCCAACCACCAGGCCGCGCCCCGCGCCAGGCGCTCGAGCGCCTGGCGGGTCGCCCAACCCGCCGCCACCAGCGAGGGCGCGAGCGCCACGAAGCGGCGCACCAGGTCCTCTGGGTCGAGCGTGCCGCGCGCAAGCAGGCTCTCCATCAGCGCCAGGGTGAGCTGGGTGTCGTCGGTGACCGCGCCGGCGGGAAGGCCGTTGTGCGGCGCCAGGCGCTCGAGCCTCCGCTCCCGCAGTTTCCAGCGGGGCTCACCCTCGTTGGGCGCGCCCAGCGCGTCGCCCACCGCCACGCCAAAGAGGGTGCCTCGCACCTTGCCCACGCCCACGGCGCGCGGTTCGAAGGGCCAGGCGAGCGGCCGGTCGAAGGCCGAAAAGTCCCAGCCCTCCTCTTCCAGGGCACTGCGCGCGCGCAACCAGGCTTCGTCCACGTCTTACATTCTAGGAGCAGCGCCTGCCCAGGCGCGCCTCAAGCAGGGCCCGTGCCTGGCCCGGGTCCGCGCGTCCGCCAGAGGCGCGCATCACCTGCCCCACGAAGAAGCCGATGAGCCCGCGCTTACCGCTGCAGTAGCTCGCGACCTCGTTTGGGTGACGAGCGATCGCCTCTTCCACCAGGCGCTCGAGCTCCTCCGGGGTCAGCGCCGCCGCCAATAGCCGCTCGGCCACGGCCAACGGCTCCTCGCCTTTGGCCTGGGCCTCCTCGAGCGCCTGCTTGGCCGTCCGTCGATCGAACGCGCCCTTTTCCATCCGCGCCAAGAGCTCCATCAGCCCGGCCGGCGTCACCCGCACCTCGCCGCTCCGCACGGCCTTGCCCAGCACGTGCACCACCCAGGGCGCGGCCAGCGCCGGGGGGCCGTAGGCCGAGCAGTCCTCCAGGTAGGTACGCAGCCGCTCGTCCCGCGCGATCTGCAGCGCCTCGGCCTCGCCCACGCCCACGTGCCGGCAGCGCTCGTAGACCTCGCGCTCCTCGGGCGCGAGCGCCGCCACCTTGTCCTCGGGGCCGGTCTCCTTTTCGGGCCTAGGCTCGGGCCTGGCCTCCTGCCTTGGCGCGCCCGACTTCTTCCAGGTGTCCTTGAGGGTGATGATGCGGTTGAAGACCGGCTTTCCCCCCCGCCCCAGCTCCGGGTCGCGCCAGAAGTAGCCCAGCCGCTCGAGCTGGTAGCGGGTCTCGGGATCGTCGGCGGCGACGCTCGGTTCAACATAGCCCTGCAAGACCTTGAGCGAGTCGGGGTTGTAGTGGTCGAGGAAGCTGCCCTCGCCGGCGTCGGGGAAGGGCACCTTGAAGAGCCGATCGTAGAGGCGGAACTCGGCCGAAAGCGCCCCGGCCGCCGCCACCCAGTGGACCGCCCCCTTCACCTTGATGCCTTCAGGGTTCTTGCCCAGGCTCTCCGGCAGGTAGACGCCGCGCAGCTCCACCACCTCGCCGGCATCGTTGGTGACCGCCTCGTCGATGCGCACCACGTAGGCGTGGCGCAGGCGGGTGTGACCGCCGACGGTGAGCCGCTTCCAGCCCTTGGGAGGCTCGAGCGCGAAGTCGGAGCGCTCCACCCATAGCTCGCGCCCGAAGGGCACCTTGCGGCTGCCCGGCTTGCCCACGTCGGGCGGAAAGTAGGGCGCTTCCAGCTCCTCCAACCTGCCCTCGGGGTAGTTGGTCAGCACCAGCTTGAGCGGCTCGGTCACCGCCATTACCCGCGGGGCGATGGGGTTGAGGTCGTCGCGAATGGCCCATTCCAGAAGGGCGATGTCGACCGTCCGGTCGGTGCGGCTGATGCCCACCTTGCGGGCAAAGGCGATGAGCGCCTGGGGCCGCACCCCGCGCCGGCGCAGGCCGGCCAGCGTGGGCAGGCGCGGGTCGTCCCAGCCGTCCACCAGGCCGCGCTCGACCAGCTGGATCAGCTTGCGCTTGCTAACCACGGTGTACTCGAGGCTGCGGCGGCCAAATTCGATCTGCTTCGGCCGCGGCCACTCGGGCAGGCCGCACTTGCCGGCCAGGTTCTCCACCAGCCAGTCGTAGACCGCCCGGTTGTCGATGAACTCCGAGGAGCACAGCGAGTGGGTCACACCCTCGATGTAGTCGGAGAGCGGGTGGGCGAAGTCGTACATCGGGTAGACCTTCCAGCGATCGCCCGTGCGGTAGTGCTCGGCCCTGAGGATGCGGTAGAGGATGGGGTCGCGCAGCTTCATGTTGGCCGCGCTCATGTCGATCTTGGCCCTGAGCACGTGCGCCCCTTCCTCGAACTCTCCCGCCGCCATGCGGCGGAACAGATCGAGGTTTTCTTCCACCGAGCGCTCGCGGTAGGGGCTGGGCCGGCCCGGCTTTTCCACCGTGCCCCGATACTCGCGGATCTCCTCCTCGCTTAGCGAGTCGACGTAGGCCTTGCCCTCTTTGATGAGCTGCTCGGCCATTTCGTAAAGGCGGTCGAAGTAGTCGGAGGCGAAGTAGAAGTGCTCGCCCCAGTCCCAACCCAGCCAGGCCATGTCGCGCTTGATGGCTAGGGCGTAGCGCATCTCCTCGGTGAGCGGGTTGGTGTCGTCCATGCGCAGGTGGCAGCGCCCCAGGTAGTCGCGGGCGATGCCGCAGTCGATGAAGCTGGCAATGGCGTGGCCGATGTGGGGAAAGCCGTTGGGCTCGGGGGGAAAGCGGGTGACGATCTCGCCGTACTTCCCCGAACGAAGATCTTCGTCGATGATCTCGGTGATGAAGTTGGGGGGCACCAGACGCTCTTCGTCTGGAGGAATGCGCGAAACCAGCATGGGTTTATGTTAACGGCTGCAGGGCACGGGCGCGGGTGGAAAGGGTGAGGTAAGCAGTCCGACACGCGGTGTGTGGTACGTAGCAACAAAGAAGCTCGTAGCCCGTAGCTTGTGGCTTGTGGTGGGTCAGCCGGTAGCAAGAAACCACGGCTTCACTCACGGCACGGACCACGGTATCCGGTACGTAGCAAGTAGTGCGTAGTGCGTAGCAATGAAGCAGACCCGTGGTATGGGTGGCTTGTGTGGCTTGCGGTGAGCCGATGAACCGCGACAAATCACGGCTTCACCCACGACATGGCGCCCTGA
>JALSQD010000029.1 GCA_026985615.1 Thermaceae bacterium | reverse complement strand
ACCTGGACTACTACAACCGAAGGAGGCCGCACCGAGCCCTGAACGGCCTGTCGCCCCTGGAGTTCCTGGCTATGATGCAAGAGGAGTCGGTCCCCCAAAGAGTCTCAGATGTGTTGACCGATTACATAGATTTGACGGGGCTCGTCACGGCTGGCTATACTGCTTGAGTGTTGCCCCGTGCCGGGGCCTCCATCCCAACGCTTATCCATGAACCCTCGGGTTCCGCTGGAAAGGAGAAACGATGAAGTTGAACCGTGGTGCCCTGATCAAGGCCGTTGAACAGCCTCACTACCGCGAAGGAATCCCCGAGTTTCGATCGGGCGACACCGTTCGCGTAACCTACCGCGTCGTCGAGGGCAAGCGTGAGCGCTTGCAGGCCTTCGAGGGCGTGGTCATCAAGATCCACCGCAATGGTCTTAACTCCACCTTCACCGTGCGCAAGGTTTCCTACGGAGAAGGCGTGGAGCGCATCTTCCCCTTCCACTCGCCGCTCATTGACAAGGTGGAGGTCGTGGCTTACGGTAAGGTCCGTCAGGCCCGCCCCTACTACCTGCGCGAGCTGCGCGGCAAGGCGGCGCGCATCAAGCCCGACCGCAAGCGCACCCAGAAGGCCGCGGAGCGGTACGCCGCCGCCAAGGCCGGGGGCAAGAAGGCCAAGAAGGCAAAGAAGGCTGAGAAAAGCGAAGGCTAACGAACGCCGCACCCTTTAGACCCCGCGCGATCGCGCGGGGTCTTCTCTACAATGAGGATAGGGAGGACGCCATGGAAAAGAAGATCCTGGTACCCACCGATGGTAGCCCCTGCGCGGTCGAGGCCGAGCGGTTCGCGCTGCGGGAGACCAAGGCCCAGGGGGCGAGCGTGACCTTCTTGCACGTCGTCTACAGCCCCAGCACGCTCGTACCCACACCCGAGCTGGAAGCTGGAGAGGACGAGGTGCTGCGTGAGGCTAAGGCGCGCGCGGAGGAAGCGGGCGTGTACGCCGAGGTCATGCTCGTGCGCGGCGTGCACCCCGTCGAAGCGATCGTGACCGAGTCCGAGGAAGGCTACGACCGCATCGTCATGGGTCGCCAGGGCGGCGGCATGCTGCGGCGGCTGCTGCTGGGCTCCACCACCGCTGGCGTGGTGCAGCTCGCCAAGGTGCCGGTGCTCGTCGTGCCCTGCGGCGATTGAGGCTCGGAATCAAGGAGGGCCGCAGCCCTCCTTCTTTTTCGAGCGTCCGGCCTAGGCGTGCCAGGCTTGCAGCGGCTGCGGCTCCAGCCCGGCCCCGCGGGCGCGGCGCACCGCCTCGAGCCCCCACAGCGCCGCCTCGCGGGTGGTGAAGTAGGGCCGGCCCAGCTCGATCGCCCGGCGCAGCTCCGGGTCGGGCGACAGGCTCACCAGCAGGTCGTAGTCTTCACCTTCGGTTATCTCAAAGCCCGCCTCGCGATAGGCGTTTATTAGCTCACTGTCCGTGTCGATGAAGCGCACCCGGCCCTCAAGCGGTAAAACGTGGTTCGCTCCCAGCTGGGCGCGGTAGTAGGCTAGGTAGGGGTCGCGGTCGAGGCCCATGCTCTCGCCGGTCGAGCGCATCTCCGGCCCCAGCCAGGGGACGACGCCGGGGAACTTGAGCCAGGGAACGGTGACCTCCTTGACCGAGTAGAAGCCGGGCTCAGAGTCCTCGACGAACCCCAGCTCCGCGAGCGTTTTTCCGGCACTGATCAGGGCGGCATACTTGGCCAGCGGGTGGCCGACCGCCTTGGAGACGAAGGGCACGGTGCGGCTGGCGCGGGGGTTGGCCTCGAGCACGTAGACCTGCCCGTCCTTGTAGGCGTACTGGACGTTCAAGAGGCCGCGCACGTCCAGCGCCCGGGCCAGCTTGCGGGTGTAGTCGCGCACCGTCTCCACCGCCTCTTCTGGTAGCGTGACCGGCGGCAGGATCGTGGCCGAGTCGCCCGAGTGGACGCCGGCCCGCTCGACGTGCTCCATCACCCCGGCCACCACCACCCGCTCGCCGTCGGCCAGCGCGTCGACGTCGATCTCGATCGCGCCGTCCAGGTAAGCATCGAGCAAGATCGTTGGTTTGCTTGCTAGCTCGGCGTAGACCTGGCTCAGGTAGGCCTTGAGTTCGTCTTCGTCCTGAACCACCTGCATGGCCCGTCCGCCCAAAACGTAGCTGGGCCGGACCATCAGCGGGTAGCCCAGCCGGCGGGCGTGCTCCAGCGCCTCGCGCTCGTCCGCCGCCACCGCCCCCGCCGGCTGGGGAATGCCCAGCTCAGCGGCCAGGCGGTTGAAGGCCTGGCGGTCTTCGGCGGCGTGGATACTGGCCGGCGAGGTGCCCCAGATGGGCTGGCCCGCCTCCTCCAGCGCCCGTGCCAGTTTGAGCGGCGTCTGCCCGCCTAGCTGGACGATCACTCCGTCGGGCCGCTCGCGCTCGAGGATCTCCAGCACGTCCTCGGCGGTCAGCGGCTCGAAATAGAGCTTGTCGGCGGTGTCGTAGTCGGTCGAGACGGTCTCCGGGTTCGAGTTGACCATCAGGGTGGTGTAGCCGGCCTCCTGCAGTGCCCAGACGGCGTGGACCGCCGAGTAGTCGAACTCGACGCCCTGGCCGATGCGGATGGGGCCAGAGCCGAGAATGGCTACCGAGGGGCCCTGTTTGTCGCTGACCTCGTCCTCCACCTCGTAGGCCGAGTAGTGGTAGGGGGTGTAGGCCTCGAACTCCGCGGCGCAGGTGTCGACCGTCTTGTAGACCGGGCGCAGGCCGGCGGCGTGGCGCTTCTCGCGGATTTCGGCCTCTTCCAGGCCGACGCCGGTGGCGATCTGGGCGTCGGAGAGCCCCTTGCGCTTGAGGGCGTAGAGCTCGGCGGGGCTCAGCTCGGAAGGGCTGGTGGCCTCGAGCCGCGCCATCTCGGCGGCGATCTCCTTGAAATGGTGCAAGAACCAGCGGTCGATGCCGGTGGCGGCGGCGATCTCCTCGGCCGGGGTGCCGTGCTTCAGCAGCTCCAGCACCGCGAAGATGCGCTTGGGGTTGGGCTCGAGCAGTTTCTCCAGCTCGGGCACCGAGAGGTCGGCCACGTCGGCGGAGACGTCGAACTCGAGGCTGCGCAGCGCCTTCATGAAGCTTTCCTTGAAGGTGCGGCCGGTGGCCATCACCTCGCCCACGCTCTTCATCTGGGTGCCCAGGCGGGTGGAAAAGCCACCGGCGGTGTTGGGCAGGGTGCGGAACTTCTCGAAGGCGAAGCGGGGAATCTTGGTGACCACGTAGTCGATCGTCGGCTCGAAGGAGGCCGGGGTCTTCTTGGTGATGTCGTTGGGCAGCTCGTCGAGCCGGTAGCCCACGGCCAGCAAAGCGGCGATCTTGGCGATCGGGTAGCCGGTGGCCTTCGAGGCCAGCGCCGAGGAGCGGGAGACGCGCGGGTTCATCTCGATGACGACCAGCCGGCCGCTTTTGGGGTTGACGGCAAACTGAATATTGGAGCCGCCGGTGTCGACGCCGATCTCGCGGATGATGTCCTTGGCGGCGTCGCGCATCTTCTGGTACTCGACGTCGGTGAGGGTCTGCGCCGGGGCGACGGTGATCGAGTCGCCGGTGTGAACACCCATCGGGTCCACGTTCTCGATCGAGGTGATGATGACCACGGTGTCGGCGTGGTCGCGCATCACCTCGAGCTCGTACTCCTTCCAGCCGAGGATCGACTCCTCGACCAAAGCGGTGTGCACCGGGCTGAGGCGCAGTCCGCGGCCCAGAAGCTCGCGCAGCTCCTCTTCGCTGGCCGCCACGCCGCCGCCGCTGCCGCCCAGGGTGAAGCTGGGGCGGACGATGACCGGATAGCCGACCTCGCGGGCAAAGGCTAGGCCCTCTTCCAGGCTTGAGACCATCAGGCCGCGGGGCACGTCGAGGCCGATCTTCTTCATGGCGGCCTGGAACTGCTCGCGGTCTTCGCCCTTCTTGATGGCGGCGTAGTTGGCGCCGATCAGCTCCACGCCGTAGCGCTCGAGCACCCCCGCCTCGCAGAGCTCCATCGCCAAGTTGAGCGCCGTCTGCCCGCCTAGCGTGGGCAGAAGGGCGTCTGGGCGCTCGCGGGCGACGATCTTTTCCAGAAACTCGAGCCGCAGCGGCTCGATATAGGTCGCGTCGGCCAGTGCCGGGTCGGTCATGATCGTCGCCGGGTTCGAGTTCACCAGCACCACTCGGTAGCCTTCGCGCCTCAGCGCCTTGACCGCCTGGGTGCCGGAGTAGTCGAACTCGGCCGCCTGGCCGATGGTGATGGGCCCGGAACCGATGATGAGGATCGTCTTCAGGTCTTTGCGTGCCGGCATAGTAAACCGCGCCTCCCGGCGCTCCCAACATCGTAATGGATATTTATGCGACCGACAAGCGGCCAGCCTGTCTCGGCAACGGATATGAGGAGGTCCTACACCCTACCTCCTACAACCCACATCCCGCTTATTTGAATATCTTCTTCCGCACCTTTTCCCACCAGCCCTCGGCCGGCACCTCCTCACCTACCTCCTCGGCGTATTCGCGCAGGAGCTCGCGAGCGCGGGGCGAGAGCTTCTTGGGCACCGCTAGCTCCACCACCACCCGTAGGTGGCCGGGGCGGCCGCCGCGGGGGTCGGGCAGGCCCTTACCTTCCAGCTCGAAGACGGCTCCATGCTCGGTGCCGGGAGGAACGTCGAGGCTTACCTCGCCGTCGAGGGTGGGCACGTTGACCTGACTGCCCAGCGCCGCCTGGGCCAGGCCCAACTTGAGGGTATAGATCAGGTTCTTGCCCTCGCGTTTGAGCCCGGGGTGGGGCTTGATGCGCACGCGCACGTAAAGGTCGCCGGCGCCGCCGGCAGCCTGGTTGCCCGCGCCGGGAACGCGCAGCAGGTCGTCCTCGTCCATGCCGGCGGGGATGGTGACCTTGATGCGCTCCTGTTTTTCCAGCCGTCCGCGTCCGCCGCAGGTAGGGCAGGTCTCGCGCAGCAGGTAGCCGCGGCCGCGGCAGTGGGGGCAGACCGATTCGGTGACGAACTGGCCGAAAAGGCTTTGCTGCACTTGGCGCACCCGACCGGCGCCGCCGCAGGTGGGGCAGGTCTGTTGCTCGCCGCCGGCGCCGCCGCAGGCTTCGCAGAGGACCAGGCGGCGGTAGCGAACCTCCACCTCGCCGCCCCCCGCCGCCTGTTCCAGGGTGACCTCGACCACCGCCTCCAAGTCCTCGCCACGGCGGGGGCCGCTGCGGCGGGCGCCGCCCACGTTTACGTTGAAGCCGAACATCTGGCCCAGCAGGTCGAAGAGGTCGCCCACGCCCGGGTCGGCCGGGTGGGCCTGGCGCGGGTCGGCGGTGCCGAAGCGGTCGTAGCGGGCCCGTTGCTCGGGGTCGGAAAGGACGGCGTAGGCCTCGTTGATTTCCTTGAAGCGCTCTTCGGAGCTGGGATCGCCAGGGTTCTTGTCGGGGTGATACTTGAGCGCCAGCTTGCGGTAAGCCTTCTTGATCTCCTCCTGGCTGGCGTCTCGGGATACGCCCAGGATGGCGTAGTAATCCTTCATCCTATTTACGTTAACGAGGCGGCATGGAAAAGGCAAGGAAGGCCGCCGTCCGTGCTGCGTGGCTTCCGGCGCGCATTGCGTAGCTGTAGCTCGCGGCGGCGGCATGGCCTGTGGCCTGTAGCTCGCGGCTTATGGATGGGGCTGGAAAAGGAGGAGGTAGGAGGTGGGGTATGGGATGTAGTTTTGTTTTTGAAAGCACGCAAACGGGTTTGGCGCAGTTTGCCAAAACACGAAACCGATTTTTCCTACTTTTTCTACCCCCCTATATCTCACCCCCCATTACATTGACGCCGCGCATGTGACGGCGGTAGCATGAACGCAATATGGCGCGACGTGCGACCACTACGCGCTAGGGGAGCGGGCAGGCCTCCGCTCCCGGCCCGCATGGACGCGGGCCGTTCTTTTGGAGGAACCATGAAGATTCTCCTGCCGGATGGAAAAGAGCTCGAGCTGCCCGCGGGGGCCACGGCCAGGGACGTCGCCGAGAAGATCAGCCGCAGTCTGGCCAAGGAGGCCGTGGGCGCGATCGTCGACGGCGAACTCTACGACCTCTTCAAACCCCTGCCCGAAGGGGCTACCGTCCAGATCATCACCCGCAAGGACCCCGAGTACCAGCAGCTCTTCCGCCACACCCTGGCCCACGTGATGGCCCAGGCGGTGAAGGAGTTCTTCGCCAAGAAGGGCTATGACCCCGAGGAGGTCAAGTTGGGCATCGGGCCGGTGATTGAAAACGGCTTCTACTACGATATCGACGCCCCCGAGCCCATCTCCGATGCCGACCTGCCCGAGATCGAAAAACTGATGCAGCGGATCATCAAGCGGAACCTGCCGCTGCGCCGCTACACCCTGCCGCGCGAAGAGGCCCTGGCCCGCTACCGCGGCAAGGACCCCTACAAGACCGAGCTGATCGAAGACCTGCCCGAGGGCGATGAGATTAGCTTTTACGAGCAGGAGGGTTTCACCGACCTTTGCCGCGGGCCGCACGTGCCCAGCACTGGCAAGATTCCGCCCCACTTCAAGCTGACCCACGTGGCAGGGGCCTACTGGCGCGGCGACGAGACGCGGCCGATGCTGCAGCGCATCTACGGCGTAGCCTTTAGATCCAAAGAAGAGCTCGACCACTACCTCTGGCAGCTGGAAGAGGCCAAAAAGCGCGACCACCGGCGGCTCGGCCGTCAGCTCGAGCTCTTCCACATCGACCCGATGGTGGGCAAGGGGCTCGTCCTCTGGCTGCCCAAGGGCAACGTGCTGCGCGAAGAGCTGATTGCCTTCATGCGCAACGAGCAGATCGAACGCGGCTACGAGCTCGTCACCACCCCCCACATCGGTAGCCTCGAGCTCTACAAGACGAGCGGCCACTACCCCTACTACGCCGACAGCCAGTTCCCGCCGATGGAGCTCGAAGACGGCGAGGCCTACCTGCTCAAGCCCATGAACTGCCCCCACCACGTGCGCATCTACGCCATGCGCCCGCGCAGCTACCGCGAGCTGCCGCTACGGCTCGCCGAGTTCGGCACCGTCTACCGCTTCGAGCAGTCGGGCGAGCTCCATGGCCTCACCCGCGTGCGCGGCTTCACCCAGGACGACGCCCACATCTTCTGTACCCCCGAGCAGGTCAAGGAGGAGTTTTTGGGCGTGCTCGACCTGACGCTCAAGGTTTTCGGCACCCTGGGGTTGAGCGACTTCCGCGCGCGCATCGGGGTGCGCGACCCCAACTCGGACAAGTACGTGGGCGACGCCGAGCACTGGGCCGTCGCCGAGCGGCAGATCCAGGAGGCCTGTGAGGAGGCGGGGCTGGAATACACCATCGAAGAGGGCGACGCCGCCTTCTATGGCCCCAAGCTCGACTTCGTGGTCAAGGACGTGCTGGGCCGTGAGTGGCAGCTTGGCACGATCCAGGTGGACTATAACCTGCCCGAGCGCTTCGACATCAGCTACAAGGGCGCCGACGGCGAGGAGCATCGGCCGGTGATGATCCACCGCGCCCCCTTCGGCAGCCTGGAGCGGTTCATCGGCATTCTGATCGAGCACTTCGCTGGTGAGTTCCCGCTCTGGCTGGCGCCGGTGCAGGTCGTCGTCGTGCCCATCACCGACCGCCATAACGCCTACGCCCAGAAGGTGCGGGTCGAGCTCGAGGCGGCGGGGCTGCGGGTGAAGGTGGACGAGCGCCCCGAGCGGATGAACGCCAAGATCCGCGACGCCGAGACCCAGAAGGTGCCGGTGATCTTGGTGGTCGGCGACAAGGAGATGGAAGAGGGCATCGTCGCCGTGCGCGACCGCCGCACCGGCGAGCGGGCGACTAAGCCGCTCGCCGAGGTCGTGCGGAATTTGGCTGAACGAGTGCGCACCCGCGCGCGGGAGTAAACTGGGTCCAATGCGGGCGCGCTCCACCCTCTTCACCCTTTACACCGAGCTTGTCTACCCCGACGACACCGTATGGATTGGGCAGCTCGTGCGCTGGATGGAGATGCTGGGCTTTAGTGAGCCGGCGGTGCGGGCGGCGGTCTCACGCTCGGCGGCGCGGGGCTGGGTCATTCCCGAGCGCAAGGGGCGGCGCGCATACTACCGGCTCAGTCCACGAGTCTACTGGCAGGTGCGGCAGGTGCGCCGCCGGCTGTGCGAGATGAACGACGTCCCCTGGGATCGGCTGTGGCGCATCCTGGTCTACGCCGTGCCCGAGGGGTTGCGCAGCCAGCGCGACAAATTCCGCAACGAGCTGGTGTTGCTCGGCTACGGTACCCCCGCACCCGGGGTGTGGGTGAGCCCCACGGCCGACCTGGAGGCCACCCGCGAGCTGGTGCGCTACTACGAGCTCGAGCCTTACGTCGAGCTCTTCCGCGCCGAGCGGGCCGGCAGCCAGCCCGAGGACCAGCTGGTAGCCCGCGCCTTCCACTTGGAGGAGGCGCAGCGCAGTTACGCCGCGCTTGAGGCGCAGATGGACGCGCTGCCCCAGGAGCCCGATGCCGAGCGCGCCTTTGTGGAGCTTGTTCGGCTCGTGCACGAAGCGCGCAAGGTGCTCTTCTTTGACCCCGGCCTGCCGCCGGAGCTGGCGCCCGCGGGGTTCAACGGCTCGGGGGTGCTCGAGCGCTTCGCCCGCGAGCGGGCCCGCTTGCGCAAGGCGGCGCGCCGCTTGATCCCGGGCGAGGCGGTCGCCTAGCGCAATCCTCCGCCCTGGAGGGGGTTGCGCTATCCTGAAGGTATGAAAACATGGGGGGTACTGATTACGCTGGCGCTTTCTGCGCTGCTTACGGCATGCCTGCCGGTGGCCAACCTTCAGATGGCTGAGCCCGTAGACGGACAGCAGATCGTGGTGGGGCTCACGGGCGTGACTGCCCTTTCTTCCGACAGTCCGGGCGTGGGCGCGATGCCCTACCTGGCCTATGCCTGGGGCAACGGCAACACCGAGTTCAGCATCTCAACCCAGATCGGGCTGCGCGGTGGCGTCAAGCAGAAGGTAGCCGACGGCTTCAGCGTGGCCGGTGGCCTCACCCTGCCTTGGCTCGTCTTTACCGACGGCACTACGGGTCTGCCCTTTACCGCCGACGTGGCCTTGCTGGTCGACGTGGCGCCGGGCGTGACCGTGGCCGGGCGCGGCATGTACGTCTACATGCCAGATCTGGCTAGCACCTGGCTGGGCGGCGCCAGTCTGCTCTACCGTCAAGAGCCCTGGATGTTCGAGGGCGGTTTCCTGGTGGGGCAGGACGGCAGCCCGCTGCTCAGCCTTTCCGCGGCCTACGGCTTCTAAGCTAGCGGTTGCGCGTTTCCTCGCGCGCGCGGGCGGTGCGGAAGCGCTGCAGCAGTTCGCGGTAGCGTTCGGCCGCTTTGCGCTCCCAGCCCTCGCCGCGCGGGTCGAAGAAGCGCAGGGGCTCGAGCTCCTCGGGCAGGTAGCGCTGAGCGAAGCTGCCTTCCGGGTCGTCGTGGTAGTAGGCATAGCCCTTGCTGTAGCCCAGGTCGCGCATGAGCTGGGTGGGGGCGTTGCGCAGGTGCAGCGGCACCTCGGCGTCGGGGTGGGTTTCCACTGCCCGGCGCGCGGCGGTGAAGGCGCGGTAGACCGTGTTCGACTTGGGCGCGAGCGCCAGGTAGACGGTGGCCTGGGCCAGTGCCAGCTCGCCTTCGGGGTTGCCGAGGAGCTGGTAGGCCTCGACCGCCGCGAGCGCCTGCCTGAGCGCCCCCGGGTCGGCCAGACCCACGTCCTCGCTGGCCATCCGGACCAGCCGGCGGCCCACGTAGAGCGGGTCTACGCCGCCGGCGAGCATGCGGGCCAGGTAGTAGAGCGCGGCGTCCACGTGCGAGCCGCGGACGCTCTTGTGCAGGGCGCTGATAAGGTCATAGAAGGCCTCGCCCCCCTTGTCGAAGACCGGTTGACCAGCGCCCAGGGCCTCGCGGGCAGCGTCGAGGGTCACGCGTCCACCGCCCAGCTCGGCGGCGAGCTCGAGCGCGTTCAGCGCCCGGCGGGCGTCGCCCATCGCCGCTGCGGCGATCAGGCGCAGCGCCTCGGCGTCGGCCTCGACCTCGGGTAGGCCCTCGGAGGCGATGAGGGCGCGCTCGAGCACCCGCACCAGGTCATCTTCGCCCAGGGCTTTGAGCACGTAGACCCGCGCCCGCGAGCGCAGCGCCGGATTGACCTCGAAAGAGGGGTTTTCGGTGGTCGCGCCGATGAGCGTGAGCAGCCCCGACTCCACGTGGGGCAGCAGGGCGTCCTGCTGGGCCTTGTTGAAGCGGTGCACCTCGTCGAGGAAGAGGACGGTCGAGCGAATTTCCTCGACCGCTTCCAGCGCTTGCTTGACCGCGGCGCGCACCTCCTTGACCCCCGCGCTCACCGCGCTCATGGCGATAAACTGCGCCTCCACCCCCTCGGCCAGGATGCGGGCCAGGGTGGTCTTGCCGGTGCCTGGCGGGCCCCAAAAGATCATCGAGCGGAGGCGGCCGCGCTCGAGCATCACTCGCAGGGGCCTGCCCGGTCCGGTGAGGTGTTCCTGCCCCACCACCTCGTCTAGGGTCTTGGGCCGCAGGCGCTCGGCCAGGGGGGCGCGGGGTGCGAAGGAGCGCATCGCCCGCATTTTAGCATGGATTACGCTCATAGCATAATAATAAGCATGTATTTCGCTACTCAAAAACCCCTGCCGGGTATAGTGGGCGGCATGAAACGTCTTCTCGCGTTGTTGGCGCTGGCCGGGGGGCTGGCGTTGGCCCAGACCGCGCCCGCTTTCGACTACGACCCCCGCGTGCTCCTGCCCAGTGGCGTCGAGCAACTGAGCCTCGACGACTGCCCGGTACCGCAGGGCTTCTGGGAGCCGCTGCAGGAGAAGGGCTGGGTGAGCGTCTGCTACCTGGTGGAGGGTGACACCACGGTGCTCAAGGCGGCGCTCGAGCTCGCCCTGCAAAAAGCGGGCTACGAGCGCGCCGTGCAGGAGGAGCAGCCCCTGGGCGAGGGTGACCGCTTCGTGCTCGAGCAGTGGCAGGCGGGCGAGCGCCAGCTCTTCATCCAGTTCTTCCTCTTCCCGACCCGCTCCGCCGCGGTCTACCTGATCTCCCACCCGCCCCACTAGCCCGCGCGCCAAAGGCAAAACCCCCGGCCAGACCGGGGGTTTTCTGGTGGGCGCGAGAGGACTTGAACCTCCGACCTCTACCGTGTCAAGGTAGCGCTCTAGCCACCTGAGCTACGCGCCCGCGTAGTGGAGGCGCCGGCCGGATTCGAACCGGCGAATGGAGGTTTTGCAGACCTCTGCCTTACCACTTGGCTACGGCGCCCCGTAGCAGGGTTCATGCTAGCACGCGTGCATGGGGCTGTCAACGAAAGCGCGTTCAGGGGCGCACAAACCTTTAATCTCCCGGCGCTATAATGCGGCGATGCCGGAGATTTTCGTAACCACTCCGCGCGGCCTCCGCTGGCCGTTCTCCAGGGGGCTCGTCGTCGAGTCGCTGGTCAACGCCGGCGTGGAGGTGCCGGTGGCCGATGAGATCGCGCACGCGATCGAGCAGTCGCTGCGCGCCAGTGGCCGCACCGAGATACGCAGCGACGAGCTCAAGGAGCGCATGATCGAGGAGGTCGAGCGCCGGTGCGGAGCAAAGGCGGCAAAGCGGGTGGCCCGGCAGACCCAGACCTTCGAGGAGATCCTCATCGAGGACGAACACGGCGAGCGCCCCTTTTCCAAGGGCGTGCTCGTGCGCAGCCTCGAGGAGGCGGGGTTTTCCCTGGGAGAGGCCCACGAGCTCGCCAAACGGGTGGAGCAGGCGTTGCGTCAGGCGGGCAAGGTGCGCCTCGACGCCGACGAGCTCGAGGACTTCGTCGCCGGCGTCATCAAGGAGCAGTATGGCAAGGACGCGCGCAAGCGCTACCAAAAGCGGCTCGAGTACGGTGGCGGCATCTTCGTGGTCGAGGAGGGCGGCGAGCCGCGCGTGCCCTTCTCCAAGGGCATCCTCTCGCAGTCGCTCATGGCGGCGGGGCTGAGCCCCGACCGTGCCTACCGCATGGCCCGTGAGGTGGAGCGCGAGCTCATCCGCGAGGGCAAGCGGGTGGTGGACCGCAACGAGCTGCGCCGGCGGGTGGCCGAGCTGCTGGAGCGCCGCATCGGCGAGGAAGCGGCCGAGCGTTACCGGGTACTGCGCGCGGTGCGCCGGCTCGAGCGCCCCATGCACATCCTCATCGGCGGCGTGAGCGGGGTGGGGAAGAGCACGCTCGCTGCCTCGCTGGCTTACCGCCTGGGCATCACCCGTATGACCTCCACCGACTCGGTGCGCGAGATCCTGCGGGCCACTACCTCGCGCGACCTGGTGCCCACCCTGCATACCTCCTCCTTCGACGCCTGGCGCGCGCTGGTGGAGGTGCTGGGGGTCAAGGGCGAGCCCAGCGACGAGGTGATCCTGCAGGGCTTCCGCGACCAGGTGGCCCGGGTGAGCGTGGGCATCCGCGCCATCCAGGAGCGCAACGCCCGCGAGCGTACCTCGGTGGTCATCGAGGGGGTGCACGTGGTCCCGGGCTTCCTCAACCACCCCTTGCGGTCGGAGGTGGTGCAGATCCCCATGCTGGTGGTGGTGCGCGACGAGAAGGTGCACAAGGGCCGCTTCCGCCTGCGCGAGCGCGAGACCGCGGGGCGAAGGTCCATGGACAAGTACCTCGACAACTTCGCAGCCCTGCGCATGATCCAGGACCACCTCGAGGCCCTGGCGCGCGCCATGGGCGTGCCCATCATTCCCGGCGACAACCTCGACAAAGCAGTGGAGAAGGGGCTCGAGGTCATTACCGGGCGCTTTCACACGCTCGTGCGCGTGCACGGACGGGGTGAGGAGGTGGAGACGTGAGGCGAATGGCCTTGTTCCTCTTCGTGTTGGCGGCCATGCTGCCCGCGGCTCAGGCCGCGAACGCGGCCTTCCTCGAGCGTTTCGAACAGGCCTGGAAGCTCGTGGCCGAGTTCTACTGGGACACCAGCTACGGTGGCGTGGGCTGGCAGGCGGTGGGTGAGCGCTACCGTGAGAAGGTGGCCCGGGCCGGTTCTTGGGACGAGGTCTACCGCCTCCTCGACGAGATGTACGCCGAGCTCGGCGACGACCACTCGCAGGTGCTCGCCCCCGCCGAGGCGCGGGCGGCGCTGCGGGGCGCGGCCTGCCTGCCGCTGCCCTTCCCCGCGCCCAGGCCCGAGCCGCCCAGTCTTTCGGAAGAGGGTGCGCCCGCGGAAGAGGCCGGCCCCACCGATGAGGAGGCCGGCGGAGGCGAGGAGCCCAGCCCCTACGCCCAGGCCTTCAGCTACCGCCTCTACGGCGACGTGGCCTATCTGCGCGTGGCCAACTTGGTGGACGAGACGGTGCCTGCGGAGCTCGCCGAGGCGGTGCGCGAGCTCGAGCAGCGCGGCGTGCGCGGCTACGTGCTCGACCTGCGTGACAATCCCGGTGGCCTCGCCCTCGTCATGGCCGAGGTGGCGGGGGTCTTCATGCGCGGGCTTCCCTGGCGCATCGTCACCCGCACCAAGGGGGTCACGCCCCAGCCCACTCTGCCCTTCTGGGGCCGGCCCGAGAGTGAGAAGCCGTTGGTCGTGCTCATCAACGGCAACGTTCACTCGGCGGCCGAGGGCCTTGCGGGGGCGCTCAAGCGCGCTGGCCGGGCCCGGCTCGTGGGCGTGACCACGGCGGGCAACACCGAGGTGGTGCTGCCTTACTGCTTCCCCGACGGCGGCGTGGCCATGCTGGCCAGCGGCGTGCTCGCGCCCATCGGCGCCCCCACCTGGGAGGGGCGCGGCGTGGAGCCCGACGTCGAGGTGCGGGGTGAGGCCGAGCAGCTGGCGCGCGCCATCGAACTGTTGCGGAACGCGCCCTAACTATCCTTTGGGAGACGACCAGCGCGCCGCGCCCAGCGGCGCCAGGAAGCCGCTCAGGAGCCCGAACGCGTAGGCGGGGCCGACGCCGTTCTTGAGCTCCAGCAGCCCCACGGCGAGCGCCAGCAGCGCCACCGCCACCACGAGCTCCACGTTTCCCCCGCGCACGATCAGGCTTCCCGCCCCCAGCAACAGCCCGAGCGCGAAGGCCAGCCCCTCGGGGTCAGGCTGAATGAAGCTCCAGTAGGCCAGCAGCAAGAGCGCCGCCCAGGTGAGCAGGTTCTTAAGCTTGCCGGGGCTCATGCGGACCGGGGAGCGAAGCGGTAGATCAGCCAGGGCAGCCCCGCGCCGATGAGATAGCCCTCGGCGAAGAGCACGGGCTGCCCGCGCCACAGGTGCAGGGCGAATAGCAGCGCCGCGAAGCCGAGCGCGAAGGGCACGGCCCGCGGCTTGGGGCCGTAGCTGAACGAGGCGCCGCCGAAGAGCGTGCCCACCGCCAGGGCCTGGCCGCCCGGGCTGGGCTCGACGAAAGTCCAGTAAAAGTAAAAGATCGCGCCGGCCATCATCATGGCGCGGGTGGTGCGTTCGGGGGAGAGCTTCATCGGCGGTTCCAGTAGAGGACGATCAGCTCGGCCACCACCAGGGCCACGCCGCCCCAGGCCACCATGGGCTCGCGCCCGGCGAAGCCCATCACCGCCGCCAGCGCGCCGGCCACGGCGAAGTAAGGGGCGTACTTGGGGCTGACGGTGAGCCCGAGCAAGAAGGCGAAGAAGGCGCCCGCGGGGCCCGGCGGCAGGGCGCTGGCCACCACGATCATGAAGAGCAGGACGGCGAGGGTGATGAAGAGCCCCGCGTAGTAGGCTCCGGGAAAGGGTTCCTTGGAGGCGCTTCGTTCCATAGCGTCAGTGTAACAAGCCGCGTGGGGGCTCGGTGAGCTAGAGCCCGGCGGCGCGCGCGACCGCGTCGAGGCTGGCCTCCACCGGGTCGGGCAGGCGCACCTCGCGCTCGGCCGTACCCGGGTCCTTGAGGCCGTGGCCGGTGAGCGTGAGCACCACTGTGGCGCCCTCCTCGATGCGCCCCTCGCGCAGCCAGCGCCAGACCCCAGCCAAGCTTGCCGCCGAGGCGGGCTCCACGAAGAGCCCCTCGCGCCCGGCCAGGTAGTGATAGGCGCGCAGGATCTCCTCGTCGGTCACCGCCTCGATGGCCCCGCCCGACTCGTCGCGGGCGGCGAGGGCGCCCTGCCAGCTCGCGGGGTTGCCGATACGGATCGCGGTCGCCACCGTCTGGGGCCGCCCCACCGGCTCGCCGCGTACGATGGGCGCGGCGCCCGCCGCCTGGAAGCCGAGCATGCGCGGACGCGCCTCGATCGTGCCGTCTTGGTAGAGCTCGGAGTAGCCCATCCAGTGCGCGGTGATGTTGCCGGCGTTGCCCACGGGCAGGGCGTGGTAGTCGGGGGCGCGGCCCAGCTCGTCAGCCACCTCGAAAGCCAGCGTCTTCTGCCCCTGGATGCGGAAGGGGTTGACCGAGTTGACCAGGGTCACGGGGTAGTTCTCGGTGAGCTCGCGCACGAGCCGCAAGGCGTCGTCGAAGTTGCCGCTCACCTGGACGATGCGCGCGCCGTGCACCAGGCTCTGGGCCACCTTGCCGGTGGCGACGTAGCCCGCGGGCAGGACCACGATGGCCTTCATGCCGGCGCGGGCGGCGTAGGCGGCGGCGGAGGCGGCGGTGTTGCCGGTGCTGGCGGCGGCGACGGCCGCAGCGCCGTGCTCGGCGGCCTTGCTCACGGCCATCGTCATGCCGCGGTCCTTGAAGCTACCGGTGGGGTTGGCGCCCTCGAACTTGGCGAAGAGGCGCACGCCACGCTCGCGCGCCTCCGGCGGCCCCTCGAGCGGGACCAGCGGGGTGTCGCCCTCAAGCAGGCTGACGATGGGAGTTTCGGGGCCGACGGGCAGGCGGGAGCGGTAGCGTTCGATGAGCGGGCGTCGCACGGTCACACCTCCTCCAGGATCTCGGGCTCGTAGTCGGGCGCGGGCACGGCCTCGGGCAGCGGCGGATGGCCGGGGTAGCCCTCGAGCATACGCAAGAGGTCGGCCACGACGGCGCTGGCCGTGACCGCGCTGCCTGCCCCCCCGCCGCTGATGAAGACCTCGCCCACTGCGTCGCCGCGGTAGAGGAGGGCGTTGCGCGAGAGCGCAGCGTGGGCGAGCGGGTGGTCCGCCGGCAGCTTGACCGGTCGTACGGCGGCCTCCCAGCGCCCACCGCGGGGGTAGAGGCTCGCCACCAGGCGGATGCGCTTGCCCTCGGCCTCGGCCGCGAAGATTTGCTCGCGGCTCAGGTCTTGGATGCCACGGGTGCGCTGGCGCACGCTTTCCCAGGAAAAATCAGGGTCCACGGCGAGGCGCGCCAGCACCGCGAGCTTGTGGGCGGCGTCGACGCCGCCGATATCGAGGAAGGGGTCTTCCTCGACGAAGCCCTTGGCCTGGGCCTCGGCCATAGCTTCGGCGAAGCCGAGGCCGTCTTCCATGCGGCCGATGATGTAGTTGGTGCTGCCGTTGAGGATGCCGTGCAGCTCGAGCGTGCGATTGCCGCGCAGCGCGCCCGCGAGCGGCTCGATGACGGGCGTGCCGGCCATAACGCTCGCCTCGTAGTAGAGCAGCCCCTCGAGCGCGTGGGGCTTGAGCTCGTCCCAGCGCTCGGCCAGAAGCGCCTTGTTGGCGGTGATTACGGGCAGCCCCTCGCCCAGGGCGCCCAGGACCAGGCGGCCGGCCTTTTGGGTGCCGCCCATGAGCTCGACCACGACGTCGGCCTCGGCGAGGACGTGGTCGGTGTCGGTGGTGAGCAGGCCGCGGGGAACCCAGCCCGGGCGCGGCTTGGCGGGGTCGCGGACGAGGATGCCCGTGAGCGCGGGCTCGAGCCCCAGGGCACGGAAGCGCCCCCGGTGCTCGTCGAGCAGCTTGACGAAGCCGCTGCCGACCGTGCCGGCCCCCAGGAGCGCGATGCGCAACATTTCCATGGGCCGATTATAAGGGTCACGAGCGGCTTGTGATAATATACACACTTAAGTATGGCGCTAATCGTACAGAAATACGGCGGCACCTCCGTGGGCGACCTGGACCGGATCCACAAGGTCGCCCAGCGCATTCAGCACTACCGCGAAAAGGGGCACGACCTGATCGTCGTCGTTTCGGCCATGGGCCGCAGCACCGACGAGCTCATCGCCCTCGCCAAGCGGGTCAACCCCAGACCCGACCCGCGTGAGCTCGACCTGCTCACCACCACCGGCGAGCAGAAGTCGGCCGCGCTCCTGGCCATGCAGCTCCAGGCGCTGGGGTTGCCGGCGCGGGCCTTCGTCCAGCATCAGATTGGCATCACCACCGACGGGCGCTACACCAACGCCCGCATCGTCGAGGTGCGCCCCACCAAGATCCTCGAGGCCGTGCGCACGGGCTACGTGGCCGTGGTGGGTGGATTCATGGGCACGACCCCCAAGGGGGAGCTCAACACCCTGGGGCGGGGCGGCTCCGACACCACCGCGGTGGCGCTGGCCGCCGCCGTGGGGGCGCACGAGGCCGAGATCTTCACCGACACCGACGGGGTCTACACCACCGATCCCCATCGCATCCCCGAGGCCAGCAAGCTCGACCACATCGCCTACGATCCCATGATCGAGATGGCGGCGCTGGGGGCCAAGGTGCTCCATCCCCGCGCCGTCTGGTACGCCAAACGCTACGGCGTGCGCCTGCATGTGCGCAGCGCCTTCAACTACAGCAAGGGCACCATCGTTTCGGAGGAAGCCATGAAACTCGACCGTCCCGTGACCGGAGTGGCCATCGACGAAGGGCAGGCCCAGATCGGCCTGGTGGGCATCCCCGACCGCCCTGGGATCGCCAGCCGCGTCTTCGACGCCCTGGCCGAGCGCGGCATCGCCGTGGACATGATCATCCAGGGCGTGCCGGGGCACGAGGCCAGCCGCACGCAGATGGCCTTCACCGTGCCCAAGGATTACGCCCAGGACGCCCTCGACGTGTTGCGCGAGCTCACCGACGAGATCGGCGGCGAGGTGCGCTATAACCCCGAGATCGCCAAGGTCTCCATCGTGGGCGTGGCGCTGGCCTCGACGCCGGGCGTACCCTCCAAGATGTTCGAGGCCGTGGCCAGCGTGGGTGCCAACATCGAGATGATCGCCACCAGCGAGGTGCGCATCTCGGTGGTCATCCCTGCCGAGTATGCTGAGGCCGCGGCGCGGGCCATTCACAGCGCCTTCGACCTCGACAGCGCAGAGGAGGGAAACGGCGAATGAACAAGGTGATCCTCGACTGGGACGACATCACCCGCCTGGCGGGCCGGCTCATCGCTCAGCTCGACCGGGACGACTACGACGTGGTGCTCGCGGTGACCCGCGGGGGCATGATCCCCGGGGCGCTGGTGAGCGAGGCGATGGACCTGCGCAACGTCATGACCGCGGCGGTGATGTTCTACCAGGGCGAGCAGCAGGTGCTCGAGGAACCGCATTTCCTGCAGTTCCCCGGTGATGCGCTGCTGCTAGGCAAGCGGGTGCTGATCGTCGACGACGTCTGGGACTCGGGCAAGACGGCCGTGGCCGTGCGCGAGCGCGCGGCCCAGGCCGGCGGCGTGCCCACCGTGGCGGTGTTGCACTACAAGCCCAAGCACAGCCGCTTCCCCGACGACGCGCCCGACTTCTACGGCGAGGACACCGACGCCTGGATCGTCTACCCCTGGGACCCCGAGCGGGCGCAGGAGTGGAGCGAGTAGCGGAGTATACTGGCTCTCGTGTACGGCGTACTGGCCTGGCCCCCCGACGACCTGCGGGAGTGGATGGAAGCCCTGGCGAAGGAGCACGGGGTTTCCGGCTACGGCCCGCCCCACCTGAACCTGCGTCAGCCCTTCAAGTGGCGCTGGAGCCAGGAGGCGCTGCGAAGAGGTGTGGAGGGCATCTTGCGCGGCCACGAGCCCTTCCGGGTGCGGCTGGGTGACTGGCGCACCTTTGCCGGGGGCGTGGTCTACCTGCGGGCCTACGGGGGCGGCCCCTTCAAGCGGCTCTATCACGCGCTCGAGCCCCTGGCCGAACCCGAACAGGAGATCGAGGGCCCCAGCTACATCCCCCACCTCACCCTGGCCCTCGGACTCAGCGACGAGGAGGCCGAGGAGCTCGCGCGCAAGTTGCCACCGCCTCCGCGCAAGTCGTTCATGGTGCGCGAGGTCGCGCTCGTGACCGACGACGATGGCGGCGACCTCATCGAGATCGCCCGCCTGCCTTTAGGAACCGAGTCCGCAGAATAACGAAGCCCCTGCGGCCGCACGGCCGCAGGGGGGAGGTGCCCGGCGGGACGGGAACTAGGGTCCTGCCGCGGGGCGGTGTTTCAGGACCTCCTTGGCGTCGAGCGGGTTCGCGCGCAGCTCGGCCACCTGCTCCGGCCGCAGGGGTTCGAAGTCCTCGGGCAGCAGATCGGCGTTGAACGTTTGCAAGAGGTAGTTGACCAGCGCGGCCACGGTGGCGTCGTCCAGGTGGGCCACCGGGGGCATGGTGCTGTTGAAGGTGGCATCGCCCATCTGGATCTCGCCGCTCAGGCCGAAGAGCACGACGCGCGCGACGTAGGTGGGGTCGCGCACGAGGGCGGGGTTGTTCGCCAGCGGCGGAAATGCTCCTGCGAGCCCCTTCCCCTCTGGCTGGTGGCAGCCGGCGCAGTTGGTGGCGTAGGCCTGTGCGGCGTCGATCTCGCCGACCTCGGCCTGCTCGGCCAGCGCTTCCTCCGCCGGCGGGTTGGGGCCGAGGTAGGTCGAGAGGTAGTTCAGGATGACCTCGCGCTCCTCTTCGTTCACCGGGGCGCCAAAGTCGATCATGTCGGAGAGGATTCCCTCCCAGGTGGCGGCGTCCACCCCTGCGGTGTCGACGAGGTAGGTGAGGTCGTGGCAGATCTGACACTTGGTGTAGACGAGGTCCACGCCCGGCCCCTGCGGCAGGGTCTGGCCCAGGGTCGGGGTCGCCAGCCCCAATAGGGCGGCGACCCCGACGCTACGAAGGAAACCTGGGGAGGTGCGCACGAGTTGACGAAGGTTCACCGTTACACCACCGATACCTTCACCTTGTCGGCGCCGTTCCACTCGTAGCCCGAGGGGTTCCAGTCCACTACGCCGTCGAGTGGCTGGGCGCGGCCCCAGCGGTCGATGGCGCGCACCCAGACCTCGCGCTCGCCCTGGCTGAGCGGGAGGTAGACCTCCCACTTGTACCAGCTGTAGGGGCTGTCGGGCTGGCGCAGCTTGGCGGAGACCCAGGTCTTGCCGCGGTCGGCGGAGACGAGCACCTGCTCGACCGGCTGGACGCCGTCGTTCCAGGCCACGCCCCAGAACTTGACCGTGCCTGCACGCACCTCCTCGCCGTCGAGGGGACCGAAGACCACTGCCTTGATCTTCTGTCGCCAGTTGGGGCGCGAGTTGCCGTAGCCCTGCTTCTTCTTGTCGAACTGGCCCGGCTCGACGGGGTAGAGGGGCACGCGGTAGCGGAAGACCTGGTTGTAGTTGAAGCTCTCATGGGCCTCGAAGCGGATCTGGCCGACCCACTTGACGTTCATCGTGCCGTAATAGCCCGGCACGATCAGGCGCACCGGCCCGCCGTGCACGAGCGGGATCGGCTCGCCGTTCATCTCGATGGCGAGAATGGCGTTCTCGGCCACCTCGCGGCCCATCCAGTCCTTTTCGGGGTCGTTCGACCAGGGGAGGCTGTGCTCGAAGTCGGGCCGACCGCCGGTCTTGGGCGGTAGGTCGCGGCCGTTGACGGTGAGGAAGCGGGCGGCGGCGTGCGGCTCCACCTTGAAGTGGGCCAGCACGTCGGTGAGCTTGGGGCCCTTCCACACGGTCTGGCCCATGCCGCCGTGCTGCCACTGGGTGCCCGAGGCCTTGGCCCCGTACTTGGCGAAGAAGTTGCGGCCGTTGCCCGAGCACTGGAGCACCATCTTGACCTCGTGCTGGGGCAGCTCCTTGAGTACGCTGGCGTCGAAGTGGGCGGGCCTGAGTACCATTCCCACGATCTCCACCGGCCAGCCCTTGAGCGGCGCGGTCTCGAGCGTCTTGCCGCCCTCGAGCACCTGGTTGTTGCGGATGAAGAGCAGCTGCTTGGGCGTGATCTCGTATTCGCGCAGGATCTCCAGCGGCGTCTCGAGCACGCCGGTCTTGGAGTTGTGCACGATCAGGCGCGGATCCTTGCCGATGATCACCTCGTTGGCCTTGGGCGGCGTCTGCGCGCGCGCCATACGGGTGACGGTGGGGAAGAACCCCAGTGCGGCAGAAAAAGCGCCGGCGCGACGAAGAAACTCGCGGCGGCGAAAACCCTGGGTCTCCTGATGATCCATCCTCTCCTTCATATCTACCCTCCCATGGCGCAGGGGCTGCGTCCATACACTCCTGCGCACTTGGCGATATAGGGTATATATACTACTTTTTCTTAGGATATTCAAGGATCTAAAGGGACAATCGCCCTGGGGAGGGTGGCCGGTTCAGGCTTCGTCGAGGTACTGGGCCCGCTCGGCTGCGATCACCGCGGTCGCAAGCGAGAGGAACTTGACCTCCTCGGGGTCGGCGCGGCTCGTGAGCACCATCGGTGCGCGGGCGCCCATGATGATGCCGGCTCCGCGAACGCGGGCGAAGTAGATGAGGCTCTTGTAGAAGACGTTGCCCACGTCGATGTTGTCCACGATGAGGATGTCGGCTTTGCCGGCGACGGGGCTCTTGATGCCCTTGATGCGCGCGGCCTCCTCGCTCACGGCATTGTCGAGCGCGAGGGGTCCGTCGATGATGGCGCCCTTGATCTGGCCGCGGTCGGCCATCTTGGCGATGATGGCGTCTTCCACTGCGGTGTCCATCTCGGGGTTGACAACCTCCACGGCGGCCAGCAGGGCCACCTTGGGCGGGTTGATGCCGAGCAGGTGGGCCAGGCGCACCGCGTTTTCCACGATCTGGATCTTGGCCTTGAGGTCGGGGTTGATGTTCATGGCCCCGTCCGACATGAAGAAGAGCCGATCGTAGCCCTTGGCCTCGTAGAGCAGAACGTGTGAGAGCAGCCGCCCTGTGCGCAGGCCCCACTCGCGGTTGAGGGCCGCCCGCAGGAAGTCGGACGACTGCACCATGCCCTTCATGAGGATGTCGGCCTCGCCACTGGAAACCAGCTTGGTGGCAAGCTCGGCGGCCTCGACCGGGTTCTTGGCGGGGCGGATGTCGAGGTTCTGGGTGCGGATGCGCAGCTCGTTGGCGATGCGGCGGATGCGCTCGGGGTTGCCGAAGAGCACAGGGTGCACCAGCCCCTCAATGCGGGCCTCGTTCGCCGCCTCGATGACGTGGGCTTCTTCAGCAGCTGCGACCGCGACCTTCTTGGGCCCCTTGACCTGGGCGATCAGCCGCGCCAGTTCGAGCAGGCTGGTCATATCGCGAAGGGGCTGTATCTCTCTAAAGTCCAGCGTTTCCATGGGCAACCTCTCGTATCCGCCTCGGTTTCTCTTCGCCTGCGAGGGCGCGGCGCACCCCCTCGGCCAGGGCCTCCATCTCGAACTCCCCGGGAACGAGCACCACCGGCGCAGCCCATTCGATGCGCCGGCGAACCGCTTCGGCCACGTATCCGAAGCGTGCGCCCGCTCCGGTGAGGAAGAACGTCCGCGGGCGCTCCCCCGCGGCCAGGCTCAGCATGTATTTTGCCACCCCGAGGGCATAGGCATCGACGGCCAAAAGTACCGGGGGCTCGTCCATGCGCGCCTCCAGCTTGCGCAAGTCGTCTTCGCCCAGAAGCCCCTTGAAGCCGGCCTCGCGCCCGAAGAAGACGCGGGCGCCGTCACGGCCGAGCTCGAGGGTCTTTTCGATGACGCCGTAAATGGGCACCGTGCCTGCGCGGTTGGGGCTGAAGGGCCCCTCGCCGAGCAGGGCATCGTTGGTGTCGACCATGCACCCCTGGCTGAAGCGGGCCACCGAGGTGCCCCCGCCCAGGTGCGCCCCGATCAGGGCCACCTCGTCCAGCCGCGCGCCGAGCTCGCGGGCCACCTTGCGGGCGACGTAGCGCAGGTTGAGGGCGTGGACCCGGCTGCGGCGGGGGATGCCTGGCGCGCCGCTGATGCGGCTCACCTCCTCGAGCTCGTCCACGGTGGGCGGGTCCACGACGAAGGCGGACACCCCGTGCTCGTGGGCCAGCTCGAGCGCCAGCGGCGCGGCCAGATTGGCGGGGTGCGCGCCGTGGCGCGCGCTCAGGCAGAGCTCGACCATGGCCTCGTCCACCTCGTAGACGCCCGCGGGAACGGGGCCGATGAGCCCGCCCCGCGCGGCGATGGCGTCGAAGGGCGCCCACGCGCGGGCCTGTTCGTGTACGAGCTCGCGCCGGCGCTCGAGGTCCTCGGAGAGCGTGGGGGCGGGCGCGTGCCGCTCCGTGCGCTCGCGCAGCACCTCCACGCCCCCCTCGCCAGCCTCGATCAGGGCAAGTTTCGTGCTGGTGGAGCCGGGGTTGATGGCGAATACCCTCACGCCCTCAGGATACACAGCCGCCCGCGGGCGCGCCGTTCCTCACCCCGACTTAATACGAGGGGACTAAGATTAGATGCGGAGGTGAATATAAGATGTGGATTAGAAAATCGCTCCTCGGCCTCGTTGGGGTCCTCATCGTTGCCGCCATCGCGTTGACGTGGAACCTGCCGGGGGCGCAGGCCACGGGCGAGGAGGTCGAACCCTTCAAGCAGCCCGAGGCCTTCCTAGAGAACGAGCGCAACACCATCGGCATCGTCGAGGCCTACGGCGACGGGGTGGTCTACGTCTCGGTGGCTTCGGCGCCCAAGGTGGTGCAGCCCCAGCTCCCGCCGGGCTTCGAGCAGTTCGCGCCGTTCTTCGGGCCCTATCTCGAGCCGCCGCGCCAGGGCACGGGCTCGGGTTTCGTGATCGACAAGGAGGGCTACATCCTCACCAACTTCCACGTGGTGGACGGTGCGGACAAGATCGAAGTCAAGTTCCACAACGACCCCAAGCCCTACCCCGCCAAGCTGGTGGGCTCGGCGCCGCCGCTGGACCTAGCGCTGCTCCAGGTGGACGCCCCCGCCGACCGGCTGCGCCCCATTCCGTTGGGCGACTCCGACACGATCAAGGTGGGGCAGAAGGCCATCGCCATCGGCAACCCCTTCGGTCTCGAGTTCAGCGTGACCGAGGGGATCGTCTCGGCCATCCGCACCAACCCCGGCGCCGAGAGCTCGCTCATTCCCAAACTGATCCAGACCGATGCCGCCATCAACCCGGGCAACTCGGGCGGTCCGCTGCTCAACTCGCGTGGCGAGGTCATTGGCATCAACGCCGCCATCATCAACCCCAACGGCGTGCCGCAGTTCGCGGGCATCGGCTTCGCCATCCCCATCAACCTGGCCAAGCAGTACATTCCCGATATGAAAGCGGGTAAGCAGGTCACCGCAGAGGAGATCGTCAAGAACAACCCGCGTCTGGGCGTGACCGTGTTGCCCGCGCGCTACTACCCCGAACAGGTGCGCCAGCGCTTCAAGATTCCCGACTACGGCCTGGTGATCCAGGAGGTCGAGAAGAACAGCCCCGCCGAGGAGGCCGGCCTGCAGGGCGCCAAGGACTTCATCTACCTGCAGACGCCCGACGGCAATGTCATCGAGCTGGGCGTGGGCGGCGACGTGATCGTCGAGGCCGACGGCCAGCCCATCTACGACATCACCGACCTGCGGGCGGTGCTCTACAGCCTCAAGCCTGGTGAGAAGCTCACCCTCAAGGTGGTGCGCGACGGCAAGGAGCGCACCGCGACGGTGGTGCCCCGCGTGGTCAAGTAGCCCCTCGCGGTTGCTTGAAAGCGCCCCGCGACCGCGGGGCGCTTTACGCTAGACCGACCAGTACTCCTCGGGCCCGCCCAGGCCGACGGCCTGGGCAAAGGCCTCGAGCCCCAGGCGGTCGGGGGCCTCGAGGTGGTAGCGGAAGTTCCAGAGGTAGTGCTGCAGCAGGGTCTCGGGAATGCCCAGCCGTTCGGACTCGGCCCGCGCTACCTCGGCGAGCCGGCCCAGTCCGGTGCGGCGGGCGTGGCGCAGGAGCGCGACCACCTCCGGCGGCGGCTGCTCGCCGGCGCGGGTAGCCCAGACCGCGAAGACGAAGGGCAGGTGGGTGGCGCGGAACCAGCGCATGGCCAGGTCGGTGACGTAGATGCCGGCCGGCCGGGTGGGCAGGGCGTGCACCGAGGGCGGCGTGCGGTCGAGCAGGCCGGCGTAGGCCTTGAGGGCGCGGTCGCCGATGAGGAGCACGCCGTCGTAGTGGTCGAGGCCTTCGAGCCCGACGTTGGTGGGCTCGAGCTCCGCCTCGACCCCGCTTTGCTCGAGCAGGTGGGCGAGCAGGCGCACGCTCGTGGCCGACTCGC
Organism: Thermaceae bacterium; assembly: GCA_026985615.1. GTDB lineage: Bacteria > Deinococcota > Deinococci > Deinococcales > Marinithermaceae > Oceanithermus. The sequence goes on along the minus strand of JALSQD010000029.1, from coordinate 22,247 downwards.
TGGTGAGGGCGATGCGACGCAGCGCATCCCAGGGCTTGCGGTGGAAGAGGTTGACCGAGTAGACCGAGCCCAGCACCGCGACCGAGAAGTCGGGCAGCGCCCTGAGCGCGCCACGTTCGCCAAGGTAGAAGTAGCTCGAGACCAGCGAGAGGTCCACATCGCCCTCGACGAGCCAGCGGTTGAGCTCGGTAGGCACGCCGAAGCGCAGCTCAATGCCGCGCGGAGGCTCGAGGAAGTGGACCAGCGGGGCGGTGTTGGCGTAGTGGGGGAGACCGATGCGGTAGGCCATGGCGATCAGGCTACGGCGTCGTAGACGCGCACGACGTTGTACAGGGCGTCGCGTTCCACCGGCAGGCGGCCGGCGCGCTTGATAATGCGGGCGAGCCCCTCCTTGGTCATGGCGCGGCCCGAGGTTGCGCCGGCGGCGTTGACGATGGACTCGGCGATGAGGGTGCCGTCGATGTCGGAGACCCCCCAGTCGAGCGAGACCTGGGCCAGCGGAGCGGTGAGCGTCGCCCAATAGCCCTTGATGTGGGGGAAGTTGTCGAGGTAGATGCGCGCGACCGCGAGGTTCTTGAGGTCGTCGAGTCCGGTGGTGAACTCGGTCTTGCCCAGGTTCTGGGCCAGGCTGTTGCCCAGCGGTTGGAAGGCCAGCGGGATGAAGCTCATGAAGCCGCCGGTTTCGTCCTGGAGCTGGCGCAGCCGGTCCATGTGGTCGAGCCGTTCCTCCAGGGTCTCGATGTGGCCGTAGAGCATGGTGGCGTTGCTGGGCAGGCCCAGTTCGTGGGCGGTGCGGTGGATCTCGAGCCAGCCCTCGGCGTTGACCTTGCTCCTGGCGATCTGACGGCGCACCCGCTCGGCGAAGATCTCGGCGCCGCCGCCGGGCAGCGCGTCGAGGCCGGCGGCCTTCAGCTCGCTCAGCACGGTGCGGTGGTCGGTGCGGGCGATCTTGGTGAAGTGGTGGATCTCGGCGGCGGTCCAGGCCTTGACCTGTACGCCTGGAAAGTTTTCTTTGAGCGCGGCCACGAGCTCGAGGTAGTAGTCGAAGGGACGGCGGGGGTGGTGGCCGCTGGAGATGTGGATCTCGGTCAGGCCGGGCTCGTAGCGCTCGCGCACCCAGGCCACCGACTCCTCCACGCTCCAGTCCCAGGCACCCTCCTCGCCGAAGCGCTTGGCGAAGGCGCAGAAGGTGCACCCCACGTAGCAGATGTTGGTTTGCGAGAAGCGCAGCGAGTGCACGAAGTAGGTATGGTCGTCGTGCTTGCGGCGGCGCACGAGGTCGGCCAGCCGCATGAGCGCGTTGAGATCGCGGGTGCGGTAGAGGGTGAGGCCCTCCTCGAAGCTGAGCCGTTCGCCAGCCTCGACCTTCTCGGCGATCCGGGCCAGCGCGGGATCGAGAACCTTGATCACGCCCTCTATCCTAAACCGTTCGGCGGGCGTAAAGCACTTCTCATGGCGTGGCGGTACGATTGCATTATGTTGCAGATTCAACAGGGGGGTTGGATCCTCGTCCTCCTGCTCCTGCTGACCCTTTACGCGGCCTACGTGTTCTTCGAGCGCTTTTTGGCGCTGCGCCGTGAAAAGGTGGGCGGCGAGCGGTTGATGCGGGAGGTGGACGCCGCGGTGCGCCGCGGGCAGACCGAGGTGGCGCTGGAGGCGGCGCGCGCCCATGGCGGCACGCTGGGGCGTTTTCTGCTTGCGGGGCTTGCCCGCGTCCCCTTCGGGGTGGCGGCGGTGGACGCCTCGCTCAAGGCCGCGCTGCTCGAAGAGGAGGCGCGGCTTTCGCGCGGGCTGGGCATGCTCAGCGTGACCGCGCAGGTGGCGCCGCTTCTGGGCCTTCTGGGAACGGTGAGCGGGATGATCCGCGCCTTCAACGTGCTGGCCACCCAGGGCCAGACGACGGCCAAGCTACTTGCGGGCGGCATCGGCGAGGCGCTCTTCACCACCGCCGCGGGCCTGATCGTGGCCATTCCCGCGCTCATCGCCTACCACTACCTGGCCGGGCGCGTGGACGACATTCTGAGCGAGCTCGAGCAGCGCCGCGAGGAGTTTTTGGGCATCCTCGCCGAGGTGCACCATGGCGAGCCGCAGGCGTAGGCGCGAGCCCACGGTCAACCTGGCGCCTCTGGTGGACATCGTGTTTCTACTTGTCATTTTCTTCATGGTCACCAGCACCTTCATCACGCCCGAGACCGGCCTGCCGGTGGACCTGCCGCAGGCGGTCACGGGCGAGGCGCGCCCTGAAGGGGCGCCCACGGTGGTGGTGCAGGCGGACGGTCAGGCGTTCTGGAAGGGCGAGCCGGTAGACGACGCTGCGCTCCTGGCCTCGCTGCAGAAGGCCCTCGCCCAGGATCCGGTGGGCACGGTCATCCTGCGGGCGGACCGCAAGACCCCCCACGGCCGCGTCGTCCAGGTGATGGACCTGATCCGCCAGGCGGGCGCCAAGCGCGTAGCTATCGCGGCGGTTCCCTAGGAAGGCGGTGGAGGTGCAGGCCTTCTTTGGCGCTCAAGACGAGACCTCGCGCCGGCGTCGGCGCGCGTTCTTGCTCGCGCTGGCCTCGACGGCGATACTGGTGCTCGTCTTCCTGCTCTTGGTCTGGACCCCCGCGCCGCCCCCGCCCGAGGCCACCGGCTACCTTCTGCTCGAGCTCGATCAGGGTGCACCCGTGACCGGGGAGGAACAGGCTCCGGTTCCCGAGACTCCCGCGCCCGAGGCCCCGCCCGCGCCCCCGGTTGCACCGCGCGAGGAGCCCAAGCCCGCGGCCGAAGAGGTGCCGCCCGAGCCTGCCCAGGAGGAGCCGCAGCCGCCGGCTGAGGTGCCCTTGCCCGAGCCGCTGGCCGAGGCCGAGCCAGCCCCGCCCACCGAAGCCGAGCCGGCAGAGCCCGCTGAACCTGCCGCGCCGCCAGCGCCCCAGGAGGCACCGGCGGTGCCAGAACCCGCGCCCCAGGCGGCCGAGGTGCCGTTGCCCCAGCCCGAGCCCGCGACCCAGGTCGCGCCGGCGCCCCAGGTGGCTGAGGCGCCGCCAGCCCTCCAGCCCGAGCCCGTCGCCGAGCCTCCGGCGCCGCAGACCGAGCCGCTCGCGCCGGGAGAGACGCCCCTTGAAGCGCCCTCCCAGACCGCGCCGCCTGGTCCTGCTGCGCCGGTTACGATGCAGACGCCGACCACTCCCGCCCCTACGACCGTGCCGGCGGCGCCCCCCACGGCCGTACCGACCACCCCGGCGCCGGTCGCCTTACCCACGCCCGCCCCGGTGGGACCCGCGCCGATTGCGCCTGCGCCGCCGACTCCCCCGCCCCCAGCGCCTGCGGCGCCAGCGCTAGCTCCGGCGCCACCGGCGGCCCAGCCGCTGGCCGGCGGTGAAGAGGTGCCCGCCCCACCCGCGCCGGCTACGAGTCCGCAGGCCGGGCCCACGCAGGGGGGCGCGGTTGGTCCCGGAGAGGAGCCCTACAAGCTCGAGCGCCTGCGGCCGGTGTTGGCCTTCATCGACAACAGCGCCGCCGCCTGGCCCCAGTGGGGCCTGGAGTGGGCGGTCCAGGTCCACGAGGTGCCGGTCGAGGGTGGGGTCACCCGCTTGCTGGTGCGCTTTGAGGGGGGCGAAAAGGGCAAGATCGGTCCGGTTCGCTCCGCCCGCCCCTACGCGCTGCGCCTGGCCGAGGCCATGGGCGCGGTGGCGCTGCACGTTGGCGGCAGCCCCGAGGCGCTGGCAATGATCGAGCGAGAAGGGCTGGTAACCTTCGACGGCCTTTACGACCCCCTCTTCCAGCGCGACCCGGGCAGGCGTCCGCCCCACAACACCTATGTCGAGGGGCCCGACCTGCGCAAGCAGCTTCACCGTCTGCGCCTCGACCACAAGCGCGTCCTCCAGGGCAAGGCGTACCGCCCGCCCCCGGACGCGCCACCGGGTGAGCGCGTGGAGGTTCGTTACGCCCCCGACTACGTGAGCGCCTTCCGTTACGACGGTCAGGGTTACCGCTGGTACCGCAACGGCCGTCTGGCCCGGGAAGCGCCGCCGGTGACCGGCGTGGTGGTGCTGCGGGTGGAGGCCCGCGTGATCGATGACGTGGGCCGTCTGGCGCTCGACCTCAGTAAGGGACACGGGGCCCTCTACATCGAGGGCAGGCGCGTCCCGGTGATCTGGCGCATGGGCGAGGGTCTGCAGCTCGAAGACGAGCACGGCCGGCCCATCGACCTGACCCCGTACCGCACCTGGTTCCTCTGGGTGCCGCCCTGGGCCACGCTGCGCTAGCGCGTGCGGAAGCGTTACCATGGAGGTATGGAGCTCCCGCGCAGCTACGGCCTGCTGCTGCACCCCACCTCGTTTCCGGGTCCGTATCCCGTCGGCAACCTTGGGGCGGAGGCGCGGCGCTTCCTGCGCTGGCTCGAGTCGGCGGGGGCGCGCTGGTGGCAGGTGTTGCCTCTGGGTCCCACGGGCTTTGGCGACTCGCCCTACCAGGCGTTCTCCGCTTTTGCCGGCAACCCCTACCTAATCGACCCCGAAGCCCTGGCCGCGCGCGGTTGGTTGCGGCGCGCCGATCCTCCGGGCGGACCCTTCGAAAGGGTGGACTACGGGCTCGCCTACCGCTGGGCCTGGCCGATGCTGCGCGAGGCCTACGCCGGTTTTCGCGAGCGCGCAGACGCAGAGGGGCGCCAAGCCCTCGCCGCGTTCGAGTGGGAACACGCGCACTGGCTCGAGGACTACGCCCTCTTCAGGGCGCTCAAGGACGAGCATGGAGGCGCGCCCTGGTGGCGTTGGCCCGATCCCCTCAAATACCGCGACCCCGCTGCGCTCGCGGCGGCACGCGAGCGCCTGGCCGAAGCCGCCGCTTTCCACCGCTGGACCCAGTGGGTCTTCTTCGACCAGTGGCGCGCCCTTCTCTCCGAGGCTCATGGGCGCGGGCTCCAGGTTATCGGCGACATGCCCATCTTCGTTGCTCGCGACTCCGCCGACGTCTGGGCCCACCCCGAGCTCTTCCAGCTCGATGAGCGCCTCGAGCCCGTGGCGGTGGCGGGCGTGCCCCCCGACTACTTCAGCCCCACCGGCCAGCTATGGGGCAACCCCCTCTACGACTGGGAGGCGCTCGAGCGCAGCGGTTTCGTCTGGTGGGTTCAGCGCGTCCGACACGCGCTGAGGCTGGCCGACTTGGTGCGCATCGACCACTTCCGCGGTTTCGAGGCCTACTGGGCGGTGCCCGCGGACGCGCCCACGGCGGAGTCCGGGCACTGGGAGAAGGCCCCGGGCGAGGCCCTTTTCCGCAAGATCCTGGACGAACTGGGTAGCCTGCCCATCTTGGCCGAGGATTTGGGCCTGATCACCCCCGAGGTCGAGGCGCTGCGCGACCGCTTTGGTCTGCCGGGAATGAAGGTGCTGCAGTTCGCCTTCACCGGCGAGGACAACCCCTTCCTGCCTCACAACTACCCGGAGTCGGGCAACTGCGTCGTCTACACAGGGACCCACGACAACGACACCACCCGCGGCTGGTGCGAGCACGCCTCGCCCGCCGAGCTCGCATTCATGCGGCGCTACCTGGAGGAGCGGGGGCTGGCCTTCGACTCCTGCGAGGACGCTCCCTGGGCGCTCATCGAGCTGGCCCTGGAAAGCCGTTGCCGGCTGGCCATCTTCCCGTTGCAAGATCCGCTGGCGCTGGGTTCGGAGACCCGTATGAACTACCCCTCCCGCGCCGAGGGCAACTGGAGCTGGCGCTACCCCGCGGCGCGCCTGGACAGCGCGCTGGCCGGGCGCATGCGGGACCTGGCGGAGCGTTACGACCGCGTCAGACGCGGATGACGACCCGGGCGCCCTCGTCCATTAGGTGGATGGTGTCTATGAAGCGCACCACCCGGGTCTTGTGGCCCATCGCGATCGTGTGTGTGCGCGCGCCGCCGCCGAAGAAGCGCACGCCCTCGAGGATGTCACCATCGGTAATGCCGGTGGCGGCGAAGACGATCTCGTCACCCGGGGCCAGGTCGGCGGTCTTGTAGATCTTGTTTTCGTCGCCGCCCATCGCGTGCAGGCGTTGGCGCTGCTCTTCGTCTTCGGGCAGGAAGCGGGCCTGGATCTCCCCACCCAGGCACTTGAGCGCGGCCGCGGCGAGCACGCCCTCGGGCGCGCCGCCCGAGCCCATGACCGCGTGCACGCCGGTGCCGCGGATGGCGGCGGCCAGGGCGGCGATCACGTCGCCGTCGCCGATGAGCTTGACGCGCGCGCCGGCCTCGCGGATCTCGTGGATCAAGCGTTCGTGCCGGGGACGGTCGAGCACGACGACGACCAGGTCTTCGACGCTGCGGTTCATCGAGAAGGCGATGGCCTTGAGGTTTGCGGCTACCGGCCAGCTCAGGTCCACCTTGCCGGCGGCGGGCGGGCCGACGATTAGTTTTTCCATGTACATATCGGGGGCGTGGAAGAGCCCACCCTTTTCGCTGATGGCGATCACCGTCACCGAGTTGGGCAGGCCCTTGGCGGTGATGTTCGTGCCCTCGACCGGGTCCACCGCGATGTCCACCTCGACCCCGCCCTTGCCCAGCTGCTCGCCGATATAGAGCATGGGGGCCTCGTCCATCTCGCCCTCGCCGATAACGACGGTGCCGCTGATCTCCATCTCGTTCAGCTGCTTGCGCATGGCTTCGGTGCCCGCTTCGTCCACGGCGTGCTTGTCGCCCTTGCCAGAAAGACGACTGGCCGCCAAGGCGGCCTGTTCGGTAACGCGGACGACCTCGAGGACCAGCTTGTTCTCGATGCTCATAGCCTCAGACTAGCAAAAGGTCTGGCTAAGAAAGGTGGAAAAACCACGGGTTCAGCCGGGTTGGTGTCGTTCGTTCAGGACCCGGGCCAGGTCGGCGGGTTCGAGTCCGCGCTCGGCCAGGGTGAGGAGCAGGTGGAAGAGCAGGTCGCTGGCCTCCCAGGCGAGCTCAGCCTCGTCCGGGTTCTTGGCGGCGATGATCACCTCGCCCGCCTCCTCGCCGATCTTCTTGAGGATGCGGTCGAGGCCGGCGGCGTGCATCCTGGCAACGTAGGAGCCCTCGGGCATCGTTTCGAGGCGTTCTTGGATCGTGCGCCAGACCTGCTCGAGCACCCAGCCAAGGGGCGGGGTCGCCTCGGAGGTGACGGGGTTGTGGAAGCAGCTGCGCGCGCCGGTGTGGCAGGCGGGGCCGTGAGGGCGCACGCGGTAGAGCACCGCGTCGCCGTCGCAGTCGAGCCGCATCTCCACCAGGTCCTGGACGTGGCCCGAGGTCTCGCCCTTCTTCCACAGCGCCTGGCGGCTGCGCGAGTAGAGGTGGGTCTGGCCGGTTTGCAAGGTGCGCTCGAGCGCCTCGCGGTTGGCCCACGCCAGCGTGAGCACCTCACCGGAGTTGGCGTCCTGAATAACGACAGGCACGAGCCCGCGTTCGTCGAACTTGACCGCGTCCAGGTTCATTCGATGTCCTCCCGCATGGGGATGCCGCGCCGGGCCAGGTAGCGCTTGAGCTCGGGGATGGGGATCTCGCCAAAGTGGAAGACGCTCGCCGCCAGCGCGGCGTCGGCCGCGGCTTCCTCAAAGACCTCGGCGAAGTGCTCGGGCGCGCCCGCGCCGCCGGAGGCGATGACGGGAACGCGCACGGCCTCGGCTACCGCGCGGGTGAGCTCGAGGTCGTAGCCGGCCTTGGTGCCGTCGGCGTCCATGCTGGTGAGCAGGATCTCGCCCGCGCCTAGCCGCTCGCCCTTGCGCGCCCAGGCCACCGCGTCCAGCCCTGTGGGCTTGCGTCCGCCGGCGACGTAGACCTCCCAGCGGCCGGGCCCGACCCGTTTGGCGTCGATGGCCAGCACCACCGCTTGCGAGCCGAAGTGCTCGGCCAGCTCGCGGATCAGCTTGGGCCGCGCCACCGCCGCCGAGTTCACGCTTACCTTGTCGGCGCCCGCGAGCAGGAGCGCCCGCGCGTCCTCGAGGCTGCGCACCCCGCCGCCGACGGTGAAGGGGATGAAGACGCGCTCGGCCACCTGGCGCACCATTTCCAACACCAGCGGCCGGTTCTCGTGGGTGGCGGTGATGTCGAGGAAGACGAGCTCGTCGGCGCCGCTTTCGTCGTAGGCCACGGCGGCCTCGACCGGGTCGCCGGCGTCGACCAGGTTGACGAAGTTGACGCCCTTGACCACGCGGCCTTCGTGAACGTCGAGACAGGGGACGATGCGACGCGCCAGCACGATGGCGATTCTACCAGAGCCGGCGCACGCCCAGCGCGTCAAAGGCGGGGTCCGCGCTGATGACGGTCAGGTTCTCCAGCCGCGCCTGGGCGGCGATGATGCGGTCGAAGGGGTCCTTGTGGGGGGCCTTCATGCTTCCCGCGTAAAGGGCGTGGGTGCTCAGGATGGCGAGCTCGATCGCGCCAAAGCGTGCCAGATGCGCGGGGTATTCGAGGAGTAGCTCCTCAACGTTCAAGTCGGGGTAGTTGAGTTTTCCGATCCGGTGTTTGGTGGCGATTTCCCAGGCCGAGGCGCTGGACACGTAAAGGACGTGGTCGGGGTTCTCGATGGCTTTGTGCGCCGCAAGGGACAGCCGGTGGGGTTCGTAGAAGGAAAAGAGTAGAACGTGCGTGTCTACGAGGAAGTCGGTTCCCACGCCTCCAGCTCCTCTTCAGGCAGGGGTTCAAAGAAGCTGTCGGGTACGTGACCCCCCAGAAAACCGAGTTCGCGCTTGCGTTTGGACAGCGGCACGAGCTTGGCGACCGGCTTGCCCCGTTTCGCCAGCACGACCTCCTCCCCCCGCAGCGCCGCTTCTAGCAGCTCGGAGAGCTTGGCCTTGGCCTCGGCGACGTTGACGACCCGCTTCATGTCTGCAGTTTACTTGGTCAAGTAGACTTGGTCAAGTAGCTGAGAACCTCGACGTGGTGGGTGTAGGGAAAGAAGTCGTAGGGGCGCACGAACTCGAGGCGGTAGCCGCGCTCCGCGAGCCGGGCCACGTCACGCGCCCAGGTGGCGGGGTCGCAGGCGATGTAGATGATTTTTTCTGGCTTTAGCTCCACCAGCGCCGCCAGCGTCTCCTGCGCCAGCCCCGCGCGCGGCGGGTCCACGGCCACCAGCTCGGCGGGGCCGAAACGGGCGGCCTCGCGGGCGTTGGCGCGGGCGAAGCGGACGTTAGTTAGCCCCAGCCGCGCGGCGTCGGCGCGGCCTTTCTCGATGCTGCGCCGGTTCAGGTCGGTCACGGTGACCCGATCGTATTTTTTGGCCAGGAAGAAGCCCAGCACCCCCGAGCCGCCGTAGAGCTCGAGCGCGTTTTCTCCGCTGCCGGCCAGCTTCGCGGCCTCGGCGTAGAGCGCCGCCGCAGCCGGGGGGTTTACCTGGGTGAAACTGACCACGTCCACCTGAACCTCGAGCTCACCGTAGCGCTCGAGCAGCGTCTCCTTGCCCGCCAGAAAACGCGTCGGCCCGCGGAATCGGCCGCGCGGGTCGGCCGCCCCCCACCAGACCCCGGCGATGCCGGCCTCCACCAGCCCCTCAGCGGCCTTGCGAAAGTGGCGCGCCTTGCCGCCGACGAGGCCCAGCTGCACCTCGCCGGTGCGCAGGCTGCCGCGCAGGGCCACCTCCTCAAGGCCCACCAGCGGCCAGGTGTTCAAAAGCCTCAGGGCCTCCCGCAGTGGCTCCACCAGCAGCGGGTCGTCCTGCACCCGCACGAGCTCGCCCGAGCCGGGAATCCGGTAGGCTAGGCCGCCGAGGGGGTGCAGCGCGAACTGCGCGGCGGTACGGTAGGCCAGCGGAGCGGGGGAGGGGCGGATGGGATGGACCTCCGCTTCCACGCGGGCCACCCGCGCCAGCGACTCGCGCACGAAGCCTTCCTTGACGGGCAGCTGAGCCTCGTAACGCAGCGGCAGGTCCGAACCCGGCGGCAGGCCCGGGTCCTCGCGGTCGGGCGAGGACTCGAGCACCTCCAGCACCTCGCCCTCGAGGTGGTTTTTGCGGCGCTCGAGTCGCGCCCGCACGCGTTCTCCGGGCAGGCCGCCGCGCACGAGCGCGACCCCTTCGTGTGTGCGCGCGAGCCCCAGCCCTCCGGGCACGAGTTTTTCGATGACCAGGTCCGCAACCATGCCGCCCATCCTAACGCGCTTGCGCGCTCACCAGCAGCGCGTATAATCATACCGTGCGTTGAGGAGGTATACACATGAGAAAATTTCTATGGTTGAGCACCCTCGTTTTGGTCCTCGGTTCGCTGAGCATGGCCCAGCAGTACCGCACCTTCCCGGAGATCAAGCAGAGCGGCAAGATCCTGATCGGCACCGAAGGCCAGTTCCCGCCCTTCAACTATTTCAACGATAAGAACCAGCTTGAAGGCTTTGACATCGACATCGGCAACGCCATCGCCGAGCAGCTCGGGCTCACCCCTGAGTGGAAGGCTCACGCCTGGGACACCATGCTCATTGCCCTCAACCAGGGGCGTTTTGACTTCGTGATTGCTTCGCACACGATCACCGAGGAACGGGCTAAGGCGGTAGACTTTACCAACCCCTACTACTGCACCGGTAACGTAATCGTCTCCAGGCCGGGCGGCCCTCAGACGCCCGAGGAGCTCAAGGGTAAGGTCATTGGCGCCCAGCTTGGCACGACCTTCGAGGAGTTCGCCAAGCAGTTTGAGCCCAAGCAGCTCAAGACCTACCAAACCAATCCCGATGCGGTGCAGGACCTGATGATGGGCCGCATTGATGCCTGGATCACCGACCAGTTCACTGCCCTCGAGGCGATCAAGTCGCGTGGGTTGAACCTCCAGGTTTCCGAGCCGCTGAACAAGGAAGAGATCGGCATGGCCGTGGCTAAGGGCAACAGCCTGCTGCTTGCCGCTCTCAACCAGGCGCTTGCCGAGATTCAGGCCAACGGCGTCTACGAGCAGATCTCGATGAAGTGGTTCGGCAAGGACATTCGCTGTAAGTAGGCTGTCGTTTCCGCCCCGGGGGCCGTGGCCCCCGGGGCGGCCGTATGGAAGGAGGCGGGCATGAGGGTGCTCAAAGCGCTGGCCTGGTCGGTCGTGGCCCTGGCGGCGCTGGCCGTAGGATACGTTGTTTTTTTCGATGGTATCGAAGCGGTGCTGCGCTGGTACTTTACCGTTACAAACTTTACCGCGAGCAAGGTGCCCAATTTCGCGCACAACCTGCGGCTGGGCGCCGAGGTGACGATCAAACTGACCGTAATCAGCTCGATTACGGGCTTGATTCTCGGGTTGTTCGCCGGTATCGCTCGCCTCTCGAAGAACCCGCTTTTTCGCTGGCCGGCGCAGTTTTACGTCTGGGTCATTCGCGGCACGCCGCTCCTGGTGCAGATCCTGTTCGCCTACAACGCCCTGCCCTTTCTGCTGGAGCCGCTCTGGAAATACCTGCAACCCTTGGGCGTGCCGCCCATCCAAGATGTGCTCACCCCGTACTGGGCCGCCTTTATCGCGCTCAGCGTTAATGTGGGCGCTTACAACGCCGAGGTCATCCGCGCGGGGATTCAGGCGATCGCGAAGGGACAGTGGGAGGCGGCTATGTCTTTGGGCATGCGCCCGTTCCAGGTAATGCGCTACATCATTGTGCCCCAGGCCATCAAAATCGTGGTACCCCCGCTGGTTAACAACGTTATAGCCCTGCTCAAGGACAGCTCATTGGCCTCGGTTATCACGCTTTTGGAGCTTGTACACCAGGGGCAGCGGATGATTTCGATCACATTCCGGCCGGTCGAGGTTTACATTGCGGTGGCGGCGATCTACCTGATCCTCACCACTGTGCTAACCTTCTTCACCGACTGGCTCGAGCGCGCGCTGGCTCGCCGAGGTGCGGCTGTTTGATGCTTATGCACGGATTTGCAATTTCTTGACATCGCCTTTTGGGTCCGGCAAAATGCAAGTGCATATTGCACTGGAAGGAGACGCCTATGAGAAAAGTGCTTGTTTTTTTGGTCATTCTGTCACTGGGAGTTTTGGGGTTGGCGCAGCAGTCGCGCCTGGATGTTGTGCTCGAGCGCGGTAAGCTCATCTGCGGCGTCAACGGTGGTGCCCCGGGCTTCGGCTACATCAACGAAAAGACGGGGACTTACGAGGGCTTCGACGTAGATTTTTGCAAGGCCGTGGCTGCTGCTCTCTTTGACGATCCGAACAAGGTGGAGTACGTGGCCTTGACCGCAAAGGTTCGCTTTAACGCGATCCAGACCGGAAAGGTAGACGTGGTCTTCCGCAACACTACCGTGACCGCAGGCCGTGACGGTTCGGTGGGCGTGGATTTCCTGCCGGTCAACTTCTACGACGGTCAAGGCGTCATGGTGCGCAAGGACCTTGGCGTAACCTCGGTCTTCGATCTCAAAGGCGCGACCGTTTGCACTAACCAGGGCACCACGACCGAAAAGAACTGGACTGATCTCGATCGGGCCTACAATCTCGGTACCAAACTGATAACTTTTGAAGATTTCACCCGCTCCTTCGATGGCCTGCTTTCGGGGCGCTGTGATGCGATCACCACGGATAAATCGGGTCTCGTGGGTTGGAAGGCCAAGGCCCCCAACCCCGACGACCTGGTAATTCTGCCGGAAACCCTCTCTAAGGAACCGCTTGCAGGCTTTACCTTCCAAAACGACAGCAAGTGGCGCGATGCTCTTACCTGGATCGTATACGCCACCATGCAGGCTGAGGAATTTGGCATCACCCAGGACAACCTGGATGAGATGCTCAAAAGCGACAACCCGGGCATTCGCCGCTTCTTGGGCCTTGAGGGCACCTTGGGCGAGGGGCTCGGTCTCCCGAACGACTTCGTGGTTCGCATCATCCGCCACGTGGGCAACTATGGCGAAATTTACAACCGCCACTTGGGTCCCGACAGCCCCTTCTTCATCCCGCGTGAGGGTAGCTTGAACGCCCCCTATACCAAAGGAGGGCTCATCTACTCGCCGCCGTTCCGTTAACTTGTGCAGGCGAGCGACCCCTTCGGGGGTCGCTCGCCTAAAGGATGACCATGAACGAAGCAGGACCCACCATCCCATTTTGGAAAGACGAACGAAAACTTGGGATCTTGTTCCAAGCCCTTTTACTCCTTGCAGTTCTCCTGACGCTAGCATTTTTGAGTTACACCGCGTACATGGGGATGCGGGCTCGCGGGCTTGAGTTTAGTTTTGCTTTTTTGTTTGAGGAAGCCGGATTTTTGATTAGCGAAGGCGTGACCCTTGCCAACGACGGCCACGGTTGGATTATCCGCGCCTTTCAGCCTTCCGACGCCAACTGGCAGGTCCTCCTAGCCGGCTTCATCAATACTTTGCGAGTTTCTTTGGCGGGTATCGTGCTCACCACAATCCTTGGCGTGCTGGTGGGCGTAGGTAGGCTGTCGAGCAACTGGCTCGTTAACCGCCTTTCTTTTGCTTACGTGGAGTTCGTTCGCAACACACCGCTGCTTGTCCAGATGATCTTCTGGTACCTTGCCGTATTTAACAAGTTGCCGCCGTTGCGGCAGGTCAGCGAATGGTACGGTTTCATTCTTAGCAACAAAGGTATGGCCGTTCCTTGGTTGACCACCACACAGGCATGGAACCAGTTCGGCCCGTATTTTTATTGGGGTGTTTATTTGTGGTTGGGCTTGTGGCTGGTTCGCATTTTTTGGAAGCCGCCTCGCTGGCTGTACTGGGCTGTACCCTTGGGTGCGTGTTTGCTTGGATTACTCGTGACCAGAGAGGCGCCGGTTGCGCTTTCGGTGCCGCAAAAGATGGGGTTCCGGGTCGAAGGGGGCGCGTTGCTATCGCCCGAGTTCAGCTCGGTCCTTCTTGCATTGACCATATACACCGCCTCTTACATTGCGGAGATTGTTCGTGGCGCTATCCAGTCCCTTCCGAAGGGTCAATGGGAGGCGGCATCGAGTTTGGGACTTAGCTACGGCCAGGCATTGCGTTTGATCATTCTCCCGCAGGCTTTGCGCATCATCGTTCCGCCGCTGGGCAACCAGTATTTAAACCTCACGAAAAACTCGTCGCTGGCCATTGCGGTAGGCTTTCCTGAGCTCTTCAACGTATATGGTACGCTCGCCAATCAGACGGGGCGGAGCCTCGAGGGCATCCTTATCGTTATGGCAGTTTACCTGACCATAAGTCTTTCCATTAGCGCCTTCATCAACTGGTACAACACGCACGTGGCGCTCGTGGGGGCGGTCCGATGAAAGCGATTTCCTGGGTGCGCAAAAACCTTTTTAACGGCGTTTTCAATTCGGCCTTAACACTGGCCACGCTTGCCTTGCTTTACGTCTCGTTAAAAGGCATTCTTTACTGGGCGTTCCATGAAGCTAAGTGGAACGTGGTGCCCGATAACATGCGTCTTCTCATGGTGGGGCCCTTCCCGCCTGAGGAGGTGTGGCGCGTCTGGGCGATGCTCGTTTTGACCTTGCTCGTATCCGGATTGCTCTATGGGAGCGTGGCCCGTGTCCGACCGCCCTCGTGGATGTGGATAGGCGCCTTGGTTTTCTACTTCCTTGTCTGGCCAGTGATCTTTCCTTCCACGCGTTTTTGGCTGGCCCTCGCCCTCCTGGCTTTGCCGGTTGGTATGCTGCTGGGACCGCTCATTCCGAGAAAGTGGCTGACGCCGATTTCGCTGCTGGCGCTTGCCGTAATCCTCCTGCTTCCTACAGCGGTCAATCCGAACCAGTGGGGTGGGTTCTTTTTGACGATCTTAATCACGATCGGCGTGAGCCTGATGGCTTTTCCTTTCGGCTTGCTGCTGGCGCTCGGGCGGACAGGGAAGCTACCCGTATTTCGGACCCTCTCGATTTTGTATATCGAGCTTATTCGCGGAGTGCCGCTCGTTACGGTTTTGTTCCTTTCCTGGATTATGGTGCCGCTTTTTGTTCCCGAACAATGGCGGCTGCCCGACCTGATTTCGGTGAGCATCGGCTTTTCTATGTTTGCCGCGGCATACCTGGCCGAGTACGTGCGAGGCGGCATTCAGGGCGTGCCTAAAGGGCAATACGAGGCCGCCTGGGCGTTGGGGCTGTCTGGCTCGCAGTCTGCCCGCTACATCATCCTTCCCCAGGCAATTCGCTCGGTGATTCCGGCCCTCATTGGCCAGGAAATCGCCATTTTCAAAGACACCTCCCTGGTTTACATTCTTGGCCTTTTTGATCTGCTCTACATGGCCCTGACTGTTACCAAGAACCCAAAATACCTGGGTACGGACCGGGAGGTGCTGTTGTTCGTGATGTTTGTCTACTTTGCTGGCGCAGCCCTTATGTCCTACGCGAGTCGCAGGCTCGAGCGCGCCATGGGCCTGGGAACCCGCTGAATTGGAGGAGCGCATGGAAGCCATCATCCACATGGAAAACGTCAACAAATGGTTTGGCTCGCTACATGTTCTAAAAGATATCAACCTGGACGTGCAGAAGGGTGAGGTCGTGGTCGTCATCGGCCCCTCGGGGTCAGGCAAGAGCACACTGATCCGAACCATCAACCGTCTTGAGGAGATTCAAAAGGGCCGGATCGTGGTGGACGGCATCGAGCTCAACCGTGATGTGCGCAACATCGACGCGGTGCGCAAGGAGGTGGGCATGGTCTTCCAAAGCTTCAACCTCTTTCCCCACATGACCGTGCTTGAAAACATCACCCTCGCCCCGCGCATCGTGCGCAAGTGGCCGCGCGAGAAGGCCGAGCAGATCGCCATGGAACTGCTCGAGCGGGTGGACATCGCCGACCAGGCGGAAAAGTACCCCGCGCAGCTCTCGGGCGGGCAGCAGCAGCGCGTGGCCATCGCCCGGGCCCTGGCCATGCAGCCCAAGATCATGCTCTTCGACGAGCCCACGAGCGCCCTCGACCCCGAGATGGTGGGCGAAGTGCTCGACGCCATGAAGGAGCTGGCCCGAAGCGGTATGACCATGCTCGTGGTCACCCACGAGATGGGATTTGCGCGCGAGGTGGCTGACCGGGTGATCTTCATGGACATGGGCGAGATCATCGAAGAGGGCGAACCCGACCAGGTCTTCTCCAACCCGCGGCACGAGCGCACCCAGGCCTTCCTGGCGCGGATCCTGCATTAACCTGGAGGCATGGCGCCGACGCGCAAGTTCTACTTGCTCATGCTGGGTTTGAACGCCGCGGTCGTTGCCCTGGCCGCAGCGACCGCCTTGTTGCTGCCTACCCCGCAGGGCTGGCCCGACTGGGTGGGGGTGGCGTGGTGGCTTGGTGCCGCCGCTATCAGCCTGGGGGTGTTGGCCTGGCGGCGCCGCGCCCAGGCCGAGGACGACCCCGCCGAGCGCCGGGTCGCGGGGCTGAGCCTGGCCTCGTTGCCGCTCGTCTGGGGGCTGTTTGCGGTGTTGGCGTTCTGGGCGGGTTTCGTCGCCGACGGTTACGGCCTTGCCTTCATGGCGTTAGCGTTTGCGGCTTTGGGGTACGTTTTGCAGCCAGCCGAGTAGGCCGCGCGGCCTTGGGGCGAGCAGCGCCTCGATCTCCGGCAGCGCTGCCTGGGTCCGCTCGTAACCCATCTTGAAGAGGGCGCGGGCCTGGGAGTAGTCGAAGGTGTCGACCGGCTTCTCGGGGATGAGCGAAAGCGCGTAGTCGCAGCGCTCGAGCGCTAGCCGCTTGAGCCTGCGAATCGAGGCCTCGCTGGCCATGAGCATCACCTCGAAGGAGTTGTGCGGTTTGTGCAGTCGCACCGGGTTGGAGGCGTCCAGCCCCACCACGGGCCCCGCGCCCAGGGTGCGGGCCGCGGTGACCGGCACCTTTTCCACGATGTCGCCGTCCACCAGCAGGCGGCCACCCCAGGGGACGGGCGGGAATACGCCGGGGATGGCGCTGGAAGCGAGGATGGCGTCCACCAGCGGGCCTTCGCGCAAGACGACCACCTCGCCGGCGTTGAGGTCGGCGGCGTTGAGGGCAATGGGAAACGCCAGCTCTTCGATGCGGGCGTTGCCGTAGAACTCGAGCAACCCCTCCCGCAGCCGCTCGGCGTCGTCGATGGCGGTACTGCGGAAGGCCTTGAAAAGCCGCGCCTGGATGCGCGCCAGCCGCATGAGCCGGTTGCCGCTTTGCATGAATAGGTCGGCTAGTCTGCGGTCGATGACGTGCTGCAGGAGCGGTTCGACCTCCAGGGGGAGGTCGAGGGCGTAGACCGCGGCCACGTAGGCGCCCGCTGAGCTGCCGGCGACGGCCGCGATCGGCACGCCCGCCTCGCGCAGCGCCCGCAGCGCCCCCATGTGGGCAAATCCGCGAACCCCGCCGCCGCTGAGGGCGAGGATCAGGCCTTGGTTGGATGCCGTTCCGAAAGGACGAGCCATAAGCCGAGGAGGACCAGGCCAACGGGGAGGGCCCACTTCAGCGCCGCCACGAAGAGGCCAAGCACGATGGCCACGAGCGCCACCACCCATCCCACGGCCAGCAGGGTGGCTCCGAGCACCAGCGCCAGCACCACGCCCAGCAGGGTAATGATTATCGTGAGCAGCGGGCCCAGCAGGGGCCACATCAACACCACGCCGAGCGCCAGCAGGAGCCAGCCGAGGATTCGCATACCTCCATTCTACGCCCTGCAGGGCTCTCACCGGCCCTTAAGCGCGTTCCGGTAGGATGTTTGCAATGGAAACGGTCCTATCCCCCGAGGTGGAATCGGCCCAGCAAGCCCGGCTTTCGGCCACCGGTCTGCGCAAACGCTACGGCCGCAGGGACGTGGTGCGCGGTGTAGACCTGGTGCTGGGGCGTGGTGAGATCGTGGCCCTTTTTGGCCCCAACGGCGCGGGCAAGACCACCACCTTCTACATGTTGGTGGGCTTCGTGCGCCCGAACGGCGGGCGCATCCTGCTGCGGGGGGAAGACGTGACGCGCATGCCCATGCACCGGCGGGCCCGGCTCGGGCTCGGTTACCTGCCCCAGGAACCCTCGGCCTTCCGGCGCATGACGGTGTTGGAGAACCTGCTGGCCATCCTCGAGCACCAGCCGCTTCCCAAGAAAGAGCGTCTCGACACCGCGCTTTCGCTGCTTGAGGAGTTTCACATCGCGCACCTCAAGGACAAGTACGCCTACACCCTCTCGGGGGGCGAACGGCGGCGGCTCGAGATTGCCCGCGCCCTCACCACCAACCCCGACTTCATCCTCCTTGACGAGCCCTTCACCGGGGTGGACCCGAAGAACGTGGGCGACATCCAGACCCTCATACAGGAGCTGCGCGCGAGGCGCGGTCTGGGCGTCTTCATTACCGACCACTCGGTGCGCGAGACGCTGGCCATCACCGACCGGGTGTACCTGATGTACGATGGGCAGGTCGTCTTCCACGGCACCCCCGACGAGTTCGCCAGGGATACGGGTGCCCGTAACTACTACCTGGGGGAAGACTTCGAGCTCTAGACCGGTCCCATGAGCCTCTGGACGCTCCTCATCAGCTTGCTCCTCGTCGCTGCGGTGGTCGCCTACGTGGGCGACGTCGTGGGGCGGCGCGTGGGGCGCAGGCACCTGCGCCTCTTCGGGCTGCGCCCTCGCGCCACGGCCCTCGTGGTCGCGGTAGCGACGGGCGTGCTCATCGCTCTGCTGGCCTTCGCCGCCTTCTTCTTCCTTGCCACCGACGCCCGCAAGACCATCCTCGAGGCCGAGCAGGTGCGCAAGGAGCGCGATCAGCTGCGCGACGAGGTCGAGCGCTTGGGCGGGCACGTGAGCGAGCTGGAGGCGCGCGCGGCCCGGGCGTTGGGTGAATCGGAGCGGCTGGAGCGCGAGCTCGCGGCCAAGGCCGAGGCGCTCAAGCTGGCCGAGGAGGAGATCCGTAAGCTCCAGGGCGAAAAGGAGCTCTTGCAGCAGGCGGTGGAGGAGACCCGCAAGCAGCTTGAGGAGCGCGAGGTCGAGCTGGGCCGGGTGCGCGCCGAGGTGGAGCGGATCTCGGCCGAGCGTCAGGCGCTTGAAGCCGAGTTCGACGCCTTGCAGCAAAACCAGGTGCTCTTGCTCGAAGATCTTGACAAGCTGCGTCAGGCCGAGGCCGAGGCGATTCGCCGGGCCGAGTTGGCGCAGCGGCAGACCAAGGAGGCCGAGGCCACCGCCCGGCAGGCTCAGGCGCGGCTGCGCGCCATCCAGAAGGAAATCGACGCGCTCGAGCAGGAGCGGCAGCGCCTCCTGGGCGACATCACCACGCTCGACGCCGAGCGCAAGGCGCTCGAGGAGCAGCGCAACGCGCTGCGCGAGGTCAACCGCAGGCTTCAGGACCAGCTCGCCGCGGCCAACCAGGAGGTCTTCGACCTCAAGCAAGAGCTCCTGCGCCTCTCGCAGGAGCGCAGCGCCATGGAGCGGGGCCTCGAGGTGCTCCGGCGGCAGCTGAGCAACGACCTCAAGGACACCGTGCTGGCCGAGGGGCGCTGGACCTCGGGGCCGCTCCAGCCCGTTCTCGACGGCGTGGTGCATCAGGCCGAGGTGCAGGCGCGCGTCGAGGGTTTCCACGGCGTCCTCGTGCCCGAGGACCTGCCCGTGGCCGACTGGCGCGCCCCCGGCGTGATCCAGGCGCGGGCCGAAGGGGTGACGCTCGACGGCAAGGTGCTGCTCCAGGTCCGCTACGTGCCCAAGGAAAAGCGCTTCGCCATCGGCCAGGTCATCGCGGTGCGCGAGCTACCCCCGCCGCGCTACCAGCCCGAGCGGGTGCGCCGGGGCCTGGAGGCCCTGCGCGAGGCTTCGTTCGAGCGCCTGCTCAAGGCGGGGGTGCTGCCCGAGAAGGTGACCGCGGCCGACCTCTCGGGGGCGGTCATCGCCGACTTCCAGGGTCAGATCAGCGAGCTCACCCACAACGTCGTCGTCGCCGTGGTGGCCGCCGACGACGTCTGGACTACGGAAACGCCCCAGCTCATCTACCAGGTGCTCTACGTTCCCTGAGCCAGCGCCAGCCGCGCGGCCGCGAGGTCGAAGAGGGCCGAGCCCACGCTCTTGAAGAGCAGGGGAGGCGCGAGCTCAGGGCCGTGTTCGAGGACGTCGGCCAGCGTGTGCACGCGGCTCCAGTCCACGTCCGCCTGTATGAGGTCGCCCGCCTCCGCGTGGGCGCCTTCGAGCGTGTCCACGACGACGGTCGAGGCGCGCACGCGCTCGGGCGGAACCTCGGCCATCTCCGGGGTGAAGGCGCCCACGGCCACGACGAAGGCGTCGCCGAGGTCGGCGGACACCACCGGCGTGGGGCTCGCGGTCGCGGTGACCACGAGGTCCACCTCGCGGGCCGCCTCGGGTGCGGGAACGGTTTGGGCGTTGAGGCCGAGGGAGCGGGCGTAACCGGCCAGCTCGGCTGAGCGCGAGAGCGTGCGGTTGTAAACGAAGACCTGCTCGAGCCCCAGCTCCAGCAGCGCCTCCAGGTGGGCGCGCGCCTGCCGCCCCGCGCCCACCAGCAGCATCCGGCGCGGGGGTGCTTGCATCAAGCGCTCGACCGCGAGGCGCGACAGCGCCGCCGTCCTGCGGGCGGTGACCGCCTCGCCGTCGAGAAGGGCCAGCGGCTCGCCGCTGGCGGCGTCGAAGGCCACCACCTCGGCCCGCACGAGCGGGAGGCCGCGCGCGGCGTTCGCGGGGTGGACGCTCACGCGCTTGAGCACGCCCAGGCTGTCGTCCCACGCAGGCATGAGCAGCAGGCTACCTTCCTGGGGGAGCCGGTGAACGTGGCGCTGGGGTGCCTGTGCCCGGCCTGCAGCGGCGTCGCGCAGGGTCTTCGCCAGCTCTTCGGCGAGCGGGCCATAGGGAAGGCGGCGGGCGGTTTCTTCGGCGTTCCAGAACTTCATGCGTTCTCCACGAAGGCCGTCAGGGCCAGGAGGTAGTCCTTGAGGAGCTCGAGCGAGGCCAGGGGGTCTTCGCTTTCGAGGTCATGGCCCGCGCGCGGGAGCACCAGGGTGTACAGCCCGGGCCGCGCCAGGTCGCGAAGCGCTTCGGGTGGGGTGGCGGGGTCGGCCTCGCCGGCAACCAGCAGCCCCGGCTCGGCGTCGCGCACCAGGGCGTGGGCGACGTCGTCGCTACGTAAGAGCGGCGTAAGCCAGACCTTGGGGACGTTCGCGCGCTCCAGCAGCCAGGCCAGGGCCAGGGTGCCCAGCGACTTGCCGACGAGCAGCTTGGGCGTTCCCGCGGACCGCGCCCATGTCCAGGCGGTGGCGGCGGCCGCGGTGACCCAGCCCTCCCGCTCGCCTTCACTTGCCGCGGCGAAGGCTTCGAGCGTAAAGCCGTAGTCCACTTCCACCACCGTCCAGCCCTGCCGGCGCAGCAAACGGTGCGTAAAGTGCAAAACGGGGCGTTCCGGCCCGTAGCGCAGGCCCGGGAAGACCATCGCCAGCGGCTCGTCGCTCGCGTTTCCGTCTACCTTCAGGCTTGTCCCCGGCGCGCCCTCTGTGCCCAGCTCGACCCGCTCCATGCCCTCATTGTAGACGAGGCCTCGGGCTCGACGCCGTCGAGTCCGGGGCCGGATAGGCGCGCCTCAGTCGAGGAAGTCGCGCAGTTTGCGGGTGCGGGACTCGTGGTACTTGAGCTTGCGCAGCGCCTTGTTCTCGATCTGGCGGATGCGCTCGCGGGTGACCCCGAAGTAGGCGCCCACCTCCTCAAGGGTGTGCTCGCGGCCGTCGATCAGGCCCTTGCGCAGCTTCAGCACCATGGCTTCGCGCTGGGAAAGCTTGGAGAGCGCCTTCTCCAGCTCCTCCGAGAGCAGGCTCTGGGCGGCCGAGTCCACCGGGCTGGCCAGGTGCTCGTCGGGGATGAAGTCGCCGTAGAAGGAGTCCTTTTCGTCGCCGATCGGCGTTTCCAGGCTGACGGGCTCCTGGGCGATCTTGAAGGTTTCCTCCACCTTCTTGGCGTCCCAGCCGGGGCCCATGGCGTCGGCGATCTCGCCGTAGGTGGCCTCGCGCCCCAGCTCCTGCTGCAGCTGGCGGGCGGTGCGGGTAAGCTTGTTGATCGTCTCCACCATGTGCACCGGAATGCGAATCGTGCGCGCTTGGTCGGCGATGGCGCGGTTGATGGCCTGGCGGATCCACCAGGTGGCGTAGGTGGAGAACTTGTAGCGCCGCTTGTACTCGAACTTCTCGACGGCGCGGATTAGCCCCTGGTTGCCCTCCTGGATGAGGTCGAGGAAGGACAGCCCGCGGCCGGTGTACTTTTTGGCGATGGAGACGACGAGCCGCAGGTTGGCTTCGATCAGGTGCTGGCGGGCGATCTCGCCATCGCGGGCGATGTGCAGGTAGCGCTTTTGCGGCTTGGGCAGAGCGCGAAGGCGGGCGTCGACGGCCTGGATGGTGTCTTCGTCCACACGTTCGGCTTCGTACCCGGGGATGTGGGGTACGCGGCCGCCGTGGCGCACCTGGGCGCGGATGACCTTCTTGA
>JALSQD010000028.1 GCA_026985615.1 Thermaceae bacterium | reverse complement strand
CCAGCGCCGCCGCAATGCGGCGGATCTGCGCGCGGTTGTCCCCGCGCCCCAGCGCGGCATCGAGATCGACGACGTGCAGCAGCGAGGCGCCCTGTTCTTCCCAGTAGAGCGCTGCGCCCACCGGGTCCTCGAAGTAGACGGTCTCGCGCTCGGGGTCGCCCTCGACCAGGCGCACGGCCTTGCCACCCTGGATGTCCACCGCGGGGATCAACTTCATGGCCTTAGCATACCCAGAGCCGCGCGTCCTGCGGCTAGACTGACATTGTTACACTGTAAGCTATTTGTAGAGGAAGGAATGGCGCCTTCGGCCTCGACGTAGCGTCACAGCGCGCGCTCTGGGACGAGATCGAACGCTTCAAGCAGGGCGGCGGCACGGTGTTGCTCACCACCCACTACCTCGAGGAAGCCGAGGCCTCGCCGACCGCATCGCCGTCATCCACCGCGGCCGCCTGCTCGCCGAGGGCTCGCCCGCGGAGATCAAGCAGCGCGTGGGGCTCCGACGGCTGCGCTTCCGCGCCCCGGCGCTGCCCAAGCTTCCAGGCGTGGCCCGCGCCGAGCGCGACGGGGACCTCCACACCCTCTGGAGCAACGACGCCGATGCGGTGGTCCGCCGGCTGGTCGAGAGCGGCGTCGCGTTCCGCGAGCTCGAGGTGCTGCCCGTCAGCCTGGAGGAGGCCTTCCTGGCCGCCCTCGGTGAAGAGGCACCATGAAGCTGCTGCTGGCCCACACCAAGGCGGAACTGCTGGCGCTCGTGGAAACCCGGGGCTCCTCATCCGCACGATGGCCTTTCCCTCGATGTTCCTCCTCATGTCCCCCCCCCACCCGCCTGACGAGCGTCGCGTCCGCGAACTTCGCGACCGGTTCGTTCATGACCTTCGCGGTCTTCACCGTCACCTTCTTCCAGCTCGGCGTGGGCACGGCGAACGAGCGGGAAAACCCCTGGAGCAGCTTCGTGCGCACGCTCCCGGCCTCCCCCCTCTACCGCAACGCCGCCAAGGTGACCACTGCCGCGGTGCTCGCGCTGCTCGCCGCGCTGGTGCTCGTCCTCGCCTCCGCCGCCCCCACACCGCTCGACCTCCCGCTCGTGCGCTGGCCCCGCATCTTCCTGGCCCTCGCTGCGGGGGGCGTGATGATGGGCATGCTGGGGACCGCCCTCGCCTACCTGGTCACGCCCAAGGCGGCGCTGCCGCTCGCCAACCTGATCTACCTGCCCCTCGCCTTCATAGGCGGCATGTGGATGCCTCCGGAGCTGCTGCCAAAGATCGTTCAGGAAATCAGCCCCTACCTGCCCTCGCGTCAATGGATGGAACTGGTGTGGCCGGCTGTCGGCGACGGTTCTTGGGACGTCGGGCACTGGCTGGCCGTCGCTGGGTTCACGGTGGCGTTCGCTGCCCTCGCCGGCTGGGCGCAGCGGCGCGACGAGGCCGTGCGCTGACGGCGGCCCTCGCTTAGAATGAAAGG
This sequence comes from Thermaceae bacterium, assembly GCA_026985615.1. Classification (GTDB taxonomy): domain Bacteria; phylum Deinococcota; class Deinococci; order Deinococcales; family Marinithermaceae; genus Oceanithermus. The sequence continues at coordinate 46,137 of JALSQD010000028.1, read as the reverse complement.
GAGCGTTCCAGGAAGGCGGTGAGGGCTTTGCGAAAGAAACGCGACCGCAGCAACGTCTTCGTAGGCTTCATGTTCCTGGGCATGGGCCTTGGCTGGCTGCTCGGCCACCTCGCGGCCGGCCTCTTCATTGGCATGGGGCTGGGGTTCATCGCCCAGGCCTTTCTGGAAGAAAAAGGGGCCGACGAGCGAGCCGAACCCGAGGAACCCGAGATTCCCGAGCGCGAACCCGCGGAGGCGGCCCCGACCGCCCCGGCGCACGAAGCCGGGACGCCCCCGGTCGCGGAGGCGCACGCCGACCGACCCGATGTCGACGCCGTATGGGCGCGCATCGCCGCGCACCAGGGCGAGACCTTTCACCTGCTCAAGGGGCAGCCGTTCACCTACCGCGTCGAGGGCCACGCGGTCGTACCCAGCACCGCCAAGGTCCGGATCCAGAAGAGCCAGTTCGCTAAGGCGCTCGGTGCCGTGCCTTTCGAGAAGGTGGCCGACGTGCCCAAAGACGTCTTTGGCCCCTCCTACGTCTACGCCATCCTGATGGACGAGCGCATTCGCGACGACTGGTAGCTAGAGGATCTTCTTACCCAGCAGGCTCGCGGCCAGCTCCACGGTGATCTCGGCGGTGCGGTTGCGCTCGTCGAGAATGGGGTTCACCTCGACGAGGTCCAGGCTCGTCACGATGCCCGCGTCCGCGAACAGCTCCATCAGCAGGTGCGCCTCGCGGTAGGTCAGCCCCCCGGGCGCGGGCGTGCCCACGCCGGGCGCCACCGAGGGATCGAGCACGTCAGCGTCGAAGGAGACGTGCACCCGGTCCAGGCGCTCGAGCTGGGCCACCACGTTGGCGGCAATCGTGGGGATGCCCATGCGGTCCACCTCCTTCATGGTGTAGACGGTCACGCCCGCCTCCTTGAGCAGCCGCCGCTCACCCGGGTCCACGCTACGCACGCCCACGAGCACGACGTCCTCGGGGCGCAGCTTGGGCCCCGCGCCCCCCAGGTTCACCAACCGCCCGTCCCCCAGGCCCATCAGGGCCGCCAGCGGCATGCCGTGGATGTTGCCGGTGGGGCTGGTCTCGGGCGTGTTGAAGTCGGCGTGGGCGTCGATCCAGATCAGCCCGGTGCGCCGCCCCCGCGCCACCCCGCTGACCGAGCCCATGCTAATCGAGTGGTCGCCGCCCAGCACCACCGGGAGCGCATCTTCGGGCAGCTTGCCCAGCCGGCGCGCCAGCTCCTCGCAGGCCGCGCGAATGGGCTCGAGGTGGTGGAGCCCCCCGGAGTCGCCGCCGTTGATCTTGAGGGTCTCGACCACGGGCACCTCCACGTCGCCCAGGTCGTAAGCCGTGTAACCGAGCTTCTTGATCGTTTCGTTCAGCCGGGCGTAGCGCAACGCGCTGGGCCCCATGTCCACTCCGCGCCGGCCCGCGCCCAGGTCCATGGGTACGCCGAGGATCGCCACCTTGTCCATGCCCTGCATTCTAGCAAATCATTTACGGCATGAAGCCCGATTGCAACTTATTTCTTTAGATATGCATACCATTGCATACAGCTTGACCCAACGCGCTTTCGGGCGTATACTTACAAGGATGGACGTACGCGAGATCCAAAGCATCAACCTCGCCAAGATCCTCAAAGAACCCGGCTCAACCAGCGCCGAAGGGGTCATCCGCGAGGCCATCGAGGCCGGGGAGGCTAAGCTCCCCCTCGAGGGTGAGGCCGAATGGAGCGTCACCGTCTCCAGCGCGGGCGACGAGTACTGGCTTTCGGGCGAGGTGCACGGCACCGTGATGATGGAGTGCCGGCGCTGCCTCAAGCCCACGCCTCAGCGCGTGGACGCCTATTTTCAGCACCTGCTCGAGTACCACCCTGAGGTCGAGAAGCTCACGCTGGTCGAGAACGAGGACGACGAAGACGTCTACCACTTTGGCGAGCCCGACCTGGACCTGAGCTTCTTCATCGCCCAGGCATTCTCGCTGGCCATGCCTTACACCGCGCTCTGCGACGATGCCTGTAAGGGTCTCTGCCCCGTATGCGGCGCCGATCTGAACGTCACCGACTGCGGCCACGTTCAGGGCGACACGGTGCCCGGCGCTCTTGCGGAGCTGGGTAAATTCCTGGACGAGGTGTAGAGAAAAGCCGGTCCGAATGGTATAATGCGCGGGTCTGCCCGCAGCGGGCACCCACGCATAGGAGGAAACGATGGCGAAGCACCCCGTACCCAAGAAGAAGACTTCCAAGGCGCGCAAGGGCGCCCGGCGCAGCCACCACGCCCTTACCGCGCCCACGCTGGTAACCTGCCCGCAGTGCCACGCCAAGAAGCCCCCGCACACGGTCTGCCCGGAGTGCGGTTACTACGACGGTCGTCCCGTCCTCGACGTCGGCACGCCGGAGGCATAACATGGCCGTCGGGCTGCTGGCCCTGGGCACCTACGCTCCACCCAAGGTCCTTCACAACAAGGACCTTGAGTCTTTTATGGACACCTCGGACGAGTGGATCACCACCCGTACTGGGATCCGCGAGCGCAGGATCTCGGAGCTGAACGAATATACCTCTGACCTCGCCGTCAAAGCGGTGGGGGACCTGGTGCGCCGTCACGGCCGCGAAGCCCTTGTGGGGGTGGACCAGGTCATCGTGGCCACCAACACCCCCGACGCCTTCTTCCCCAACACCGCGGCGCTCGTCGCCGACCAGCTGGGGCTTGAGGGCGCGGCGAGCTACGACCTGCTGGCGGGCTGCCCCGGCTGGCTCTACGGCCTCGCCCAAGCCGCCGGCCAGGTCGAGGCGGGCATCGCCCGCAAGGTGCTGGTGATCGGCGCCGAGGTGCTCACCAAGATCGTGGACTGGCGCGACCGTTCCTCGGCAGTGCTCTTCGGCGACGCCGCGGGCGCGGCCGTCGTGGGCCCGGTCGAGGACGGCCACGGCTTCCGCTCGTTCGTGCTCGGCTCCGACGGCTCGGGCGGCGGCGCGCTCCATATGGCCGCCATCGCCTCCAGCCTCCCCGACGGCACCCGCATGAGCTCGTCGGCCTACATGAACGGGCGCGAGGTCTTCAAGTTCGCCGTGCGGGTCATGGACACCGCCACGGTCGAGGCCATCGAGAAGGCGGGGATGCACCCTGACGAGATCAGCCTCTTCGTGCCCCACCAGGCCAACGAGCGCATCATCGACGCCGCGCGCGAGCGCCTGAAGCTCGAGTGGGACCGCGTGGTGATGAACTTGGACCGCTACGGCAACACCTCCACCGCCTCGATCCCGTTGGCGCTGCAGGAGGCGCTGGACGCGGGCAAAATCAAGGAAGGCGACCACCTGCTCTTCGTCAGCTTCGGCGCCGGCCTCACCTGGGCCGCCACCGTGCTGACCTGGGGAGGGGCCTAGTGTTCGCCGCGCTCTTCCCCGGCCAGGGCTCCCAGCAGGTGGGGATGGGCCGGGCCTTTTACGAGGGCTCGAGCGCGGCCCGCAAGGTGCTCGACCGCGCCGAGGCCACCCTCCCCGGCCTGCTCGCGCTGATGTGGGAGGGGCCCGAAGAAACCCTCCAGCTCACCGAGAACCAGCAGCCCGCCCTGCTCGCGGTCTCGGCGGCGGCCTGGGCCGCCTGGCGCGAGGCGGGCGGCGACGAACCCGACAGCGCCGCCGGCCACTCACTGGGCGAGTGGAGCGCGCACGTGGCCGCAGGGACGCTCGAGCTCGAAGACGCCCTCCGGCTCGTGCGCAAGCGTGGCCAGTACATGCAGGAGGCCGTGCCCGAAGGCCGGGGCGCCATGGCCGCGATCCTCAAGCTCGACCCCGAGCGCGTCGCCGAGGTGGTCGCGAACGTCGAGGGGGTCGAGGTGGCCAACCTCAACAGTCCCGCCCAGGTCGTCATCAGCGGCACCAAGGAGGCCGTGGACGAGGTGGCGCGCGCCTTTAAGGCGCTCCGTGCCCGGATGGTGCCCCTCAAGGTCTCCGCCCCCTTCCACTCGAGCCTCATGGCGCCCGCCCGCGAGGCGTTGGCCCGCGACCTAGCGGAGGTGGCGCTGCGCCCGCCCCGCTTCCCGGTCTTCTCCAACGTGACCGCCGAACCCGAGACCGACCCCGAGCGCATCCGCGCGCTCCTGCTCGAGCAGATCACCTCGCCGGTGCGCTGGGTCGAGATCCTCGAGCGCATGCGGGCCCGCGGCGTCGAGACCTTCGTGGAACTCGGTTCCGGCAACGTTCTCGCCGGCCTCGTCAAACGCACGATCCCGGACGCGCGCGCCCTCTCGGTAGAAGACCCCGAGGGGCTGCGCGCGGCCCTCGCGGAGGTGGTTTCGTGAAACACGCCCTGATCACCGGTTCCAGCCGTGGCATCGGCCGCGCCATCGCACTCGAGCTGTCCCGGCGCGGCTATGCGCTGGCCGTCCACTACGCCCGCGGGGAGGCCGCCGCCCGCGAGGTGGCCGCCGAGGCCGAGCGCCTGGGCGCCGCCAAGGTAGCCGTGCTCGGCGCCGACCTCAGCGAGCGCGCGGCCGCGGCCGAGCTGGTTGCCCGCACCGTGAGCGAGCTCGGTGGGCTTGACGTCCTCGTCAACAACGCCGGCATCACCCGCGACGGCCTCCTCATCCGTATGAAGGACGACGACTGGGATGCTGTTATCGAGACCAACCTCTCGGCCGTCTTCCGCCTCACCCGCGAGGCCGTCAAGCGCATGATGAAGGCACGCTGGGGGCGTATCGTCAACGTCGCCAGCGTGGTGGGGCTCATGGGCAACCCGGGCCAAGCCAACTACGTCGCCGCCAAGGCCGGACTGATCGGGTTCACAAAGACGATCGCCAAGGAATACGGCGGGCGCGGCATCACCGCCAACGCCGTGGCCCCGGGCTTCATCGAGTCCGACATGACCGCCGCCCTGCCGGAGAAGGTGCAGCAGGAATACCTTAGCGCGATCCCCGCCGGCCGCTTCGGAAAGCCCGAGGAGGTCGCCGAGCTCGTGGCCTTCCTGGCCTCCGACGCCGCCGCCTACATCAACGGCCAGACGATCGCCATCGACGGGGGGCTCTACCCCCACTAAACCCGGTCCAAACGCGCATCTTCGCGTGTGATAAACTCCCGAAGGAGGTTGGAATGGACACTCTGGAAAAAGTGAAAGCCGTCGTGGTGGAAAAGCTGGGCGTGGACCCCGAGAAGGTCACCCCCGAGGCCCGCTTCATCGAGGACCTGGACGCCGACTCGCTCGACATCGTCGAGCTGATCATGGGCCTGGAAGACGAGTTCGGCCTGGAGATCTCCGACGAGGAAGCGGAAAACATCCGCACCGTCGGTGACGCCATCAAATTTATTGAAGAAAAGACCGCCTGAGAGCGAATTCAACGAGGCCGCGCCGCGCTAGGAAGCGCACGAGCGGCCTCGTATACTGCTACCTATGCGAAGAGTCGTCATTACCGGCCTCGGGCCCGTCACGCCCATCGCCGTCGGGCGCGAGGCCTTTCACAGAGCCCAGCTCGAGGGCAAGAGCGGCATCCGCCGCATCACCCGCTACGACCCCGACGCCTACCAGTTGAACGTAAAGATTGCCGGCGAGGTGGACGTTAACATAGACGACTACCTCGACCGCAAGGAGGCGCGGCGGCTCGACCGCTTCGTCCAGCTGGCTCTCATCGCCGCCGAGCTCGCCCTGCGCGACGCCGGCCTGACGGCGAGCGAGCTCGACCCCGAGCGCACCGGCGTACTCATCGGTAGCGGCATCGGCGGCATCAAGACCTGGGAAGACCAGTTCAAGATCTACTTTCAGCGCGGCCCCCACCGGCTGAGCCCCTTCTTCATCCCCATGGTCATCTCCAACATGGCCTCGGGACACGTAGCCATGAAGTACGGCTTCCAGGGACCCAGCTCCACCGTCGTCACCGCCTGCGCCACTGGCACCGACTCGGTGGGCAGCGCCGCGCGCATGATCCAGCACGGCGAAGCCGACGTGATGCTCACCGGAGGCACCGAGGCCTCGGTCACCCCCATGGCCATCGGCGGCTTCGCGGTAATGCGCGCGCTCTCGACCCGCAACGACGAGCCCGAAAAGGCCAGCCGCCCCTTCGACAAGGACCGTGACGGCTTCGTTCTCTCCGAGGGCGCCGGCGTGCTGGTGCTCGAGGAGTACGAACACGCCAAGCGCCGCGGCGCGACCATCTACGCCGAGATCGCCGGCTTCGGCCGCAGCGAGGACGCCCACCACATCACCGAGCCCCACCCCGAGGGCAAGGGAGCACTCCTAGCCATGAAGGCGGCGATGCGCGACGGCGGCGTGGAGCCCGAGCAGATCGGCTACATCAACGCCCACGGCACCTCGACCCCCCTTAACGACCGCGCCGAAACCCTGGCCATCAAGAAGCTCTTCGGCGACCACGCCTACAAGCTCATGGTCTCCTCCACCAAGTCCATGACCGGTCACCTGTTGGGCGCGGCCGGCGCGGTGGAGGCCATCGCCACTGCCCAGGCTCTGGCGAGCGGCATCGTGCCCCCAACGATCAACTACACCGCCTCGGAGCCCGAGCTGGACCTCGATTACGTTCCCAACGAGCCCCGCGAAATCCAGGTGGACTATGCCCTTTCCAACTCCTTTGCCTTTGGCGGGCAGAACGCAGTGCTGCTCTTCAAGCGCGTTTGAGCGCAGCCAAGATAAAAACTGCGGCCCGGCCGGGCCGCAGTTTTCGTTCGCTGCGCGTCAGGCCTGGGGGCCCGAACCGGACTCAGGCGGTACCGGCAGTTCGGGGATCGGCCCGTACTGGGCCTCGTACTTTCGAATGTTCTCGGCCAGCGAACGCATGAGCGCCTTGGCGTGCTGGGGGCTAGTGATGATGCGGGCCACCACCTGGGCCACGCCCTGAGGCTGCACCAGCGCGAAGTCGAGGAAGAACTCGCTGGGCGTGTGCGAGAACACCGCCAGGTTGCTGTACTGCCCCTTGGCGGTCTCCTTGTCGATGTCCAGGCGCAACTCCGTGCTCACGCGAGCGCCTCCTGTATTTGAGGGCGCACCTTCTTGAGCTGGAAACGTACCCGCCCCAGGTTCTGCACGTGGTTCAGGAGCAGCACCAGGCTGTACTGCGCCCCCGCAACCTCGAGGGGAACAAGCAAGAGCGGCCCTTCGTCGTACTCGACCATAACCTCCTCGACCTCGCCTTTCTTCAGGTGATCGGCGATGGCGCGCGAGCTGGCCATGGCCGAGGTGGCCGCGCCACCGACGAAGTCGATGTCGGCCGCCCCCTCCTTGCGCACGCTTTCGATCACGAAGCCGTCCTCGCCCACGAGGGCCACCGCGGTGACGCCGTCGTCGGACGCCAGTTGTTCGAGCAGTTCCTGTATCGCCATCGAATTCCCCCTAGAGTTGGTCCACCAGGCGCATGGCCAGGCTGGTGAGGGTCTGGCCAACCACGGCGCGCTCGCCGCTGCGCTCGATCAGGGCGCCCAGGCAGTAGCCGTTGAAACAGACCGCGAGCAGCTCGTGCGAGCTCGTGGCCAGGGTAAAACGGCGCAGCTCCTCGCCCAGCGCCCCGGTGATGCCCTCCATGGCGCGCGCGAGCGTCGCCATCTCGGCCGCAAGCACCTGGGCCGAGAGGCCGCCGCGGCCCACTTCCTCGATCACCAAGCCGTCCATGCCGGCCAGTACCGCCCGCTTCACCGAAGGTATCGCCTCCAGCTCCTTCAGCCAGCTCACGCCAGCACCTCCTTCAACGCCTCCGCAGCCTGCCTCGCCTTGACGCGCAGGCGCCCCAGGTTGACCTCGGGGCTGCCCACGCAAAGCAAAAAATAGTCGTCGGATAGAGGGGTCACGTAGCCCACCAGCGGCTCGCCCACCGCCCACCATTCGTGGATCGTGGGTGTGCTCATCGTCGAGGCGTAGCTCTCGCGGGTGGCCCGCAAGAGGCCGGCGTGCTCCGCCACCGCGCTCTCCAGGTCGATGACCGAGGCGCGGGTGAACCCTTCGATGAGGAGGCCGTCCACCCCGCCGACCGCAGCAGCGTAGAGGCCCTCCACGTCCACGACGAGGTTGCTCAGGATGGTCTCGAACTCTCGCATCGCGCTCCTATTCCGTCACCGGCTGGCGGTGCGCCAGCGCCCGGGCAAGCGTGATCTCATCCACGTATTCTAAGGTACCGCCCACGGGCAGGCCGTAGGCCGGCCGGCTGAGCTTCACGCCTTTCTGCGCGAGCAGATCGCTGAGGTAGGCCGCAGTGGCTTCACCCTCGACGGTCATCGAGGTGGCGAGGATCACCTCGCGCGCGTGCTCGGCGCGCTCGAGCAACGGTTCGATGTGCAAGGCCTCCGGGCCCACCCCCTCGAGCGGGTTCAGCACCCCGCCCAGCACGTGGTACACCCCGGTGAACTCACCGCTCTTCTCGATCGCGAGCACGTCGGCCGCGGTCTCCACCACGGCGATCACGCCCTCGTCGCGGGTGGGGTCGGCACAGACCGGGCACAGCGGTCCCTCGGCCAGGTTGCCGCAGCGCTCGCACACGCCCACGTGACGGCGTACCTCTTCAATTAGGGCGGCCAGCTCGCCGGCCTCGGCCTTGTTCTGCGCCAGGTAGAGTCCAAGCTTCTGCGCGCTCTTGGGCCCCACCCCCGGAAGCCGCGAAAGGGCGCGGATGAGGGCGAGGAGCCGATCGGGGTACTTCAAAAGAGCCCCCCAAGCATGTCGCCCACCTGACCCAGGCTGCCGCCCATCTCGCGCTCGGCGAGCTCGGCTGCCTTGGCCTGGGCGTCTTGTATGGCCACGAGCAGCAGGTCTTCGAGGGCCTCCACGTCATCGGGATCCACCGCCTCGGGTTTGATGGCCACCGCGATGACGTGGCCGTGACCGTTGGCCGTCACCTCCACGAGCCCCCCGCCGGCGCTGCCCACGACGGTCATGGCTGCGAGTTTCTCCTGCACTTCAGCAGCTTTTTGCTGCGCTTTTTTCGCTTCTTTGAGCAGTTTCTGAAAGTTCATGCGTCCTCCGCCCTCCATTATAGGGAAGCGGCGCGCGGCTGCCGCTTTTTTTGTAACGTGAAAGGCATGGAACGTCCACGCCGACTTCGCATCCAACCCGGACTCCGCCGGCTCGTGCGAGAGGTGACGCTCGAGCCCCGCAACCTCGTCTGGCCCCTCTTCGTGCACCGCGGGCCGGATCCCGAGCCCATTGCCTCCATGCCCGGACAGATGCGCCACTCGATGGAAAGCCTGATGGGCGCGGCCGCACTCGCCAAGCAGCTCGGACTGGGCGGAATCATGGTCTTCGGCGTCCTGCCACAAGACGAAAAGAACGCGGTCGGCAGTGGAGCCTACGACGAACACGGCCTCGTCCAGGAAGCGCTGCGCCGCATCAAGGCCGAGCACCCCGACCTGCTCGTCATGGCCGACACCTGCCTGTGCGAATACACCAGCCACGGCCACTGCGGCATCGTCGCGGGGAACACCGTGGACAACGACGCCACACTCGAGCTCCTGGCCAGGACCGCCGTGAGCCAGGCGCAGGCCGGCGCAGACGTGATCGCGCCCAGCGCCATGATGGACGGCCAGGTCGCGGCCATCCGCGCCGCCCTCGATGCTGCGGGCTACACCCACGTACCCATCCTCTCCTACGCGGTCAAGTACGCCTCCGCTTTCTACGGGCCCTTCCGCGACGCCGCCGACTCCACCCCCTCCTTCGGCGACCGCAGCAGCTACCAGATGGACCCGGCAGGCGGCTACTGGGACGCGCTGCGCGAAGCCTCGATCGACGACCAAGAGGACGCCGACATGCTCATGGTCAAACCGGCCCTCCCCTACATGGACGTGCTGCCGCTGCTCAAACAGCGCTTCCACAAACCGCTGGCGGCCTACCACGTCTCGGGCGAGTACGCCATGGTCAAGGCGGCGGCGCTCAGCGGCTGGATCGACGAGCGCAGGGTGGTGCTCGAGTCGCTCACCGCCCTCCGCCGCGCCGGAGCGCAGTTCATCCTCACCTATTTCGCCCCGGACGCTGCAGGCTGGTTGCAAACAAGAGAGGGTTAGTCACCCGCGCCGCGGTCGCCGCGGGCAGCCAGGGCGAAACCTACGCCCACGACCGCGGGCAACGCCAACCCCAACAGGGCATAGAGAAAGTACCGGTTAGGTGTGCTCGTCTCCGGGAGGATGACCGCGACCGTGACGCCGGTGGGCGGGGGCGGAAGCCGCACGGGCTTCGCCGCCACCGCCGCCTCCCCTTTGAAGGTGGTGTCCACGACTGCCAGCACGTACTCGCCGGGGGCAGGCTCGGGCAGCCGGGCTACGTAACCCCCTTCCCGCAACTCCTTAAAAGGGGTGACGGCCAGGGGTTCGCCAGGCAGCTCGGCGCTGCCTGTGCGCGAGATCGCACCCCCGCCCTCGACCACCAAGGCGTCGATCTCGGGGGTCTTCGGATAGAGCCGCGCTTCCACCACCGCGCCGCGAATGGGCAGGGTGCTCACCTCACCGATCATCTGCATCTCCAGGCGCAGTTCCTGCGCCTCACCTTTGACCACCACGACCACCTGCACCGGCTCGGCGTGCCCCAAAGCCAGCCCCACCAGTAGGAGCCCCGCCCAAACCGCGGTCCCGCGCACGACCTTTTGCATCACTTCAGACCTCCCGGCTGACTTCCCGGATCGAGCAGGGTGCCCCGCATCTCCATAGGTTGTGCCAGCACCCACAGGGTGAGCACGACCAGGACCGTAATGTACAAAAAGACCGGCAGCGCCGCTGTTCCCCGCCCCACGCTTCGCGCCCGCGCGAATGCGGCATAGGCGGACCCCATCAGACCCAGGTAGAGGATGAAGACCTGCAGGGGATATAGGAGGTTTTCAGGTACCAGCGCCGCCAGCTGCCAGTTGGGCTCACCCACGGGCAAGCCCAGGTTACCCAATGCCTGCTGGGTAACCGGAACGATCGAGGCCCATCCCGTCAGGAAGTGATAGGCGTAATGACCCGCCCACATCGCGAAGGATAGCGGGAAGAACGCCGACCCCCAGCGCCGCACCGCCGCGAACCCCCCTTCGGCTATGCCCGCTAGGCGGCTGGCCCAATGCGCCACGAAAACGGTTAGCCCCAACCCGAGCCCGACCCAAACCACGAAGGCGAGCCCCAGGAGCAGGGCCTCATTGCGGGTACGCAAGAGCTCCGAGGCGCGCTCAGCGAGTGCGTAATAAGCGGGAATCATCGCAAAGGCGTTCATGAATCCCGCAAAGAACAGGAGCACACCCAACCAAACGTAGTCCGCCCGGTAACGCACGCCAGCCCACTCGCGCGCCGGGCTGCGCACCTCCCAGCTCACGTTGTCGTAGGGGCATGCCCGCACACAGTTGAAGCAAAGGGTGCAATCGAAGTTGCTCTCGATCTGGGGGGCATAGAGTTGGGTCTCGCATCCCGGGTACCGCTCGCCCTCGGCCTGCGCGTGAAAGGCCAGCGGTCGAGGGCCCTCGGGCGTGTCCACCCGCCCGTTGACGCAGTAGTGCCCCTCACAGTCCAGGCAAACCTGCCGTTCGCGCGCGCTGATCTGGGTAGGGCTCACCGTGGAAAGGGTAAAGTTGAAGTTTCCCAGCGGGCAGACGTATTTGCAAAACGTCCCCCGAGGAAAAAAGGCGTCGATGAGTAGCGCCGCGCCAAAATAACCCACCATCAACCAGGCGGTGAGCCAGGGGCTTGCCCAGAGGTCGAAGTACTCGTAGGCAAACAGATAGACCAGGGTGATGGCGATCACCAGGTACTTGTTCCTCAGCCTCATGGGCCAGGTGAACTGCGGCACGAATCTGCGCAGCCGCTCCGTCAAACCGCGGGTAAGCATGAGCGGACAGGCGCTACAAAACAGATTGCCTGCCACGGCAATCGCTAGCACCAGCAAGCCCCGGTAATGCAGCCACACGGAAACCGTGGAAAGGTTCTTGGGCGCCAGCTGGCGACCCACGAACCCGTCATAGATGGCCAGCACCGCCAGCAAGAGCAGTGGCAGCTGCAACACGAAACGGCTATAGCGCCAGCGCAAAAAAGGGCCGATAAGGGGCCAGCGTAGGAGGTCGATCCGAGCTCGCATCACCGTACCGTGAAACGCACCTCCTTTTCGTAGGTTTTGCCTTCGCGATCCTTGGCGGTGATGGTCAGAATCCAGTCACCCCGCATGTTGATGTCGAAGTCGCGCACGAGCCAGGTGCCGCCCCCCTGGCGCTCCCCCTCCCCGTGTACGGGAATCATGCCCGCGTGGGTCATGTCGCCTACCACCTTGAGCTCCACCACGTCCAACTCCTCGGGCACATGCACAGTGATGAGCGACTTGCGCACCTGAGGCGGCCAGGGCTCGATGCTAACATCCGCGTCGAGCGGTTCGGCCCCCGGGGGCTTACAACCTGCCAGGATGATGAGGAGAAGCCAAACGACCCACCAACGCCGCATCCGCATCAGCTTAGCACCCCTTCGCTCGGCGCGGGTGAAGCGCCGTAGAATGCAACCGTGGACGAGCTCAAGGACTTCCCCATCGTCGTCAGCGTGGACGTACGTTACCGCGATCTCGATACCTTCAACCACGTCAACAACGCCGTCTACCTCACCTACTTCGAGCAAGCCCGCGTAGCTTACTTTCGCGAACTGGGCTGGACCTCCAGCGACGATAGCGTGGTGGTTGCCCGGGCCGAGGTCAACTACCGCCGCCCCATCGTGCTTGGCCAGCAGCTACGGGTCGGGTGCCGGGTAGCCCGCTTCGGGCAAAAAAGCTACGTCATGGAGTACCGCCTGCTGGCCGACGGTGAACTGGCCGCCGACGGCACCACGGTGCAGGCCTTCGTTAGCCGCGGCAAAGGCGCTCTGCTACCGGAGGGACTCAAGCAGCGCATTCGTGCTGTCGAGGCACGCGTGGGGCGCCAGCTCTAACCCTCCACGCGAAAGGGCGTGCGCATCCCTGCCTGGGCAATCTCCCTCGCCTCGGCGGGCGCCCAGGAAAGTGCGAGAACGCCCCGGTACGATCGGATGGCGCGCTCGCGGTTGCCCGCCAGGTCATAGAGCTGCCCCAAGCGTGCGAGCAGGTAGCCCGGCAGATACTCCGGCTGTGAAAAGTCGTCTTTGGCAAGGTCTTCGAGCAAGGCCAGCGCATCACTCGTTTGGCCAGCCGCGAGGTAGATCTGCGCGGCCAAGAAACGCGCCTCTGGCCGGGCGATCTCCATGAGCTGCGCGAGGAGACTTCTCCACTCGTCCTCTTCATCCAGACGCCAGGCTCGGTCCATGAGGGCACGCGCCCGCTCCTCCTCAGAAGGCTCCAGGTCCAAGGGCCCCTCCGCGTTGGGGAAATGCCGCAACAGCTCTGGATAGTCGAGAACGTCCACCAAAACGACGGGGGCGTCTCCATCTTCCTGGAGCTTGCGCGCCACCTGGGCCATGCGCTCGGCGCGAAAGCCCGTGGCCGGCCCCTCACCTGCAATCTCCACGACCTGCCCCAAACGCTCGCGCAACCCCTCCACGAAGCCCGCAGAAGCCAGCTCCTGGGGCAGGCGGGGCGTGCTGAGATAGGCCCACACCTCCCGCTCCGCCTCTGCCAGATTGCGCTTGGCCTCTTCTCCGGCCGGAAGCTGCCCGAGGTATTCCGCAAAGAGCTCCGCCTCGTGCTGCAGGACCTCGGCATTCTCCCCCAAACCCACCAAGCGAATGTGCCCCCGATCGACCAGGGGGCGGAGCTCAAAAAGGACGAGGTCGTTTCGGTCCCGCCACAGCCCTTGCTCCAGACCCTCGGGACTGTAGGAGGCGAAGTAAGCCGTCGAGGTGCGGCGATGCTCGATCTGGCGTAAAACGCTCGCGGCATTGTAGCGGGGATACATGAGGTGCAGCGGACCCAGCGTCGGCAGAATTACCATGCCCCACATCATACGCAGTAAAGAAGGCCGAACCAAGAGGAGTCCATCCCACAATTGTTATTAGAAGCCAATTTCTTTTTATACGGCGATTCGTTGTTGTAAAATACCCCTAAATGGGGGTAAGGGTTTCTATTTGCTCTTGCAAGTTCATTGACTTGTGAGCGTGGTATCGCTACCAGGAGCAATACATTTTTTCACACAGACAAGCCATTCAGGAACAGCCGATGCTGTACATATCTTCAGCATCATGCTATTACTATGTTTTCTGATAGATTTGTCGTATCTTCACGTTTTTTACCCAATATATATTTGCTATTTCCAGTTGACACATATACCAGCATATGCTAACCTGAAGTCAGGCAAGGGGGAAGACCCAAAAGGGCAACCCCAGAAGCGAACGAAGAAGGAACCTTACGAAGGGGGAATGATGATGAAGACCATCTCGAAACTGTTCACGCTGATCCTCAGCCTGGTGGCCCTTGCTGTTTCCGCTGGTGCTCACGCGGCTTGGCGATAAGGAAGACATGGGCACACCCAAAAGGGGGTATCCTAGCCCCCTTTTTTCTTATATATTGATATGGACGTGCCGAAGCTTGAGCTACCACCGAAGAAGGTCACACTGTTCATCGCAACACTTGCGATTGCGTTTCCTATATTGGTGTATGGTTTGTGGCGCTTCTCGATTAGCCAAGACGTTAATTTTCAAATACACCTAGTCGACCTCGCATTTTGGGGAGCGCTCATCGCATGGGCACAGCTCACCGAAGTTAAGTTGCCGTTTGCAGCTAGTTTTTCGCATTCGTACCTATTTACATTATCAGCTGTAATTTTATTCCCGCCTTGGGTGGCTCCGATATTAGTATTTATATTCTTTTTTAGTGGAGGATTTAAAGATCCAGAATACAAATGGTACAAAGATTTTTTCAACCGCCTGCAGACAGGGATTACGGTTGCGGCTGCTTCTGTTTCATATTGGTTCGTAATTCAGAATTTACCAGTTTCAGTTTCGGGGGTTGACATTTCGCTTGCAGTTGCAATAGTAGTTGCTTCTACCATATCGTTTGTAGTAAATGTATCGCTAGTATCGATAGTGGTGTATTTGTCAACGGGACTCCCAATACGAGATATATGGTTTCACAACTTTGGTTGGGTTTTAGTTAGTTACCTCATAATGACACCTGTCGTATTACTCTTAGCTAGAATGTACACGTCTACGCCGCCTCTTCTAGGCAACTGGGGCGGCTGGGCCGTCATCCTCTTTCTGATCCCCCTTTACTACGCCCGGTTCCACTGGGACGAGGTCGTCAAACTTCGCGAAGCCTTCAACAAGACCGTGGACTTGCTCTCGAATACGATCGACGCCAAGGACTCCCACACCTTCCTTCACTCGGAACGCGTTACCGCTATTGCCTCGGCCCTGGCCCGCGCCTACGGGCTGGACGCCGCCCAGGTCAACACCATCGAAAAGGGCTCGCGCATCCACGACATCGGCAAGATTGGCATCCCCGACGCCGTCCTCTTCAAGCCGGGCTCGCTAACGGAGGAGGAGTACAACATCATCAAGAAGCACCCCGAGTACGGCGTGCGCCTGCTCGAACCCGCCTCCGACTACCTGAGCGAGACCTTCGACATCATCAAGTACCACCATGAGCGCTGGGACGGCCGCGGCTATCCCGAAGCCCTCGCAGGGCAGGAAATTCCCCTATGGGCGCGCATCGTCGGGCTGGCGGACGCCTACGAGGCGATGACGGCCGGCCGGCCATATCAAAAGGCCAAGACCCCCGAGCAGGCCCTCGAGGAGATCGAAGACCTTGCCGGGATTCAGTTCGACCCCAAGCTCGTTCGCCTTTTTAAAGAACTCTGGGATAAAAACCCACCGTGGCGTGATAGGGAGGTGTTCATACGACTCTATTCTTCGAAAGTGCCCTCGTTGGAGTCTTCCTCGCCGCCCTCTTTGGGGCGCGAGCCCGCGACTTCGCAGAAATCGAGCTGAAGGCAGCCTGGGCCTTCATCGCCGCTGCACTGATCGAAGGCGGCCTGGCGTGGTCCACTTCCAAGGGCTGGATCGCGCCGCAGGTGGCGGCGCCCATCGCGAAGACTGCGGTGGTCGTGCTGGTGGGCTACGGCCTATGGCAGAACCGCCAGCTGCGCACGATCTGGCTCGCGGCCTTCGGGCTTCTGCTGAACACCATCGCCATGACGGCCAACGGAGGACAGATGCCGGTCTCGGCCGACGCATTGATCGTTGCAGGGCTGGAAGGGTTTCTGCGTTTCATGCAAACCTCAAGCGACGCGGTGCACACATTGATCGGCCCGGATACGCGGCTGTGGTTCCTCACGGACGTTATCCCACTCCCTTGGTTCAAGAAGGTGATCAGCCTGGGTGATGTGTTCATCCTCTTGGCGCTCCTTCTCTTCTTTACTGAGGCCACCCAACGTGTCATGCGCCAACGACGCCAGGAGGAGACCACCGGCACCTAACCAATAGAATGGGGCAGGAGTTGACGCCATGGAGAACCGCGTGTACAAGATCACCCTCATCGAAGGCGACGGTATCGGCCACGAAGTTATCCCCGCGGCACGCACCGTGCTCGAAGCCACCGGACTGAGCTTCGTCTTCGACGAAGCGGAGGCGGGCTGGGAGACCTTCGAGCGAATAGGCACCTCGGTACCTGAAGAAACCGTCGAGAAGATCGAGCGCTCCGACGCCACACTCTTCGGGGCGGCCACAAGCCCCACCAAGAAGGTGGAGGGCTTCTTCGGGGCCATTCGTCACCTGCGCCGCCGGCTCGACCTCTTCGCCAACGTGCGCCCGGCCAAGTACCATCCCGTACCCGGTGCGACCCCGGGAACCGACCTGATCGTAGTACGCGAAAACACCGAGGGGCTGTACGTCGAGCAGGAGCGGCGCTACGCGCGCGGGCGCGTCGCCATCGCCGATCGCGTGATCACCTACGATGCCTCGTACCGGATCGTGGAGTTCGCGCTCGAGCTCGCCGAGCGCCGCAAGGGACGGCTCGCGCTCGTGCACAAGGCCAACGTGCTTCCGCTCTCCGACGGCCTCTTCTTGGAAGCGGCCTACGACGCCGCCAAGCGCCACCCGACGGTGGAGATCGAAGAGGTCATCGTCGATGCCTGCGCGATGCGGTTGGTGCGTGACCCCAGCCAGTTCGACGTACTGGTGATGGAGAACCTGTTCGGCGACATCATCTCCGACCTCACCGCGGGACTCGTAGGCGGCCTGGGTATCGCCCCCTCGGGCAACATCGGTGAACGGGCCGCGATCTTCGAGCCCGTGCACGGCTCGGCCCCCGACATCGCCGACAAGGGCATCGCCAACCCCACGGCCACGATCCTCTCGGCCGCAATGATGCTGGACCATCTGGGCGAGCCGCAGGTGGCCCGCACCATCGAAGACGCCGTGGACGCCGTTCTCGAGGCTGGCCCGAGGACGCCCGACCTCGGTGGAAAGGCGACCACGCAGGAGTTCGCCGAAGCAGTAGCGGAAAAACTAAAGGAGCTGTTACGTACCTGATTTCACCTCCCAAGGGTTGGAGGAATCAAGCTTCGAGCGCGTGAAAACTGTGATAAACTGAAGGCCTGTAAACTTCCTAACGTCCTGAAGGGGGGAAGCGTGCGAAACTTATTCAACCGATGGTTGCAGCCGCGAATCGAGGCCTTGGGGCTCGAAATCGGCGCGGGCAACCTGAAACTCGTTGAGATCAGTGGTTCACCCCCAACCCTCAAGGGTTACGCCATCCGTCCGACGCCCCACGGGGCCATCCACGGCGGCAACATCGTCGAACCCAGCGCGATCGCGACCGAGCTCCGCGAGATGCTCGCGGAGATGCAAACGCGAAAGCGCTACGTGGTTGCTGGGGTTTCCAACCTGGCGGTCATCACCCGCATCATCCAGATCCCCAAGATGGGTGAGCGGGAGCTCGAAGAGGCCATCCACTGGGAAGCGGAGCGCTACATCCCCTTCCCCATCGACGAGGTCGTGCTGGATTTCGCGCCTCTGGATCCCCCCTCAGAGGTGCCCGACGACGCCCAGCTCGACGTGGTCATCGCCGCGGCGCGGCTCGAGACGACCACCCAGCTCGTCGAGACGCTGAAGGAGGCACAGCTCGAGCCCGTGGTCCTCGACGTCAAACCCTTCGCGGGGTTGCGAACGGTCGAGGACTACTTGAACGGTGGCGGCAACGAAGGTAACGAGCCCGTCACAGTTTTCCTGGAGGTGGGGGCCGAGTCCTCCTCACTCGTCCTCACCCGGGGCACCCGCCTCCTGATGAACCGCAACCTCAACATCTCCGGCAACGACTTTACCGAGGCCATCGCCAAGTCCTTCGGCCTCGACTTCACCGCTGCCGAAGAGGTCAAGCGCGACTTCGGCCTCGCCACCATCCCCACCGAGGACGAGGAATCGCTGCTCGACTTCGACGCCGAGCGTGAGCGCTTCAACCCCGCACGCATGTACGACGCGATTCGCCCTGTACTCGTGGACTTCACCACCGAGCTCCGACGCAGCCTCGAGTTCTTTAGGGTGCAGATCGGCGACATTCACATCGACAAGGGCTACATCTCCGGGGGCGGCAGCAAGCTGCGCGGTCTGCCGGGCATCCTGGGCGAAGCCCTGGGGCTCCAGCTCGACCCGGTCAACCCCTGGGCCGCGCTCCAGATCAACGAGTCCCAGTTCGACGTCTCCGATCTCCACAGGCTGGCCCCCGAGTTCACCGTGCCCGTGGGTCTGGGGCTGAGGGGGGTGGATCCGCTTGATTAGACTCAACCTCCTGCCCAAGAAGCTGCGAAAGCGGGTAGAACCCGGCTGGTGGCGGCTGACGGCGATCATCTTCCCGCTCGTGGTCTTCACCATCGTGGCGGTGATGTACCTCAACGTCACCACCCAGATCGCTCAGCTCGAGCAACAGCGCGAGCAGCTCGCGGCCGAGGTACAGACGCTGCAGCCATACATCCGCAAGCAACGCGAGCTCAACCGACGCAAGGCGGAGCTCGAGCAGATCATCACCGTGGACCAGCAGATCAAGGCGCGCTTCATCCCCTGGTCCGACAACCTGGCCCGCTTCATCAACCGAATTCCACGCAAGAACGGCCGCTTCGAGGTCTTCCTGCGCTCCATCAACACCCGCCTCGTGCCCGAGAACAACCGTGCCAACATGGCGGAGCAGGGCCTCTACGACCGCAAACCGGTGGCCGTGGAGTTCAACCTCCGAGGCGAGGCCCGCGATGACCAGGCGCTGGCGCGCTTCATCCAGGCCTTCGAGAACAGCCCCAACTTCGGGATCAACTTCCAGCAGGGTACCCTCAACGAAAACGGCGGGTACGACTTCGTGGCCACCGTAGGCATCACCGCCAGCGGGGCCGAGATGCAAGGAGGTGGGCAGGATGCTCGCTAAGATCGGGCAGCGCGAGATTGCGATCATCGTCATCGTGCTCAGCCTCCTGGCGGCTGGCATCTGGTACGCCACCTGGTATCGGGGGGCACAAGACTACATCCAGCAATTGCAGGGCGAGATCCAGAAGCTCGAGGCCGAGCGCCGTCGCGGGCTGGCGGCCCGTAAGGCCCTGCCCCAGCTAGAAGCCGCGATTGCCGACTACGAGGCGCAAATCGCCGAGTTCCTCAAAGCGCTCCCGCCAAAAGAAGACTTTGCGGCCGTCCTGGAGTCGCTCTCCGACCGGGCCAAGGCCACAGGGGTCACCCTTCGCTCGATCAAGCGCTCGCCCGCGGGGAACCCGGTCGAGGACGTGCGGGCGGTCAACGTGTCGCTCTCGCTCGAGTCGCCCTTCCCCGAGCTCTTCGTCTACTTGAAGGAGCTCGAGAGCATGCGACGCTTCAGCACGATTGACGGCCTGGTGATGACCATTGGCGGCACCGAGTCCACCAACCCGCGCCTGAGCACGAACCTGACCATGACGATCTACGTCTACGAGGGCAAACCACCCCTCGAAAACGCTGAGGAAGGAGGTGCGGGGCAATGAAGATGAGCCAGCGCACCCGCATCCTCATTCTGATAGCGCTGATCGTTGCCGCGGTGACGGTTTGGTACACCCTCTTCATGGGCCCGCAGACCGCGCCACCGCCCGCCACGGCCACCGTCCCGCGCACCGCTCCGCAAGAGCGTGACGCGCCGCCCCCGGCGGTGACCACCAGCGCGCGCGCTTTGCAGGTCCTGCCCATCCCCTTCCTCGTCACCGAAGCCCCCGAGGAGGCCCCGCTGGCCGCTGAAGCGCCTGCACAGCAGGTGGCGCTCGCTAGCGCTCAGGTCCCACCCAACCCCTTCGTGCCGCTGCGTCCGCCCAATACCGCGGAAGCGCCCAAGCCGATCGCCGAGGCGCCTGAGAAGCCCGTGACCATCACCCCCGAAGCGGAGCTGCCGAACAACATCCCGCTGCCCAAGGTGGTGACGCCAACGGGTGGCGAGGTAACCCCGCCGCCGGTCTCGCTTGGCCAGGGGACCCTTCCCATCAAACTCACCCTGCTAACGGCGGAGGTGGCTCCTCAAACACCACTCGAGGCGACCCTCCCCGAAGAAGAAACGCCCGTTCCCGAAGAGGTTACGCCCGAGGAGCAGCCGCCTCCGGTGGAAGAGGCCCCGCCCCCCAACCCCCTGGTCGAGTGGGCCAAGCAGCGCGGCCTCAAACTCGACGGCGTGGCGCTGGGGCCAGTGAGCGTGGCCATTTTCAAAACCACGGCGGGCTACCTGGCGCTCCCGGTGGGCCAATCCTTCCCCGGCGACAACGTACTGGTTAAGACGATCACGGCCGAACGGGTGCTTCTGGTCGACGCAAACGGCGCGAACACCCTCACGCTTGAACTTGGAGGCGGTGAGTGAGTATGAAACGATTCTTGGCTTTTCTGATTCTCTTGCTGGGCTTGGCCTTGGCCGGCTCTCTTCCCGACGACCCGCGTTTCGACGTACCGGTCACGATCCGCACCGGACCGGAGGGGATGGCACTCGAGGCCGTTCTCGACGGGGCCGCTCGCAGCGTTAACCTCACGCCGATGCTGCGGGAAATCCCCCCGACCATCATCAAGCTCGATTGGATCGACAAACCCTTTCGGCAGCTGTGGCAATTGCTGATCGACACCTACGGCGACGGAAAGCTGGACTACGTCCTCCTCGAGAACGACGTGATCCTAGTCGGTCCACCGGAAGTGATCGTTCGGGTGGTCGGTGAGCCCGAAGCACCTCCGCCGCCGACCGAGGAAGAGGGCAAACAGCAGGAACCGCTCGTCCGCAAGTTCTATCCCATCCCGAGCGGTGACCCCGCTCCGATCGCCGAGTTCCTGGTTAAGGAAGTTCCGGGCATCGTGGCCACGGTCGTCCCCGGTCAGCGGGTGATCTCGGTGCGCGCCACCGAGGCCCAACAGCAGGAAGTCCAGCGCATCCTGGCCCAGATCGTCTCACCGCCCCAGGAAGGGCCGCCCATCTATCAGCGCACCTTCCGCCTCTCACACGCCAACGCCGCCGAAACGGCCAAGGTGCTCGCGGAGGCCATGCAGGCCCGGCAAGCGGGCGCGACCGCCGAGGACAAGGCCGCCCAGGTCGCGACCAAGCCCACGCTCAGCATCACCGCCGACGAGCGCACGAATACCCTGATCGTCACCGGCACCGCCGAAGAGCTGCAGATGGTGGAGGAGCTGATCAAGAAGCTCGACTACCCCGTGCAGCAGGTCAACGTGCAGGTGCGCATCCAGGAGGTCTCCCAGACGCTGGTGCGCAACCTCGGCCTCAAGTGGAACACCCTCTCGGGCGGCAACGTGGTGGCGAGCATCGTGGACGAAGGGCTCTCGCTCATCTTCGACGCCACCCGCAGCCTGGCCTCGCTCAACATCGTGGCCACGCTCGAGGCGCTTGAGAAGCAGGGCCTCTCGCGCACGGTCAACGACTCGAACATCACCGTGCTCAACAACCAGACCGGCTTCATCCAGTCGGGCTACACCATCTTCATCAAGCGCGTGGTGGGCGACAAGGTCGAGAAGGTGCCCTACGACATCGGCGTGATCGTGCGCGTGACCCCGCAGATCACCGCCGACGGACAGATCATCCTCACAGTCGAGTCCGAGGTTTCGGACATCAAGGAGCGCAACCCGGTAGACGGCGACATCGACGTGCTCTCCAAACAAAAGTCGGCCACCACGCTGCGGCTCGACGACGGTGACACGGCCGTGCTCGGCGGCCTGATCCAGACCAAGCGCAGCACCACCACGCAGGGCGTGCCGGTGCTCATGCACATTCCCGTGCTGGGCAACCTCTTCAAGCAGACCAGCGTCGACAACACCGACACCGAGCTGCTCATCGTCATCACCGCCAACATCATCGAGAAAGCCCAGACGCCCGCCGAGGGCAAGGCCTCGGCCAACCCGTAGATAACAGCACCGCCTCCAACCGCCCCAGCTTGTGGCTGGGGCGGTTTCCTTTTAAGCTGGGGAACGTGAACTTCAGGTTCCTGTCGGCCGGAGAATCCCACGGGCCCCAGCTCACCGCCGTGGTGGACGGCCTTCCGGCAGGCCTGCCCCTGACGGTGGACGATGTGGACCCCTGGCTGGAAAAGCGCCAGGGCGGTTACGGCCGGGGGCGGCGGATGGCCATCGAGCGCGACCGGGTGCGCTTCCTCTCGGGGGTGCGCGCCGGGCGAACGACCGGCGCGCCGCTCACGCTCGTGATCGAGAACCGCGACTGGAAGAACTGGCAGGAGATCATGGACCCTGCCCCCGGCGGTGAGCCGCGCAAGCGGGCGCTCACCGCGCCCCGGCCCGGACACACCGACCTCAGCGGCGGGATCAAATACGACCACAAGGATTTGCGCGACGTACTCGAGCGCGCCTCCGCCCGTGAGACCGCGATGCGGGTGGCCGTGGGCGCGGTCGCCCACAAGCTCCTCGCGGAGCTAGGCGTGGAGAGCGCGGGCTACGTCCCCGCGCTGGGCGGCGTCGTTTCGAACGTGTCCTTCGCCTGGGAACTGCGCGAGCGCATCGAGGCCAGCCCGGTGCGTATGACCGACCCAAAGGCCGAGGCCGAGGCGATCCGCCGCATCGACGCGGCCAAGGCCGCCGGCGACACCCTGGGCGGCATCCTCGAAGCCCGTTTCCGCGGCCTCGTCCCCGGGCTGGGCAGCTACGTCCAGTACGACCGCAAGCTCGACGGCCGCATCGCCCAGATGGTGATGTCCATCCCCGCGGTCAAGGGCGTGGAGATCGGCGAGGCCTTCGCCGCCGCCGCCCGCCCCGGCTCGGAGGTGCACGACGCCATCTACCGTTCGGACGAACGCGGCTGGTACCGCGCGACCAACCGCGCGGGCGGGCTCGAAGGCGGCATGACCAACGGCGAGGAACTGGTGGTGCGCGCCGCGCTCAAGCCCATCGCCACCCTCATGCAGCCCCTTCCCACCGTGGACGTGGTGACGCACGAACCCGCCGACGCCGCCCGCGAGCGCTCCGACGTAACTGCCGTGCCCGCGGCCAGCGTGATCCTGCAGGCGCTCGTGGCCATCGTGCTGGCCGATGCCTACCTGGAAAAGTTCGGCGGCGACACGCTCGAAGAGCTGAAGGAGCGCGTGGAGCGCTACCGGGAGCGCGCCCGCGAGTACTGATGGCACGCATCGAGGTCCCCCGCCCCACCACCTGGGTCACGCTGACCGGCTTCATGGGCGTCGGCAAGACGCGCATCGGCCGCGAGCTGGCGCAGGAGCTGATGCTGCACTTCGTGGACCTCGACCGCTACATCGAGCGGCAGACGGGGCTTTCGGTAGCCGACATCTTTCGCTACATCGGCGAGGAGGCCTTTCGCGAGATGGAGGCCGAGGCCGTGCGCGAGCTGGCCGAGCGCGACCATCTGGTGCTCTCGCTGGGCGGCGGCACCTACACCAACCCCGAAAACCGCCGCCTGCTGCTGGAGCGCGGGCCGGTGGTGGCGCTGTGGGCCAGCCCCGAGACCATTCAC
The DNA here is from genome assembly GCA_026985615.1 of Thermaceae bacterium. Taxonomy (GTDB): domain Bacteria; phylum Deinococcota; class Deinococci; order Deinococcales; family Marinithermaceae; genus Oceanithermus. Next base: position 22,367 of record JALSQD010000028.1, on the reverse strand, counting down.
ACCCGCGTGCTGCGCAAGCCCGGCCAGCGGCCGCTGCTGGCCGAGGGCGACGCCCTGGCCAAGATCCGCCGCCTCATGGCCGAGCGCGAGAACATCTACAAGGAAGCCCACATCCACGCCTCCACCGAGGGCCGCTCGGCCCACCTGGTGGTGCAGGAGCTGATCGACAAGCTCTGGGGCTGGAAGGAGCGCGGCAATGCGGCGCCTTGAGATCGCGCCGCCCCACGATCACCCGATGCTGGTGGGCCGCGGGCTCGAGCCTCCGCGCCCGCAGGGCCCGGTGGCCCTCTTCTACGACCCCGCGGTCGAGCCCCTGGCGCGCCGGCTGGCGGCGGCCGCGAAGGCCGAGGTGGTCCGGGCCGTGCCCGGCGGCGAGGCCAGCAAGCGCATCGAGGTCTACGAGCGGCTCCTGCGCGAGCTCGCCCGCGCCGGCCTCCCCCGCGACACCGAGGTGTGGGCCGTGGGCGGCGGCACAGTCACCGACCTCGCCGGCTTCGTCGCCGCCAGCTACCTGCGCGGCGTCGCCTGGCGCGCCTGGCCCACGACCACGCTGGCCATGGTGGACGCCTCCGTGGGGGGCAAGACCGGCGTCAACCTGCCCGAGGGCAAGAACCTGGTGGGCGCTTTTCACCCGCCGTGCGGCGTCTACGCCGAACTGGAAACGCTGGAGACGCTGCCCAGGCCCATCTTCCGGGAAGGGCTGGTGGAGGCCTTCAAGCACGGCCTGCTCGCCGGTGACGGGGCGCTGCTCGCCCCCTGGGACCTCACCCCCGCCCACCCCGGCCTCGAGGACTACCTGGCCCGGGCGGTGGCCGTCAAGATCGCCGTGGTGGAGCGCGACTTCAAGGAAAGCGGCGAGCGGATGAAGCTGAACCTGGGGCACACCCTCGCCCACGCGCTTGAGGCCGCAAGCAACCACGCGCTGGGCCACGGGCACGCGGTGGCCTGGGGCATGCTCTTCGCTGCCCTGCTGGGGCGCGAGCTCGGCGGCGAGGACCTCACCGCGCCCATCGAGCGGCTGCTGCGCTGGACTGGCGCCCCGTCGCCCCCGCGCGCCGGCTGGGAGGAGCTTGCCCCCTTCATCGAGCGCGACAAGAAGAACCGTAGCAGCGGGCTGCGCTGGGTCGTCCCCTACGCCCCGGGCGAGGTGCGCGTCCAGGCCGTGCCCGAAGAGGCCCTCGCCACCGCCTTCGCCGCCTGGTCGGAGCGGGCGAGCGGGTATGCTGGGTAGGAGGCGCGCATGATACTGGTGCTCAACGGTCCTAACCTGAACCTGCTCGGACGCCGCGAGCCCGAGCTCTACGGCCGCATGACCCTGGAGCAGCTCGAGGAGCAGATCGAGGCCTGGGCGGCGGAGCTGAATGTGGCGGTGACGGTGCGGCAGTCGAACTACGAAGGCCAGCTGATCGAGTGGATCCAGCAGGCCGAAGCCGAAGGCTTTAGCGGCATCGTGCTCAACCCCGGGGCGCTCACCCACTACAGCTACGCCCTGCTCGACGCCATCGCGGCGCAGCCGCTGCCCGTGGTCGAGGTGCACCTTACCAACGTCCATGCCCGCGAGCCCTTCCGCCGTCGTAGCGTGACCACCGCGGCGGCGGTGGGCCAGATCGCCGGGCTGGGCCCGCTGGGCTACAAGTACGCGCTGGCCTACCTCGTTGAAAAAACACGTTGACAGCGCTTAGAACCGCGCCTATACTGCTGGAGGCAGGGCCCCGTGGTGTAGTTGGTTAACACACCCGCCTGTCACGTGGGAGATCGCGGGTTCGAGTCCCGTCGGGGCCGCCAGAGACCGCCGCCTAGCGCGGCGGTTCGCTTTGGTTTTCCATCGCCTCGAGCACCACCTCGGCGATGTGCCGCACCTTCACCTCGGGGCCGTAGCGGCGGGTGCCCAGGTCGAGCTGCAGCAGGCAGCCCGGATTCTCCACGGTGAGGACCTCGGCCCCGGTCCGGGCGACGCTGGCCATCTTGCGCTCGAGGATGCGCATGCTTTCGTCGGTGTGGGTGAGGTTGTAGACACCGGCGGAGCCGCAGCAGTCGGTGTTGCCCTCGAGCGGGCGGTAGTCAGTGGCGAAACTGAGGACGCGCTCGGGCTCGTCCTTGACGCCCTGGGCATGGCAGGCGTGGCAGGCGTGCTGGTGGGTGGTGGCGAAGGGAAAGCGGGCCGAACCCGGCAGCCCCTCACGGTTTACGAACTCGCTGAACATCAGCGTCTTCTCGGCGACGCGCCGGGCGAGCGGGCCATAGACCGGATCGTCCGCGAAGTGCTTGACGTAGCCCTTGAGCTCGGCGCCGCAGGCGGCGCAGTCGGTGAGGATGTAGTCCACCTCGAGCCGGCCGTAGAAGTCGAGATTCTTCTTGGCCAGGCGCTCGAAGCCGTACCAGTCGCCTTCCTCGATGTGGGGCGCGCCGCAGCAGGTGGTCTCGCGGGGGATCCGCACCTCCCAGCCGCTGCGGCGGATCACCTCGATGGCCGCGCTCGAGGACTCGGAGAAGACCAGGTTCATCACGCAGCCCAGGAAGAAAGCCACCGTGCCCTTGGGCCGCTCGGTCTTGGGCTCGAGCCTGCGGGGGTGGGTGAGCCTGAGCGCCAGGCGCACCGGCCGGCCCGGCAGGAGCGACTCGGCGAACTGGAGCCCGCCCAGGCCCACGCGCTCGAGAAACCGGGTGCGGCGCAAAAGTGCCTGCAGGCCGAGCCGCTGGTAAAGCACCAAAAAGACGTTGGCCAGATCGATGAGGAAGGGGTAGTGGAAGAGCGCGAGCGCCGCCCGCACCAGCCGGCTGGGCGGGCGCCCTTCCTGCAGGGTCACGCGCGCGTCCAGCGCCGCCTCCCCCGGCTTGACGTCGTTGGGGCAGACGGTCTGGCAGGCGCGGCAGTCGAGGCAGTCGTAGGCCGCCTCCAGCACCCGCAAAGGGTCTTCGACCCGCCCCTGGGCGTAGTCGGCGTACAGTGTCACCCGCCCGCGCGGGCTCTGGATCTCGAGCTGGGTGTCGCGGTAGGTGGGGCAGACCGAGAGGCACAGCCCGCAGCGCACGCACGCCTCGGCGTCGCGTACCAGCTGCTCGGCGTCCAGCGCCCTCACGACCCCGCCTCCAGGCTGCGCAGGCCGCCTTCGAGGACGTAGACCGGACCCAGCCCCTCGTCTTCCAGGTAGAGCGCAGCCACCTTGCTCATCTGCCCTACGCTGCAAAGCAGCACCAGCGGCCGGCCGGCGGGCAGGCCGTGCGTGCCCGCCTGGATGCGGTCCCAGGGAACGGAGACCGCCTCAGGTAGTGGATCCTGACGGGCCACGGCCTCGGGCCGCACATCCACGGCCAGGGCGCCCTGGCGCAAGAGCTCGCGATAACGCTCGGCGTCAACCATTTCCACGCTTTCAGTCTACGCTAAAATCGAAGGGATGCTCGAACGGCTCGAGGTGAAAAACCTGGCCGCCATCCGCGCCGCGGCCTTCGAGCCCGGACCGGGGCTCACGGTGCTTACCGGCGAAACGGGCACGGGCAAGTCGGTGCTCGTGGGAGCGCTGGGGCTGCTGCTAGGCGACAGGGCCGATCCCGGCCAGATCCGCCCCGGCGCGGAGGCGCTGCTCGTGACTGCCTGGGTGGACGGCCGCGCCTACAGCCGCCGCGTCACCCCCGGGCGCAGCGTTCCCCGCATCGAGGGCGAGGTGGTCACGCTGGCCGAGCTCCAGGAGGCGCTGGCCGAGCGCATCGCGGTGCACACCCAGCACGCGGCGCTGGCGCTGGGCCGCCGGCGCCACCACCGCGCCATGCTCGACCGCGCGGTGGAGCCCGAGGTGAGCGCGCGCTACCGCGAGGCCTACCGCCGCTGGCGCGAGCTCGAGGCCGAGGTGGAGGCCCTGCGCGGCGAGGTGGCCGAACGCGAGCGGCGGCTCGACGTGTTGCGCTTCCAGCTGAGCGAGATCGAGGCCTGGAACCCCCAGCCGGAGGAGATGGAGGAGCTGGAAAGCGAGGCCCGCCGGCTGGGCCACACCGACGAGATCCTGCGCCACCTGGGGGCGGTGCTCGACCTCCTCGCCGAGTCGGAGGACAACGCCCTCGACCGGGTGGCCCTGGCCTTGCGCGAGCTCGACGCGGCGGCGCGGCTGGACCCCGACCTGCGCGAACTCGCCGGCGAGCTCGAGGCCGCGCACGACGCGCTGGGCGCGGTGGCGCGCGAGGCCGAAAGCTACGCCGGCCGGCTCGAAGCCGACCCCGAACGGCTGGACGAGGTGCAGCGGCGCCTGGCCGCGCTGCAGCGCCTGGAGCGCAAGTACGGCGGCTCGCTGGCGGCGGTGGTGGCCTTCGCCGATGACCTGCGCGCGCAAATCGCGCGGCTGGAGGGGGCCGAGGACCGGCTGGAAGAGCTCGAGCGCGCGCGCGAGCGGGCGCGCGCGGAACTCGAGGAAGCGGCCGGGGCGCTGCGGGCGGCGCGGCAGACGGCCGCCGGGCGCCTGGCCCCCGCGGTGGAGGCCGAGCTGCGGGCGCTGGGCATGCCCCACGCCCGCTTCCGCATCGAGATCGTCCCGCTGGACGGGCCAGAGGCCCACGGCGCCGACGAGGTGCGCTTCCTCTTCGCCGCCGCCCCCGAGCTCGAGCCCGCGCCCGTGGAAAAGACGGCCAGCGGCGGCGAGCTGAGCCGCATCATGCTCGCGCTCGCCCTGCACGTGGGGACCGAGGCCCCTACCCTTGTCTTCGACGAAATCGACGTGGGTATCGGTGGCGAGGTGGCGCGCGCGCTGGGCGAGCGGCTGGCGCGGCTGGCGCGGGAGCGCCAGGTAATCGTCGTGACCCACCTGCCCCAGGTGGCCGCCCTCGCAGGCGACCACCACCGGGTGGTGCGCGAGGGCGAGGACGTCCGCATCGAGCGGCTGGAAGGTAACGCGCGGGTGCGCGAGCTAGCGCGCATGCTCTCCGGCTCCTACAGCGAGACCGCGCTCGAGCACGCCCGCGAGCTGCTGAACGCCAAGCCGTGAACCTCGCGCTCGGCCTCACCCTGCTGCTGGGCTTTTACGGCCTGGGCGAGGGGCTTGCGCGCCTGCTGCCGGGCCTGCCCCTCTCGGGCAGCCTCTGGGGCATGGTGCTGCTCTACCTGGCGCTCGCCAGCGGCCTGGTTCGCGAGGAGCTGGTGGCCGGGGCGGCGCGATTGGTGCTGCGCGGGCTCGGCCTCTACTTCGTGCCCGTGGGCGTGGGGGCGCTGGCCTTCGAGGCGCTGCTGCGCGAGCAGGCCCTGGCCGTGGGGGCAGCGCTACTCCTCGGCACCCTGATCACGCTCGCGGCGGCCGCCGGAGGTGCGCGGTGGCGCTCGTAGCAACCGTGCTCGTCTACCTGCTCGCCACCCGGCTCTACCGCCGCTGGCCGGGGCCCCTCACCAACCCCGTGGGCCTCACCGTGCTGGCGCTGATCCTGCTGCTCAAGGGGGTCGGCTACCCACTGGAGCGCTACCAGACGGAAACCTGGCCGCTGGTGGCACTGCTCAAGCCGGCGGTGGTGGCACTGGGCTGGGTGGCCTGGCGCGAGCGCGCGCGCCTCGCCGGCCGCCTGCTGCCCTTCGGGCTGGGCCTCTTCGCCGGGAGCGCGGCCAGCCTAGTGCTCACCCCCCTCCTCGCCCGGGCGCTGGGGGCCGGTCCGGAGCTGCAGAAGGCGCTGGCGCTCAAGTCGGTCACCTCGGCGGTCACGGTGGACCTGGCCCCGCGGTTGGGCGTGAACGCCGAGCTCGCGGTGCCGCTCATCATCGCCGCCGGCATCCTGGGGGCGGCACTGGGCCCGTGGTGGCTCGACCGCCTAGGGGTGCGCGACCCGCTGGCGCGCGGCACCGCGCTGGGCACCGCCAGCCACGGCATCGGCACCGCCCGCGTCGCCGAGGAGGGCGCTTTGGCGCTGGCGGCGGCGGGCTTAGCCATGGCCGCCGCGGGGCTGGTCACCGCGCTATTGGCCCCGCCGGTGCTGCGGCTGCTCGGGCTCGGCTAGCCCGCTTCAACATCGCCTGCGCAAGTGGTAAAATCGTTCGGATGGACCGAATCGTCATCAAGGGTGCGCGCGAGCACAACCTGAAAAATATCTCGCTGGAGCTTCCCCGCGGAAAATTCATCGTGATCACCGGCGTTTCGGGGTCCGGTAAGAGTACGCTGGCCTTCGACACCATCTACGCCGAGGGGCAGCGCCGCTACGTCGAGAGCCTTTCGTCCTACGCCCGCCAGTTCCTGGGCGTGATGGACAAGCCCGACGTCGAGCACATCGAGGGCCTGAGCCCGGCGATCTCGATCGACCAGAAGACAACCTCGCACAACCCGCGCTCCACTGTGGGCACGGTGACCGAGATCCACGACTACCTGCGCCTTCTCTTCGCCCGCGCCGGAGAGGCCCACTGCCCGGTCTGCGTCCGCAAGATCGAGCGCAGCTCGGCGAGCGAGATCACCGACCGGCTGCTCGCCGAGCCGGAGGGCACCAAGGCCATCCTAATGGCCCCGCTGGTGCGCGGGCGCAAGGGCGAGTACAAGAAGCTCTTCCAGCAGCTGCTCAAGGAGGGCTACGCGCGGGTGCGCCTCGACGGCGAGATCGTGCGGCTGGAAGAGGCGCTCGAGCGCGAGCTCAACCGCTACGAGACCCACGACATCGACCTGGTGGTGGACCGGGTGACCCTCACCCCCGAAGAGCGCGGCCGCATCGCCGAGTCGGTGGAGCTGGCGCTCCTGCGCGGCGACGGCCTGCTTCGGGTGCTGTTTTTACGCGAGGAGGGCGAGGAGGAACAGCTCTTCTCGGAAAAGTTCGCCTGCCCCGAGCACGGCGCAGTGCTCGAGGAGCTAGAACCCCGCATCTTCTCGTTCAACTCGCCCTACGGCGCTTGCGAGGTCTGCAGCGGGCTCGGCTACAGCCTCGAGTTCGACCCCGAGCTGGTGGTCAACCCGGCACTCTCACTGGCTGAAGGGGCCATCCTGCCCTGGGCCAAGGGCCGTGGCAGCCAGGTGAGCCACATGTGGGACCGGGCGCGGGCGCTGGCCGAGCACCTGGGCTTCGACATGAAGACCCCCTTCAAGGACCTGACCCCCGAGCACCAGCAGGCCATCCTCTACGGCCTCGACGAGCCCTTCGAGGTGGTCTTCCGCCGCGGCGGGCGCGAGACGATGCGGCTCGAGGTGACCTACGAGGGCGTGATTCCCTGGCTCAAGCGCCGCTACAAGGAGGTCGAGTCGGAAGGGATGCGCGACTGGCTCGAGGGCTACATGAGCCTGAACGCCTGCGCCGCCTGCGGCGGCACCCGCTACAAGCCCGAGGTGCTGGCGGTGAAGGTGGCGGATAAGAACATCGCTGAGGTCTCGGCCATGGCGGTGCGCGACGCGCTTGCCTTCTTCGAAGCGCTGCCGGAAAAGCTAAGCGAGTACCAGCTCCAGATCGCCCGCCCCATCCTGCGCGAGGTGACGGCGCGGCTGGGCTTTCTGGCCGACGTGGGGCTCGACTACCTCTCGCTCGACCGCGCCGCCAACACCCTCTCGGGCGGCGAGGCCCAGCGCATCCGCCTAGCCACCCAGGTGGGCAGCAGCCTCACCGGCGTGCTCTACGTGCTCGACGAGCCCTCCATCGGGCTGCACCCGCGCGACAACCAGCGCCTCATCGGCACCCTCAAGAAGCTGCGCGACCTGGGCAACACCCTGATCGTGGTGGAGCACGACGAGGAGACCATGCGCTCCGCCGACTGGATGGTGGACATGGGGCCCGGCGCGGGCATCCACGGCGGCGAGATCGTGGCCGAGGGCACGCCCGAGCAGATCGCCGCCCACGAGGAAAGCCTGACCGGCGCCTACCTGCGCGGCGAGAAGACGATCCCCGTGCCCGCCGAGCGGCGCAAGGGCTCGGGCAAGGCGCTCGCGGTGCGGGGGGCGCGCGAGCACAACCTCAAGAACCTGGACGTGGAAATTCCGCTGGGGAAGTTCGTGGTCATCGCCGGGCCCTCGGGCTCGGGCAAGAGCACCCTGATGCACGACATTCTCTACGCCCAGCTCTCGCGCCAGATCATGCGCTCCAAGGCGATCCCCGGCCGCCACGACCGCATCGAGGGCGTCGAACACCTGGACAAGGTGATCGAGATCGACCAGAGCCCCATCGGCCGCACCCCGCGTTCCAACCCCGCCACCTACACCGGCGTCTTCGACGAGATCCGTGACATGTTCGCCAAGAGCCCCGAGGCGCGCAAGCGCGGCTACGCGCCCGGCCGCTTCAGCTTCAACGTCAAGGGCGGCCGCTGCGAGGCCTGCCGCGGCGACGGCACGGTGAAGATCGAGATGCTCTTCCTGCCCGACATCTACGTGCCCTGCGAGGTCTGCAAGGGCAAGCGCTACAACAAGGAGACGCTCGAGGTGAAGCTGCGCGGCAAGACGATCGCCGACGTACTCGACATGACCGTGGAGGAGGCGCTGGAGTTCTTCCAGCACCACCCTGGCATCAAGCGCAAGCTGCAGCTGATGATGGACGTGGGCCTCGGCTACATGAAGCTGGGCCAGCCCTCCCCCACCCTCTCGGGCGGCGAGGCCCAGCGTATCAAGCTGGCCACCGAGCTGGGGCGCAAGGCCACCGGCAAGACGCTTTACATCCTGGACGAGCCCACCACCGGCCTCCACTTCGACGACGTCAAGAAGCTGCTCGAGGTGCTGCACCGGCTGGTGGACAAGGGCAACAGCGTGCTGGTGATCGAGCACAACCTCGACGTCATCAAGACGGCCGACTGGATCCTAGACCTCGGCCCCGAGGGCGGCGAGCGCGGCGGCTACCTGGTGGCCGCGGGCACGCCCGAGGAGGTGGCCGCCCACCCGGAAAGCCCCACCGGCGCGTTCCTGCGCCGCATCCCTGAGATCGCCGAGAGGATCGGGGTCGCCGCCGATTAAACTTGAACACATGGAGCAAGCCCGCACCCTCGCCGGTATCCGCCGCCTGGTCGTCAAAATAGGCAGCGCGGTCATCTCCGGCTCCGAGGGCCTCGACCCAGCGCGGCTCGCCGACCTGGCCCGCGGGCTCGCCCGCCTCGCCAAGGGGCGCGAGCTGCTGCTCGTCTCGAGCGGGGCCATCGCCGCGGCCGCGCCGCGGCTGCCGCACAAACCCCAGGCGCTGGCCGAACTGCAGGCCGCGGCTGCGCTCGGCCAGCCGGAGCTGATGCGAGCCTGGCAGGCCGCGCTGGCGGAGCACGGCCTCACCACCGCGCAGGTGCTCCTGACCGCCGAGGACCTCACCGACCGCAAGCGCTACCTGAACGCTCGGGCGACACTCGAGCGCCTGCTCGACTGGGGCGTGCTCCCGGTCATCAACGAAAACGACACCGTAACGACCGAGGAAATCCAGTTCGGCGACAACGACCAGCTGGCCGTGAGGGTGGCCGGTCTGCTGGGGGCCGACCTCGTGCTCGTGCTCTCGGAGGCCGAGGCGCTCTTCGACCGCGACCCCCGTCTGGACCCCGAGGCCCGGCCCCTGAGGGAGGTGAGCAAGGTTACCCCCGAAGTTCTGGCCATGGCCTCCGACCGGCCGGGCAGCGCGGGGCGCGGAGGTATGAAGAGCAAGCTGCTGGCAGCCCGCATGGCCCACGAGGCGGGCATCCCCCTGTGGCTGCTGCCGGGCCGGCGCGAAGGCGTGCTCGAAGCCGCGCTCGCGGGCGAGCGCATCGGCACCTTCTTCCACGCGCCCGCGCGCGGCCACCGGGGCGAGCGTTTGTGGCTGGCGCAGCTTCCGCGCCACGAGGGCACGCTGGTCGTGGACGCGGGGGCGGCCCGCGCCCTGCGCGAGCAGGGGCGCTCGCTGCTGGCCGTGGGCGTGCGCGAGGTACGGGGAAACTGGTCCGCCGGGAGTCCGGTACGGGTGGAGGACCCCGAGGGGCGGATCGTGGGCATCGGCCTCGCCAACTACGCCGCCGACGAGGTACGCCGGGTGGCAGGCCGCCCCTCGCGCGAGCTCGCCGCCGTGCTCGGCCGCCCGGGGCCCGAGGAGGTCATTCACCGCGACCACTTCGTCCTCCTGGACGAAGGCTAGCGCGGTATCGTGGGTACATGAGCGACGTACGCGAAACCGTGCTCGAGCTCGCGCGCGCGGCCCGCGAAGCCGCCCGCGGTATGCAGGCCGCGAGCGGCGCGGCCAAGGAGCAGGCGCTCTTGCGCCTGGCCGAGCTTCTGGACGAACGGCAGGACGAGATCCTGAAGGCCAACGCCGCCGACCTGGCGGTGGCGAAGGAAGCCGGCCTCACCGGTCCCAAGCTGGGCCGACTGGGCCTCGACGAGCGCACCCTGGCCGACCTCAAGAAGGGCCTGCACCAAGTGGCCGCGATGCCCGACCCGGTGGGCGAGATCAGCGAGATGCGCACGCTGGCGAACGGCCTACAGGTGGGCAGGATGCGCATTCCGCTGGGCGTCATCGGCTTCATCTACGAGTCGCGTCCCGGTGCCACCGTGGAGGCCGCCGGCCTCAGCCTCAAGGCCGGCAACGCCATCATCCTGCGCGGCGGCAAGGAGGCCCTGAACTCCAACCGGCTGCTGGTGGAGCTCTTCCAGCAGGCGCTGGACGAGGCCGGCCTGCCACCGGCGGCGGTGCAGCTGGTGCCGCTTACCGACCGCGCCGCCGTGCTGGAGATGCTGAAGCTCGACGAGTACATCGACGTCATCATCCCTCGCGGCGGCGAGGGGCTGATCAACCTGGTGGCCGAGAACGCTCGCATGCCGGTGCTCTATCACGCCAAGGGGGTCAACCACCTCTACGTAGACGAGGCGGCCGACCTGGAGATGGCCCTGGAGATCGCCTACAACGGCAAGGTGCAGCGCCCAGGGGTGTGCAACGCGCTCGAAGCTGTTCTCGTTCACGAAGCCGTGGCTGCCAACTTTCTGCCGCGGCTGGAGGAAGCGATGACCGCGGCCGGCGTGGAGCTGCGGGCCCACGAAAACGCCCTCGCCTACCTGAAACTCGCCAAGCCCGCGAGCGCGGACGACTGGGGCCGCGAGTTTCTGGACCTCGTCCTGGCCGTCAAGGTGGTGACGAACATGGACGAAGCCACCGACCACATCGCCCGCTACGGCTCCAACCACACCGAGGTGATCGTGACCGAGCACTACGCCCGCGCGCTACGCTTCTTGCGCGAGGTGGACGCCAGCCTGGTACTCGTCAACGCCAGCTCCCGCTTCAACGATGGTTTCCAGCTCGGCCTCGGAGCCGAGATCGGTATCTCGACGAGCAAGCTGCACGCCTACGGCCCAATGGGCGTGCGCGAGCTAACCACCACCAAGTTCGTGGGGCTGGGTGAAGGGCAGGTGCGCGAGTAGGTGAACCCGCGCGAAGCGGTGCGGGCTTATCTAAGGCGCCTGGCGCGGGTCTACACCCAGGCGCACGTGCCCTTCTTCGCCGCTTCGCTGGCCTACTACGCCCTTTTCAGCCTGCTGCCGCTGCTGCTGCTGCTCGTGGGCGTCTTCGGCCTCATGCTGGAAAGCCGGCCCGACCTGGAACAGGCCTTCATGCTCCAGATCGAGCACCTGGCGGAGAATCTCTTCCCCGCCTCCGCGTCGGTGGGCCAGACCGTTGCCGAGGCCCTGCGTCGAGGAGCGGCCAGCGCCACCCTGACCTCGGTGCTCGTGCTCGGCTGGACGGCAAGCAACTTCTTCGCCGCTCTCTCCTACGCGCTGTCGCTGATCTTTGGTGGGCGCGGGCCTGGCTGGCGCGGCCGCCTGGTGGGGCTGGTCGCGCCCCTGCTCATCGGCCTGGCGCTCCTGCTCTTCAGCCTGGCTAGTCTGGCCGTGACGATGGTGCTCCCCTACCTGCCCGACGGCCCCTGGCGCGGCGTGGTCGCGGGCAGCCTGCCCTGGCTCGCCACCCTGCTGGCCTTCTTCGTGATCTATCGCTTTTTGCCCTACCCGCCTCCCGGAACGCTTTCCAGCTTGGCCGCCGCCTTCCTGGCCTCGAGCATCTGGACCGGCCTCTCCCGCCTGCTGCCGCACGTGATCTCGCGCACCCGCTACGAGTCGATCTACGGGCCGCTGGCCGGCTTCTTGCTGGCGCTTTTCGGCTTTTACATGGCGATGTGGATCCTGCTGAGCGGAGCGGCGGTGCTACGCGCGTTTTTCCCAGATGAGCCTGAGCCCCTTGAGGGTTAGGTCGTCGTCCACCACGTCCAGGGTGGCGCACACCGGCTCTACGGTGCGCGCGAAGCCGCCGGTGGCGATCACCAGCGCCTTGCCCGCCTCGGCCAGAAAGCGCCGCACCATGCCGTCCACCAGCCCGGCGTAACCGAGCACGAGACCCGACTGCAGCGCCTGCACGGTCGAGCGCCCCACCGCGCGCTCGGGCGCGCGCGAGAGGTCGATGCGCGGCAGCTTGGCGGTGCGCAGCGAAAGCGCCTCGGCTGCGGTGCGCGGCCCCGGGGCGATGGCGCCGCCGCGGTAAACGCCCGGCGTCTCGACCAGGTCGAAGGTGGTGGCGGTGCCAAAGTCCACGACGACGTAGCGCCCACGCGGATCGTCGTAGGCGAGGGCGGCCACGGCGTTGACCAGGCGATCGGCCCCCACCTCTGCCGGGTTTTCGAGGTCTACCTCTAGCCCCGCGTTCTCCGCGTTCACGACCAGCGGCTCCACGCCGTAGAGTTCGCCCAGTGCCGCCGCCAGCTCCCACTCGACGGGAGGCACCACGCTCGAAACGACGGCCGCGTCCGGCCCCGGGCGGCCAGAGGCGGCGAAGAGCTCACGCAACAGGACCACGTACTCGCTCTCCATGCGCAGCGGATCGGTGGCGATGCGCCAGCGCTCGAGCAAACGCTTTCCGTCCCACAGACCCAGAATGGTGGCGGTGTTGCCCACGTCGATAGCCAGGAGCATGTGCTTAGCCTACCCTATCCCGAAAACGCTCCACCGCACGGTAACTGCGTGTTGATCTCGTGTTGATCTAGATTAGAGGTCATGCCCGACCCGGGCCCAAATCGAGCGCCTCAAGCGCTACGTTTACCTCCACCTGGCTATCGCCGGCATGGTCGCGCTCGCGCTCGGGTACACCACGATGAGCCACCCTGGCTGGGGAGCATCCTCGCGTCGCGCCACCTGCAGCGCCCGCGACCATCGCCACCCTCACCTTCTGCGGCAGGCCGCTGCGCGCAGTCGAGTGGCTGGGCACAGGCCCCTCCGCGCCTCGCTGCCCAATCGTCACCACCCTCAACCTCCACGCCCTGGGCAGCGAGCCCAGCGTCTGGCCACCCCTTTTGTGGAGCGGGCTCGTCTATCTATTCGCCTACATCCTCCTGCCGCCGCGTACGGCCGACACCTTCGACTTCGTCCGCCTGCTCACGCTGGTCGCCGTTGGTCTGCCGGCGCTGCTTTCCGGCCGCAACGAGGCGCCCATGCAGCGTGAACAGATCAACGACGTGCTTCAGGTCTTTCTCGCCAACATGGCCTACCTCTGGGTCACCCGCATCTTCATCGCCCTGGCCAAGCAGGCTGAGGCCGACCGCGAGCGTGCTCGGCTGATGCAGACGCTGGTCAACACCGACTCCCTCACCGGCGTACTCTCGCGCAAGCGGCTGCTCGAGGAGGCAGAGGAGGCCCTGCGGGCGCTGCAGCCTGGCCGGGTGCTCTCGTTCGCCCTCTTCGACCTCGACAACTTCAAGGAGATCAACGACCGCTACGGCCACCCTACCGGCGATGTGGTGCTCGTCCACTGCGCCAAGAAGCGGGCCCGCCACGGGCTGCGCGATCGCGACCGTTTGGGCCGATTGGGCGGAGAGGAGTTCGGCGTCCTCCTGCCCGACACCGAGCTCTCGGCCGCCCGGCGCCTCGCCGAACGCCTGCGCGCGTCGCTGGAAGCGCCGGCTGACGAGGGCCCGGACGTCACGGCCAGCTTCGGGGTGGTGCAGGCCCGCCCCGGCTGGACGCTCAGCCGGCTCCTCACCGAAGCCGACCGCGCCCTCTACCAGGCCAAACAGTCCGGAAAGAACCGCGTGGCCACGCGCAAAGACGGCCCCGACGCCGCCCGCGACCCCGTTCAGAAGGTGTAGCTGACCCCCACCTTGGCGCCCACCGAGAAGAGCACGCCCCACGAACCCGGAACGGTGAGGCCGTTCAGGAGGTTGAGCGGGTAGAGGTGCCCCTCGAGCGTCGCCGCGAGGCGAGGGTTGAAGGCCCACTGGTAACCCAGGCCCGCATAAAGGCCCCACCAGCCTGACTCGCCGAAGTCGTGCGAGACCCCGACCCAGCCGACGTTCCAGTACCCTCCGGCGCTTCCCTCCGCCCAGGAGGTCGGCGCGAAGTAGCGCCGGTACTGGGCGTCGCCCATCACGCCCGCGAACGGCACGGGCATCACCGCGAAGCGGAAGAGGTCGGTGGTGGCGCCATCATCGTTTTGGAAGCGGTGGTCCACGAAGATCCAAACCGGCAGCGGGCCGCCGTAAGGATAGCGCAGCGCCCCTTCGAAGCCCCAAACGGTTTGTGAGCCGGCGCGGGCCAGGCCAAGCCCGACCAGCAAGACGAAAGCGAACCACCACCTCTTCATCTCCACCTCCACGGGGGGCTACGGCCCCAGGGGTATGCGGTATCCCGCGACCACGCGCGGCAGCACGAGCCCGAGGTAGTCCCAGGCGTCGGTAGCGGAAGCCAGTCGGCTGCTCCACTCGAGCGGCCGCACCCGCACCTCAGCCCCGGCCACGAAGCGCCCGTCGGGCGAAACCTCCACGCCCAGGGCCACGTTGCTGGGGCGGAAGTCACGGCTCAAAAAGGAGTAGACCCCCTCGACACGGGCAAAGGCGTTCAGCCGGGCTACGGCCCGGGCCTCGCCCCAGAAGTAGTAGCGGTAGCCCGCACCCAGCTCCAGGTAAAAGGGGTCACCCAGGGCGTAGGCCACCTGCCGCCCGTCGAAGGCGGCCTCGAAGACGAGGGCGGTGGAAGGCACGTCCACGACGAGCGCGTACCGCGGCGAGGCCGCCCAGCCCAGCGAGACCAGCAGGGCACCCAGGATCCAGACACGCAAGCTGCGCATGACGTCCGTATTTTAGCACGCTTTCAATTTGCAAGCTGACAACGAAGCGCGAACGCAGAACCGCTGCACGTACCCGCGGGCGGTGTGAGCCGCACGATGCGATACCCTGAGGCATGGACTGGGAAACCCTGCTCAGCGAAGAACCCCTCTCGCCCTTCGGCGAGGTAACGCCCCCCGTCTTCCAGACCTCGCTGTTCGCCTTCCCCGACACGGACACCTTCGAACGCGCGATGACGCGCGGCGAGCACCCGGTCTACACCCGCATCGCCAACCCCACCGTGCGCGTCTTCGAGCGCAAGGTGGCCGCGATCGAGGGCACCGAGGACGCGGTGGCCTTCGCCAGCGGCAACGGCGCGATGTCGGCCGCGCTCTTCTCACTGCTCGGCGCCGGCGACCGGGTGGTGGCCACCGCGCCGGTCTACGCGGGCACCCACGGCCTGCTCGAGAAGCTGCTGCCACGCTTCGGGGTCGAGGTCACCTGGGTGGACGGCAAGGACACCGAGGCCGTGATCGCGGCGCTGCCGGGCGCGCGGCTCTTGCTGCTCGAGTCGCCGACCTCCTACACCTTCGAGCTGCAAGACCTCGAGCCCATAACCGCCGCGGCGCGGGCAGAGGGGGTGCTCAGCCTCATTGACAACACCTACGGCGCGGGCGTCTACCTGCGGCCTGCGGAGCACGGCGTGGACCTGGTGGTGCACTCGGCCACCAAGTACTTCTCGGGTCACTCCGACGTGGTGGCGGGGGTCGTGGCCGGGCCGAAGGCGCTCGTGCGCCAAATCCGTTCGCAGGGGCTGATCTTCCTCGGCGCCAAGCTCGCCCCCTGGGAGGCCTGGCTGCTGGTGCGGGGGCTGCGCACGCTGGCGCTGCGTCTGGAACGCCACGAACGCTCCGCGCTCGAGGTGGCCCGCTACCTGGAGGACCACCCCAAGGTGCGGCGGGTGCTGCACCCGGGGCTCGACTCCTTCCCCCAGCGCGCGCTCGCCAAAAAGTACCTGCGCGGCACCGGCGGCATCTTCTCGTTCGAGGTGGCGGACGGCCGGGCGGCCAAGCGGCTGGCCGACGCGCTCGAGCACTTTCGCATCGGCGTGAGCTGGGGCGGGCACGAGTCGCTGGTGCTGCCGCTGGCCTCGCAGCCGCGGGTGGCCGCGGCCTACGCCTTCCCCGAGGGGCTGGTGCGGGTCTTCGTGGGGCTCGAGCCCCCCGAGGCCCTCATCGCCGACCTGGAGCAGGCGCTCGCCCGACTCGAGTAATCTGAGGTCGAGGAGGCCACCATGAAGCGAGTCTGGCCCGCCGTACTGCCGGCGCTGCTCGTGCTGCTGCTCGCGGCCTGCACGCCGCGCGTCTGGTACAAGCCGGGCGCGACGAGTACCCAGCGCGACCGCGACCTGGAAGCCTGCCGCTACGAGGCGCTCGCGCGCTTCGCGGACGAGACGCCCCCGCTCACTGCCTTTCGCGTATACGTGGACGCACCTTACGGCACCCCCTACGAGCTCGCCCAGCGCCTGCGCGAAGCCGCCGAACGCGCAGTGCAAAGCGAGTATCGAGACTACAAGGACGCCTTCGTGAGCGCCTATGTCGAAGACTGCATGACCGAAAAAGGTTACGTGCTGGTCGAAGAGCGCTAGTCGGGGAACGCCGCTTGCCGTGGAGGGGGCGGGCCGGTATAATCCTGAGTATGCCGGTCGGTTTTATCGGCATCTCGGGAGGATCCATGAAGCAAACGCTCGAAATCCACGACCTCTGGGTCAACGTCGAAGGCATCCCCATCCTCAAAGGGGTCAACCTGACCGTCCCCCGCGGGGAAGTCCACGCCCTCATGGGCCCGAACGGGGCCGGCAAGAGCACCCTGGGCAAGGTCATCGCCGGCGATCCCGGCTACGAAGTGCTCAGGGGGCAGATCCTGCTCGACGGCGAGGACATCGTCGAGCTCGAGCCCGACGAACGCGCCCGCAAAGGGCTCTTCCTCGCCTTCCAGTACCCCGTCGAGGTCCCGGGGGTGACGATCGCCAACTTTTTGCGGCTGGCGCTGCAGGCGCGCCGGGGCGAAGAGGTGGCGCTGGGCGAGTTCTACGGGAAGCTGCAGCGCGCCATCGAAACCCTCGAATGGGACGAGGCCTACGTGACCCGCTACCTCAACGAGGGCTTCTCGGGCGGCGAGAAGAAGCGCAACGAGATCCTGCAGCTGATGGTGCTCGAGCCCGCCTACGCGATCCTCGACGAGACCGACTCGGGCCTCGACATCGACGCCCTCAAGGTCGTGGCGAAGGGCGTGAACACCATGCGCGGCCCCAACTTCGGCGCGCTGGTGATCACCCACTACCAGCGCCTGCTCAACTACATCGTCCCCGACGTGGTGCACGTGATGATGGACGGCCGCATCGTCAAGACCGGCGGCAGCGAGCTGGCGCTCGAGCTGGAGGAGCGCGGCTACGACTGGCTCAAAGAAGAAGTGGGCGCCTAGGAGGCCGCATGAGCGAAGCCGAACTGAAGCACATCGCCGAAGACTACAAATGGGGGTTCGCCGACGACGTCGAGCCCGAGCTGAAGCTCAAGGGGCTTTCCGAAGACGTGGTGCGGGCGATCTCCGAGACCAAGGGGGAACCCGAATGGCTGCTCGAGTTCCGCCTGAAGGCGCTGGAGACCTACTTCCAGAAGCCCTGGCCTACCTGGGGCCCCGATCTGAGCGAGCTGCGCCGGCAGATGGACGACTTCTACTATTACGTCAAGCCGCCGGTAGAGGGCGAGCGCCGCAGTTGGGACGAGGTCCCCGACGAGATTCGCCGCACCTACGAGAAGCTGGGCATCCCCGAGGCCGAGCAGAAGGTGCTCGCCGGCGTCGGCGCCCAGTACGACTCCGAGATGGTCTACCACTCCATCAAGGAGGAGCTCGAGAAGAAGGGCGTGATCTTCAAGTCGATCGAGGACGGCATCAAGGAGCACGAAGAGCTGTTCCGCCGCTACTTCGCGAAGGTCGTGCCCCCCAGCGACAACAAGTTCGCCGCCCTCAACTCGGCGCTCTTCTCGGGCGGCTCCTTCGTCTACGTGCCCCCGGGGGTCGAGGTGGAGGTGCCGCTGCAGGCCTACTTCCGCGTCAACACCGAGGGCTTCGGCCAGTTCGAGCGCACCCTGATTATCATCGACCAGGGCGCCAAGGCCCACTACATCGAGGGCTGCACCGCGCCCATCTACACCACCGAGGCGCTGCACACCGGCGTGATCGAGATCGTGGTCCTGGAAGGGGCCGAAAGCCGCTACACCACGATCCAGAACTGGCCGGTGAACATGTACAACCTGGTCACCCAGCGTGCTTTGGTGCACGAGAACGCCTACCACATGTGGCTCGACGGCAACCTGGGCTCCAAGGTGACGATGAAGTATCCCTCGTCGGTCCTGAAGGGCCGCGGTGCCCGCAGCGAGATCCTCTCGATCGCCTTCGCCGGCGACGGCCAGCACCTCGACACCGGCGGCAAACTGATCTTCGCCGCGCCCGACACCTCGGGCTCGATCGTCTCGAAGTCGATCTCCAAGGGCGAGGGGCGCAGCAGCTACCGCGGCCTCATCAAGGTGCCCCAGAGGGCCGAGCGCGCCAAGGTCAACGTCGAGTGCGACGCGCTGCTAATCAACGAGGCCTCGAAGACCGACACCTACCCCTACATGGAGATCGCCAGCGAGAGCGCCAGCGTGGGGCACGAGGCCACGGTGAGCCGACTCGCCGACGACCAGATCTTTTACCTGACCACACGCGGCATCCCCGAGGACGAAGCGGCGGCGCTGATCGTGCGCGGCTTCATCGAACCGGTCGCCAAGGAGCTGCCGCTCGAGTTCGCCGTCGAGCTCAACCGCCTGATCGAGCTCGAGATGGAAGGGTCGGTGGGCTAGATGAACGAGACCGTGACCTCCCTTTCCCTGGAAGACCTGCTTCGCGGCTCCGAGCGCCGGGGCGAACCGGACTGGCTGCGCGACGCGCGCGAGCGCGCCTGGCAGATCTTCGAGCAACTGAACTGGCCCACCCGCAAGAACGAGGCCTGGCGCTACACCGACCTCGACCCCACCTGGTTCGCGCTCGACCTCGAGGAAACCGGACCCGCCGAGCTTCGCCAGCGGGACGAACTGCCGCGCGCGGTGCGCGAACGGCTGGCGGAGAGCGACGCCGAGGCCGCGCTGGTCTTCGCGAACGGCCGGCTCGTTCATGCCGCGCTGCCGCAGGAGCTGCTCGAGAAGGGGGTCGTCCTCGGCGACCTGCACGCGGCGCTGCGCAACAACGCCGACCAGGTCAAGGGCGCCCTATACCAGGCGGTCACCGAGACCGGCCTGCAGGGCCCCGAAGACAAACTGGCCGCCCTGAACGCCGCCTTTTGGAGCTACGGCGTCTTCCTCCACGTACCGGCCGGGGTGGCGCTCGAAACCCCCGTCGGCGTCTTTCACTACGCTAGCGAGGGCGGGAAGCTCGGCCTGAGCCGCACCCTGGTCACGCTCGGCGCGAACGTCGAGGCGACCCTGATCGAGGAGTACCTCTCGCCGCCGCTCGAACGCACCCACGTGGCCACGGGCGAGTTCCTACTCGGCCCCGGCGCGCGCCTGCGCCACGCCGGCGTACAGACCTGGGGTGCGGGGGTGCGCCACTTCCACCGCCAGCGGGCGCTGCTCGAGCGTGACGCGGTGCTGAACGACCTGGCCGTCAACCTCGGCGGCTCGCTGGCCCGCACCGAGGTGGCCAGCGAGCTGGTGGGGCCCGGCGCCGACTCCGAGATGCTGGGGGTCTATTTCGCCGGCGCAGGCCAGCACCTCGACCACTACACCACCCAGCACCACGTAAGTGCCCAGGCGCGTTCCGACGCCTACTACAAGGGCGCGGCCACAGTCAACGGACGGGTGGTCTACCAGGGGCTGATCCAGCTCGAGCCCACGGCGCAGAAGACCGACGCCTACCAGACCAACCGCAACCTGCTGCTCAGCCGCGAAGCCCGGGCCGAAAGCGTGCCTCAGCTGGAGATCGCCGCCAACGACGTGCGCTGCAGCCACGGCTCCTCCACCGCACCGGTGGACGAGGAGCAGCTCTTCTACCTGGCCACGCGCGGCATCCCCCGCGCCCAGGCGCAGCAGCTGCTCGTCGCCGCCTTTTTGGAAGAGGTGCTGGGGCGGGTACCGCTGGAAAGGCTGCGCCGGCACGTCGCCCACGTCATCGAAGCACGCCTCGGCGGCTGAAGCCGCCCCCTCTACGCCCGCGCCCGTCCGGCGCGGGCGTAGACTGACGGCAGAGGTGAAAACCATGTTCGATCCCGAAGCGGTCAAGCGGGACTTCCCGGTCTTCGCAGCTAACCCCGGCCTCGTCTTCCTCGACTCCGCCGCCAGCAGCCAGAAGCCGCGGGCGGTGACGAGGGCTATGACGCGCTACTACGAACACGACCATGCCAACGTTCACCGCGGCGCTTACGGGCTCTCGGTGCGCGCCACCGAGGCCTACGAGACCGCACGCGGGCGGATGGCGCGCTTCCTCGGCGCAGAGGCGGACGAAATCGTCTTCGTACGTAACGCCACCGAGGCCCTCAACCTGGTGGCCTACGCCTGGGGCCTGGCGCACCTGAACGAAGGCGACGAGGTCCTGGTCAGCGAGATGGAGCACCACGCTAACCTGGTGCCGTGGCAGCTGGCCGCGGCCCGCACCGGCGCCCGCATCAAGGCCGTGCCCCTCACCGCAGAAGGCCGTCTCGACCTGGACGCCTTCGAGGCCCTGCTTTCGGAGCGCACCCGCGTCTTTGCCATCACCCAGATGTCGAACGTACTGGGCACGGTCAACCCGGTGGCCGAGCTGGCCGCCGCGGCGCGCGAGCGTGGAGCGCTGGTGGTGGTCGACGGGGCCCAGGCCGCTCCCCACCTGCCCGTGCGGGTGCGGGAGCTGAACGCCGACTTCTACGCCCTCTCGGGCCACAAGATGCTCGGCCCCACGGGCGCGGGCGTGCTCTGGGGGCGGCGCGAGGTACTGGCCGACCTGCCCCCCTTCCTGGGCGGCGGCAGCATGATCGAGGAGGTCACGATCGAGCGCTCCAGCTACGCCCCGCCGCCGCAGCGCTTCGAGGCCGGAACCCCGGCGATCGCCGAGGCCATCGGCCTGGGGGCGGCGGCCGACTACCTGATGCGGCTAAGCATGGAGAACGTCTGGGCCCACGACCGGGCGCTGCTCGAATACGCCCTCGAGCGGCTGGCCGAGGTGCCCGAGCTGCGCCTCTACGGGCCCCACGGCGCGGACCGGGGCGGGGTGATCGCCTTCAACCTGGGCCGCCTCCACCCCCACGACCTCGCCACCGCCCTGGACGAGCGCGGCGTGGCCGTGCGCACCGGCCACCACTGCGCCCAACCGCTGCACCGGCGGCTGGGGGTCGCGGCCACCGCCCGCGCGAGCTTCTACGTCTACAACACCCCCACCGACGTCGACCGGCTGGTGGAGGCGCTGCTGGAGGCCCGGGAGTTCTTCTCGGGCTGGCTGTAGGGGCGCGGGTGAGCACGGCGCGCGCCAACCTCGCCGCCCGTTTCCCGCATAAAATGGACGTGGCATGAGCCTGCTCGAAGAGCTGTACCGCGAAACGATCATGCAGCACGCCCAGCGGCCGCACAACTTCGGCCCGCTGGAGGCGCCGACGGTCCGGGTCGGCGGGCACAACCCCAGCTGCGGCGACCAGATCGAGCTCTACCTCAAGGTCGAGGACGGCCGCATCGCCGAGGCCCGTTTCACCGGGCACGGCTGCGCCATCAGCCAGAGCTCGGCCAGCATGATGACCGACCTGATCCGCGGCCGCACGCTCGCCGAAGCCCTGGAACTCCACCGCAAATTCAAGGCCATGGTGGTCGAGGCCGAGCTGCCCGACCCAGCATTAGGCGACCTCGCCGCCCTGGCGGGGGTAGCCAAGCTTCCAGCCCGGGTAAAGTGCGCCACGCTGGCCTGGAACGCGCTCGAACAGGCGATCGGGCAGGTTGGGGAGGCCTCATGAAAGCGTACCGCGCCAAGGAAGTAACGCCGTTGCTCGCGACCGATGCCCAGCTGATGCAACTGTGGAAGGAGGCCGCGGGCGAGGACGCCATCGTGGCCTTCCAGAAAGACGGTGAGAACTGGGTCGGCGTCCGCGACGCCGCGCTGGTGGCCATGCTGGAAGCGCGTGGCCTGAAGGGGGAGCCATGGAATGGTTGACCTGCGCCAAACCCGTCGTGCTGCTGCACGCCTTTCCTTTTAGCCCCGAGATGTGGTCGCCCCAGGTGGCCGAGCTGGAAGGGCGCTACTCGGTTTACGCCCCCGCCCTGCCCGGCTTCGGCGGCCGCGAGCCGGGCGCGGCGAGCCTGGAGGCCTGGGCCGAGGAGCTGGACGAAACGCTCGACGACCTGGGTTTCGAGGAGGCCGTCTTCGT
>JALSQD010000027.1 GCA_026985615.1 Thermaceae bacterium | reverse complement strand
TCCAGCCAGACCCGGGCCATCTCCGGCGGCATGAGGGTGCGCACCCGTTCGTACCACCACTGCCCCGGCATGCCCGTAAAGCCGTAGACGAAGCCCACCAACCGGCCTTCGCGCCAGGCCCCGAGACCTGCGAACCCCGGATAGCCGAAGTGGCGCGCCATGATCTCGAGCCGCTGGCGCATCCGCTCGGCCGGAACGCCGTGCGCCCGCGCCCAGAGGTGGAAGGCCGCCTCCACGTCGTGCTCGCCCAGTGGCTCTAAATGCACCTTCTCCATCTTCACCCCGCGTCAACGACCAGCCTAACCCCGCGCGCCGCGCCAAAGGAAGCGGCCGGGGGCACCGCCCCCGGCCGCCGACAAGCAGGTTCCGTCTAGGGCATGCCCAGCGCGGCGATCTGGCTCGCGATCCAGTCGAGGGCGCTCGAGCCCGGATAGGTGATGCCGTTGTGGTCCTCGTCGGCCACGAAGGTGCGGATGCCGCCGGTCGAATTGTCGAGGCGGACGTTGTCGGTGTAGTCGAAGACCAGGCTGGTGTTGCCCTCGGCGCCCACGTCGGAGGCCAGCAGGCGGGCCGACTGCACCTCGAGGTTGTAGGTCGCCCCCCAGTAGGCCACGTCCTTGGCGTTGTAGTAGGAGGTCCACCACCAGTATTTTTCGATGGGCTCGATGTCGCAGCTCTTGGAGAGGTCCACCGGCCAGGGGTTGCCGTAGGTGCTGTAGAAGTAGTCGAAGTCGCTGGCGTTGTCGTCTTCCCAAAGGGCGCAGATGCCGTCGAGGTCGATCAGGTAGTCCACGGTCCAGTCGGGGTGGGCCCGCAGCAGGTTGTGGGTCCAGTTGGTCCCGTGAGAGTGACCGAGGAGCACCCGGCTAGTGTTCGGCCAGTTGCGCCGCACCCAGTCGAAGTCGGCCTCGAGCTGCAGGAAGCCGTACTCGTACTCGCCGCTGATGGACGAGGTGTGGTTGAAGAGGTGCGAGCTATAGGCCACGACCAGCACGCTACGTCCCAGGCTCTGGAAGGCCTGGGCCACCGCCGCGGTGGTGCCGCGATCGGTGAGGTAATCGTAGTTGTCGTCGGGAGCGCCGTCGCAGGGCACGCCGCAGCGCCCGGAAACGACAAAGAGCACCACGTCGGGCACGCTCTGCACCAGGCCCATCTCCTGCTGTACACGGGCTTCAGGCCGATAGCTCGGGGCCGGGGCCTGGCTGCAAGCGGCCAGCCATACCAGCAACAGAACGGAAAGCAGCGCATAAACTTTTTTCATAGCTCCTCCTATGGTTCAAGAACAGGTATATCATCTTTGTTTCCCGATTGCACCCGGCTTATACTCGAAAAGATGAACCGCCGCGCCCTACCCCGCGCCTGAGGGAGCTTCGCCGCCGCGCTCCCTCCCCGTGCCGTGGGAGGGTTTTTTGGTGAGCACGGAGGAACGATGAGCAAATACAACCCCCACGAGATCGAGCCCAAGTGGCAGCATTACTGGAAAGAACGCGGCCTGATGAAGGCCCGCGAGGAGGGCAAGAAGTACTACGTCCTGGAGATGTTCCCCTACCCCTCGGGGGACCTGCACATGGGGCATCTCAAGAACTACACCATGGGCGACGCGCTGGCCCGCTTCAAGAAGCAGCAGGGCTACAGCGTCCTCCACCCCATGGGCTGGGACGCCTTCGGCCTGCCGGCCGAGAACGCCGCCCTCAAGTTCGGCAAGCACCCGGCCGAGTGGACCAAGGGCAACATCGCTAAGGCCAAGGAATCGCTGAACCTGATGGGGATTCTTTACGACTGGGACCGCGAGGTGACCACCTGCACCCCCGACTACTACCGCTGGAACCAGTGGATCTTCATCAAGATGTACGAGGCGGGGCTGGTCTATCGCGCCGGCGGCCTGGTCAACTGGTGTCCCAAGTGCCAGACGGTGCTGGCCAACGAGCAGGTGGTCGAGGGACGCTGCTGGCGGCACGAGGACACCCTGGTCGAGAAGAAGAACCTGGAGCAGTGGTACCTGAAGATCACCGCCTACGCCGACCGCCTGCTCGACGACCTGGACAAACTGGAACACTGGCCCGAAAAGGTCAAGGCGATGCAGCGCGCCTGGATCGGCCGCAGCGAGGGGGCCAGGGTGCTATTTGGGCTCGAGGGGCGCGAGGAGAAGCTGGAGGTCTTCACCACACGGCCCGACACCCTCTTCGGGGCCACCTTCATGGTCCTCGCCCCCGAGCACCCGCTAACGCTCGAGCTCGCCACCCCCGAGCGCCGCGCCGAGGTGGAAGCCTACGTGCGCGCGGCGCAGCTCAAGAGCGAGATCGAACGCCAGGCCGAGGACCGCGAGAAGACCGGCGTCTTCACCGGCGCCTACGCCATCAATCCGGTAAACGGCCAGAAGGTGCCCATCTGGACCGCCGACTACGTGCTGGCCGGCTACGGCACCGGCGCCATCATGGCGGTGCCCGCCCACGACCAGCGCGACTTCGAGTTCGCTAAAAAATTCGGGCTCGAGATCGTCCCGGTCATCAAGCCGGTGAGCGAAGACCTGCCCGAACCGCTAACCGAGGCCTACAGCGATCCGGGGGTGATGATCAACTCCGGTGAGTTCACCGGCCTCGCCAGTGAGGAGGGCAAGAAGAAGATCGTCGCCTGGCTAGAAGAGCGCGGCCTGGGCGAGGCGGCCATCACCTACCGCCTTCGCGACTGGCTGATCAGCCGCCAGCGATACTGGGGCACGCCGATCCCGATGATCCACTGCGAGAAGTGCGGCGTGGTGCCGGTTCCCGAGGATCAGCTGCCGGTCAAGCTGCCCGAGATCAAGGACGTCGAGCAGATCCGGCCCCAGGGCAAGAGCCCGCTTGAGGCCCACCCCGACTTTCTAAACACCACCTGCCCCAAGTGCGGCGGCCCGGCGCGGCGCGACGCCGACACTATGGACACCTTCTTCGACTCGTCGTGGTACTACCTGCGCTACACCGATGCCCACAACGACCGGCTCCCCTTCGCCCGCGACAAGGCCGACTACTGGATGGCGGTGGACCAGTACATCGGCGGCATCGAGCACGCCGTTTTGCACCTCCTCTACTCGCGCTTTTTCACCAAGTTCTTCCACGACCAGCAGATGGTCGGGGTGGACGAGCCCTTCGAACGCCTCTTCACCCAGGGCATGGTCATGGGCTGGACCGACTTCGGCCCGGTGACGGTCAGCGGCGAGAAGGTGATCCTGAGCGAGGAGGCCCGCATCGAGCTCGAGCTCGACCGCAAGGAGCTGGGCCGGGAAGAGGTCAAGAAGATGGGCGCCGAGCTGCGTGAGGACCCGGACGGCCAGCTCCACTTCTGGAAGCCGGCGGTGATGAGCAAGTCGCGCGGCAACGGCGTGATGGTCGGCCCCTTCGTGCGCGAACAGGGTGCCGACATCGCCCGCGTGACCATTCTCTTCGCCGCCCCTCCGGAAAAGGAGATGGTCTGGACCGAGGAGGGCGTGCAGGGCGCCTGGCGCTTTTTGAACCGCGTCTGGCGGCGGGTGGCAGAGGACGTGGAGGCGCTCGCGAAAGCGCCCGAGATCTTCGACCCAGCGCGGCTCGAGGGCGCGGACAGGGCGCTCTACCGCAAGCTCAACCAGACGATCAAGAAGGTCACCGCGGATGTCGAGGGCCTGCGCTTCAACACCGCCATCGCCGCTTTGATGGAGCTGCTCAACGCCCTCTACGACTTCCGCAAGCAGCGCGGCCCGAATGCCGTTTACAAGAGCGCGGTACTCACCTACCTGCAGCTTCTCGCTCCCTTCGCCCCCCACATCGCCGAGGAGCTGTGGCACCACTTCAACGAGAACTCGGTCTTCGACGCCCGCTGGCCCGGCTACGACGAGGCTGCCCTGGCCGCCGACACCATCACCCTGGTGGTCCAGGTGAACGGCAAGGTGCGCGCCCGGGTCGAGGCCCCGGCCGACATCTCCCAGGAAGAGGCCCTGGAGCTGGCCAAGGCCCAGGAGAACGTCCGGCGCCACCTCGAGGGCAAGCAAATCGTCAAAGAGATCTACGTGCCCGGCAAGCTGGTCAACCTGGTAGTGCGGGACTGAGCCGGCCCAAAAGGCTCCGGGGGCAGAACCGCCCCCGGAGCCTTTTGGTTTTCAAAACAAAGGCGCCCGAAGGCGCCTTTGGTAGCTTGCGGTCCTTGGCTAGTAACCCGCGGACTCCACCACGGTCACGTTGGCGGCCGAGGGGCCCTTGGGGCCGTCTTCCACTTCGAACTCAACGATGTCGCCTTCGTTGAGGGTGCGGAAACCCGTGGAGTTGATGGCGCTGAAGTGCACGAAAACGTCGCTGCCGCCTTCGCGCTCGATGAAGCCATAGCCTTTTTCCGCGTTGAACCACTTAACTTTACCTTTTTCCATTACTGCTCCTTTGCACCTGTCCGCCGGGGCGGACAACGCGCGGGGCTGAGGCGCTAGACTTACCAATTTGGCCACCACAGCTTTCCGCAGCGCGCTTCATTGTAACACAGATTTGCCTTACCCCCCTCCCGTGGCCGTGAGCGCCGCGTGCCACGGGCTTAACGCAATGGAGCCGGTAGCCGCCCACCGGCCTCGACCTCGCCACGCAACCAGGCCAGCACCGCCTCGAGCGCCTCAGCGCGGAAGCCGTAGCTGACCAGCGCCGGGGCGGGCACGCGTGCGGCGGCGAAGGGGTTCCACAGGGCCACGTGCAAATCGGGCCGCCAGCGCCAGCCGGCCGCCGGATAGAGGCGGCGACTGTTGGAGATGAGCAGGTTGAAGCAATCGTCCGTCACGACCTCCAGCCCCGGAACCTCGGCAATGTCGCCCACGAAGATAGGCTCGACCCTCCAGTAATCCCCCAGCAACCTGGCCAGCTCAGCCCCGCTGGCGCCGGCTTCGGAAACGCCGTCTCCGCCCGGGCGCGCCTGGGTCACCACCCGCAAGCAGGCGTCCTCCGGCGGCGGGACAGGGTCGCCTATAGCGGTCAGCCCGCGGGTCCAGGCCTCCACGAAGAGCCGGCGGTCGGCGGCCAGCTGCGCTTCGCCGTAGTTCCCCAGCCCGGCCGGGAAGGCGCGGGCCAGCCGGGCGACGCGCTCGGCGCTGGCCTCCATCTGCCCCCGGTCCAGCTCGCCGGTGTCGAGCGCGGCCTGGATGCGCGCCAGCGCCTTCGCCTGCAGCTCCAGGCTGCCCAGCGGCATCACCAGGTCGGCCCCGGCCGCCAGCGAGCGCACCGCCGCCTCGGGCGCGCCCCAGCGGTCGGCGATCGCTCGCATGTTGAGCGCGTCGCTAACGACTACGCCGTCATAGCCCATTTCCTCACGCAACAGACCGGTGAGAATCCGCCGCGAGAGCGTGGCCGGCAGCTCACCGTCGAGCTCGGGGTAGACGATGTGGGCGGTCATCAGGGCGGGAATGCGGCCCGCCGCGCAGACGAAGGACACCAGCTCCAGTTTTCGCAGCTCGGCCAGGCTCTTCTTGACCACCGGCAGGCCCAGGTGCGAGTCCACCGTGGTGTCGCCGTGGCCGAGGAAGTGCTTGCCCGTCGTGGCCACGCCCTGACGCACGTGCCCCTCGTGCCAGGCGAGGGCCAGCTCGCTGGCGCGCTCGGGGTCCGCCCCGAAGGAACGCTCGGCGATCACCGGGTTCGCCGGGTTGGTGTTGAGGTCGAGCACCGGCGCGAAGTTGAGGTTGAAGCCGTAGGCAGCGAGCCCGCGAGCGGTGGCCGCGCCCACGGCGCGGGCGAGATCGGGGTCGTCCGCCGCGCCCAGGCTCATCCCCGGCGGGGGGCTGGGAAGGAAGGGTAGGCGCAGCACCGCGCCGCCTTCCTGATCGACGCTGATCAGGGCTTCAGGGCCCAGAACTTCCAGCAGGTCGGCCACCAGCCGCCTGAGCTGCTCGGGTCCGGCGACGTTGTGACGGAACAAGATGACCCCGCCCACCCGGTACCGCCGCCAGAGGGCGGCCAGGTCGGCGGGCAGATCGGTTCCGGGCAGGCCGGTGATGACGAAGCGGCCGGCGTCCACGCACCAACTTTACCGCAAGGCCGGCACGGTCCAGCTGGCGCGCACTAGCCGGACAAGCAGCAAGCCCACCTGCACGCCGGTGCAACAAGGGTGAACGAGCACCGGACCGGCTCTGAAGCGCAAAGGTGTCCGTGCCCTACGTTTTTGACAAGCAAAACCCCGGAGCCTAGCTCCGGGGTCGGAGGAGTTGCGGGGGCTCAGGCCTCGACCGTGCTCGAGGCCTCGAAGACCAGGCCGCGCTCGCCCACCTTGACGAGAACGGTGTCGCCTTCGCGCACGTTCCCGGCCAGAATCTCCTTGGCCAGCGGGGTTTCCAGCTCCTTCTGGATGACCCGCTTGAGCGGGCGGGCGCCAAAGACCGGGTCATAGCCGCGCTCGCCGAGCCAGCGCTCCGCCTCTTCGGTGAGCTCGAGCGTGATCCTCCGCTCCGCGAGGCGCTGCTTGAGGCCCGCGATCTGGATCTCGACGATCTGAATGATCTGCTCCTGGGTCAGCGGCTTGAAGACGATGATGTCGTCGAGACGGTTGAGGAACTCGGGGCGGAAGTGCTCCTGCAAGAGGGCGAAGACCCGTTCCTGGATGCGCTCGTAAGGCAGGTTGTCCTTGATGCCCTCGAGGATGATGTGGCTGCCCATGTTCGAGGTCATGATGATGACGGTATTGCGGAAGTCCACCACCCGGCCGTGGCTGTCGGTGAGGCGGCCGTCGTCGAGGATCTGCAACAGGATGTTGAAGACGTCGGGGTGAGCCTTCTCGATCTCGTCGAAGAGGATGACGCTGTAGGGCTTGCGCCGCACCGCCTCCGTGAGCTGGCCGCCCTCCTCGTAGCCGACGTAGCCGGGAGGCGCGCCGATGAGCCGAGCGACCGAGTGCTTCTCCATGTACTCAGTCATGTCGATCCGGATCATCGCCTCCTCGGTGTCAAAGAGGGTCTCGGCCAGGGTCTTGGCCAGCTCGGTCTTACCGACACCGGTGGGGCCGAGGAACATGAACGAACCGATGGGCCGGTTCGGGTCCTTCAGGCCGGCGCGGGCGCGGCGGATGGCGTCGGCCACCGACTGGATGGCCTCGTCCTGGCCCACCACGCGCTTGTGCAGCTCGTCTTCGAGACGCAACAGCTTCTCGCGCTCGCCCTCGAGCAGCTTGGCCACCGGGATACCGGTCCAGCGGCTGACCACCTCGGCGATGTCCTCTTCGGTCACCTCGAGGCGGACGTACTTGGCGTCCTTCAGCTTTTCGGAGAGCTGCTGGACCTCCTCCTCCAGCTTGGGCAGCACGCCGTACTGCAGCTCGGCGGCCCTGTTGAGGTCGTAATTGCGCTCGGCCAGCTCGATCTGGGTGCGGATTTCGTCGAGTTCCCTCTGCTTTTCACGCAGCTGGTTGAGAATCTCGACCTCGGCCTGCCACTCGGCCTTCATGGCCTCGATCTTCTCGGTCAGTTCGGCGATCTCCTTCTCGATCTCCTCGAGCCGCGCCTTGGAGTCGGGGTCGGTCTCCTTCTTGAGCGCCTCGCGCTCGATTTCCAGCTGCAGTTTCTTGCGCTCGAGCTGGTCGATCTCCTCGGGCTGGCTTTCCAGCTGCATCCGCAGCCGCGCCGCCGCCTCGTCGATCAGGTCGATGGCCTTGTCGGGCAGGCGGCGGTCGGAGATGTAGCGGTGGCTGAGCGTCGCCGCCGCCACGATCGCCGGGTCGGAGATGCGCACGCCGTGGTGGACCTCGTACTTCTCCTTGATGCCGCGGAGGATGCTGATCGTGTCCTCCACCGAGGGCTCGTCCACCAGAACCGGCTGGAAGCGGCGCTCGAGCGCGGCGTCCTTCTCGATCTCGCGGTACTCGTCGAGCGTCGTCGCCCCGATCAGGCGCAGCTCACCGCGGGCCAGCGCCGGCTTGAGCATGTTGCCGGCGTCGACCGCGCCCTCGGCCTTACCGGCGCCGACTATGGTGTGCAACTCGTCGATGAAGAGGATGATTTGGCCCTCACTGGCCGTCGCCTCGGCAATGACCGCCTTCAGGCGCTCCTCGAACTCGCCGCGGTACTTGGCGCCGGCGAGCAACGAGCCCATCTGCAGCGCGATGATGCGCTTTTCCTTCAGCCCTTCGGGCACGTCGCCCTTGACGATGCGCTGGGCCAGGCCCTCCACGATCGCCGTCTTGCCTACGCCCGGTTCGCCGATGAGCACCGGGTTGTTCTTGGTGCGCCGCAACAAGATCTGGATCGTGCGGCGGATCTCCTCATCGCGGCCGATGACCGGGTCCAGCTTGCCCTGCTCGGCCAGTTCGGTCAGGTCGATGCCGTACTGAGCAAGCGCCTCAAAGGTGCCTTCTCCATGTTCGCTTTCCACGGTTCTTCCTCCCCTTACCTCGTCGATGATCTTCTTCAGTTCGTCCGCCGGCGGCAGACCGGGGAAGTTCTCCTCGGCAATCGCCAGCAGAAGGATGTCGATGGCGACGAACTTGTCGCCCTGAACCTCGGCCAGCTGCTCGGCCCGCTTGAGCACGCGGTCGAGCCGCTGCGAGAGGTATTGGCCGCCCTCGGCGCCCTGCACCTTGGGCAGGTTCGCCAGCTCCTTGTTGGCGGCTTCTACGGCTTCCTTGGGATCGCGCCCGGCGCGCTCGAGCAGCCGGGACGGCAGGCCGGTAGGGTCGCGGAAGAAGACCACGACCATGTGGGGCAGGTCGATCTGCTGGTGCCCCAGTTCACGCGCCAGCACCTGGGCCTGCGCCAGTGCCTCGCGGGATTGTGCGGTCCATTTCTCCAGGTTCATGCTGACCTCCTCTTGGTCCTGTACAAGCATAACATTTGATAACGATAATATCAAGTATATTATCCACTGCAATTGAGATGCGCCCGGCTTCCCCCACGGGCCCGGCGGGGTAGCTTATAAAGCGTGGAAACCGAAGCCCGCACCCTCGAAATGGTTTTTCCTGAAGACACCAACCCGCTCGGAAATGCCTTTGGCGGCTACGTCCTGGGCCTGATGGACAAGGTGGGCTCCTACGCCGCGGCGCGCCGGGCGAAGAAACCCGTGGTCACCGTGGCCGTGGGTCGGGTCGAATTCAAGGTGCCCATCCGCTCGGGCGACCTGCTGGAGATCGTGGCCCGCGTCGAGCGCGTGGGCCGTACCTCGCTCACCGTCGAGGTGCAGGTCTTCAAGGAACGCTTTGGCGGAGGACCCGAGACCCGCGAGCTGGCCACCCACGGCCAGCTCGTCTACGTGGCCATCGACGAGGAGGGCCGGCCCACGCAGGTGGACGGCTGACCCGGCGTCTTGGGGTATCTTGGACCCGTGAACCGCACCCTCGTCATCGCCCACCGCGGCGCGCGCAGCCTGGCACCCGAGAACACCCTGGCCGCTGCCCAGAAGGGGTACGAGGCCGGGGCCGACCTGTGGGAGACCGACGTCGGCGTGACCGCCGACGGCGTGCTCATTCTCTTCCACGACGACAGCCTGAAGCGCACCACCAACGCCCCCGAGGTCTTCCCCGACCGCGAGCCCTGGACCTTCGCCGAGTTCACCTTCGAGGAAATCGAGCGGCTCGACGCCGGCAGCTGGTTCGACTGGGACGATCCCTTCGGCCAGATCGCCGCCGGTAAGGTGAGCCCCGCCGACCAGGCCGCCTATGTGGGACTCCGGGTGCCGACGGTGGAAGAGGCGCTCCGCTTCACCAAGGAGCGCAACTGGGTGGTCAACATTGAGCTCAAGAAGCTGCCGCCGCCGCTCGAGGACTTTCCGGTGGTGCCCCGCTTCTTCGAGGTCATGGACCAGGTGGGCATCGCCCCCGAGCAGGTGCGCCTCTCCTCCTTCCAGCACCACTGGCTCGAGGAGGCCAGATCGCTTAGGCCCGAGGTCGAGGTCCAGGCGCTGGTCGGCTATTACCGCGACCGACCCATCGACTGGGACGCGGTGGCGGACTACCAGACCATCAACGCCCGCGCCACCCTGACCCCGCCGGAAAAGGTGCGCCAGTTGGTGGCGGAAGGCAAGAAGATCAACCTCTTCACCGTCAACGACGTGGACGAAGCCCGCAGCTACGTCGAGGCCGGCGTGAGCGGTCTCTTCACCGACTTCCCGCAAGACCTGGTGCCGCTGGTGCGCTAGCGGTGGAAAGGAAGGCCCATGCCCCTCAAGTTCTTGATCGTCAACGGATACCCTAAGGCCAGCCGCGACAACTTCGATCGTTCCGACGTCGCCCACCCGCACGACCTCTACCGGCGGCTGCTCGACCGTTACGCCCCCGACGCCGAGTCGCAGGTCCTCTTCATCGCCGACGTCGAGAATCCGCTGCCCAGTCTGGACGAGCTGCGCGGCTACCACGGCGTCATCTGGACCGGCTCCGACCAGACCATCTACCACACCCACGAGGAAAAGGTAGCCCGTCAGATCGAGTTTTCCCGCCAGACCTTCCAGGCCGGCGTGCCCCAGTTCGGCAGCTGCTGGGGGGCGCAGATGGCGGCGGTGGCCGCCGGCGGCAAGGTGGAGGCCAACCCCAAAGGGCGCGAGTGGGGCTTCGCCCCCCGCATCGAGCTGACCGCTGCGGGCCGCGAACACCCGCTGACCGCAGGCAAGCCGCCGGTCTTCCAGGGGATCGAGATGCACCTCGACCACATCACCGAGCTGCCCGCAGACGCCGAGCTGCTGGCCACCGGCGAGCACACCCGCGTGCAGGCGCTGGCGGTGGAGCACGAAAGCGGTGCCTACTGGGCCACCCAGTACCACCCCGAGTTCGACCTCTGGGAGAACGCCCGCCTGATCGCCGCCCGCGCCGGGGCGCTGGTCAAGGAGGGTTTCTTCGAGAAAGAGGAGGATGTGTTGCGCTACGCCGAGGAGCTGAAGGCGCTGTTCCAGAACCCGAACGACCAGGTCCTGCGCCGCAAGCTAGGGGTGAATGAAACCCTGCTGGACGACCGGATCCGCCAGCTCGAGTTCGCCAACTGGCTCGAGCACCTGGTACGCCCAGCCGCTTCCTGAGCGGCGCACCGTCTGGCTGGCGAATCGCCCTCGGCGCGTCATCCTCCCAGCCGAATCAAGACTCGCGGCCGATGGCCGCAGAGTCCCCTAACTATCTTTGCTCTCAGATTTTATCTGCCTGGCAATCGCCTGAGCGAGTCGATCAACCCACAGTCGCCCATCTTCCTGCAGCACGGTACGGAGCGCAGCAATTACGGCGCGCCGTACGATCTCGTAGGCAACCCAGACCAAGAACAAATAGAAAATTATGCTGAGCAAGATAGCGATTACTTCCATCCCAACCTCCTTTCCTCTTGCGGTCACGACCTTGGCGCAAGCGGCCACCGCAGGCGCAGTCGCTCGCCCAGCAGGGGACCGGCACCTTCAGACGCTCGGCAGGCTTTCCGTGGCTCGGACAACCGGCGTTCGCACCCTTCGTCGAGCAGCGCCTAGAGCACTACACGGACCACCGCCCCGGTCGCCAGGCCGTTCAAGATGAACAGGGCAAGGACGGACACGACCTCAACCCTTGCGTTCGGGGTCCTTGGCCACCGCCTTGCGAACGATCTCCACCAGCTCCTCCCGGTTGGCCTCGAGGAACTGCTGCAGCGCCGAGCGCACAGCCCAGCGAATGAGAGCGAAAAAGGACCAGATCAAGACCCCCCATATTGCGAGCACAATCAGAAACTCTCCGATTCCCAGGTTCATGCCACCTCCTTTCTCAAACTCCACACCGCCTACTCGGTCGGAGCACCCGCATCGCCAAGCCCAACCCGCCAAAAGGTCCGAACCAAAGCCGGTGCGAACTGCTCTTTTCCCGGCCTGGGCACCTGCCACAAAGCAGGCCCCCGCATCCCCCTGCGGCCACTACCGGAGCGACGGAGAAAGGCACCGAACCCGGTTCCACACATATCCCTTCCTTGGAACAAGGGTAGACCAAAAAACGCGCCTTAGGTTGTGTGCCGTAGAAAGACCGGTTAGCGCGCTTGTTTGAGGACTTCGGCGTCGTCGCCCATGAGCACGTCCGCCCCCATCGCGGCTACGCGCCACGCCACCTCGGCCTCGTTAACGGTCCAGGTGCCCACGGCCAGGCCCTTCTTGTGCCAGCGCGCCACCCGCTCCTCCGTAAGCAGGCGGAACTCCGGGTGCACGGCCTCAAGCCCCAACAGCTCCGCCATTCTGCCGGTGTCGTAAACGCGGAAGAGGTAGGCCAGGGGTATCTCGGGGCGATGCTCGCGCACCTTGAGGAGCGCTACTGGGTCATACGAAGAAATCCAGACGCGCCCCCGCCCAGGCCATCCCGCCACCGCGTCGGCCAGCTCGTGAGCGCGGCCGTCTTCCATGCCGGGAATGCTCTTGAGCTCGAGATTGATCAGAAAGTTCTCGTGCGGCTCCAGGAGCTCGAGCAGCTCCTGGAGCGAGAGAATCTCGGGCCGCTGCTCCTTGAGCTCATCGAAAGTCATGTCGGCGATCAGGCGCAGCCCCACCACGAAGTCGTGGTGAATGACGAGCACGCCGTCCTTGGTGCGCTGCACGTCGGTCTCGATGCCGTCGAGTCCTGCCTCGATCGCCGCCCGGAAGGACGCCCGGGTGTTGCCGTCGGCCACCTTGGGCAACCCCCGGTGTCCGAGCAACACGGGCCGACGCCTGTCTGCGAAGGGCAGCACGGCCATGCTACTTCTCCTCGCTCATGGCAAAGCCACGGCTGAACTGCTCCTGCAACAACATGAAGACGATTAGCGCCGGCAGGAGCGCAATGATTGTTCCTGCCATGACGATACCCCAGTTGGTGGCGTCCTGTCCGCTGGTCAACCCCTTGAGGCCCACCTGCACCACCTGGCGGGCGTTCTCGCGAATCACGATCAGAGGCCAGAGGTACTGATTCCACATGTAGACGAACTGAATGACCGCCATGGCCGCTATCACGTTGAACGACATCGGCAACAAGATGGACCAGGCGAAGCGCAGCGGCCCCGCGCCGTCGATCTTGGCCGCGTCCACCAGGCTCGTGGGGATCTGCAAGAACTGCTGGCGGAAGAGGAAGGTGCCCGTAGCCGACGCCAGGAAGGGCACGATCAGCGCCGCGTACGAGTTCGACCAGCCCAGCTTCGTCACCAGCTCAAAGAGGGCCACGATCATGATCTCGGTGGGCATCATCAAGGTCAGCAGGATGAAGGTGAAGATCGCGCCCTTGAGGGGGAAGCGGAAGTAAACGAGCGCTAGTGCAGCCATGAAGGAGACGATCGTCTTTCCTACCGTGACGGCCACGGCGATAATGAACGAGTTCTTCATGTAGACGCCAAGGTTGTACTCGTACCAGGCCGTCTTGTAGTTCTCGACGAGGGCCGAGCCGATCGTGAACTTGGGCGGATAGCTGAAGATCTGGGCCGGCGTCTGGGTAGAAAAGATGAAGGCGATCAGCAGCGGCGCCGCCACCACGAAGACGGCAGCGAGCAACAAGAGGTGTACCACGAGGTGCGACATCATCTTGCGACGGCGCAACGTCGGGCGCGGTCCGGGCCGGCGGGAAGGTTGGGTCTGAACTTGCGACTGCGCCATGGCTAACCCCCGTAGTGGGTCCGGCTCTCGCCAAAGCGAAGCTGGATGATGGTCAGGATCACGACCGCAACAAAGAGGATCACCGATTGCGCGGCCGCGAGTCCGGTCTTGTAGTATTCGAAGCCGTCCCGGTAGATGTTGTAGATCAGCAAGTTGGTGGCGTTGCTGGGACCGCCCTTGGTAAGCAGATCAACGAAGGCAAAGGCATCGAAGAAGGCGTAGATGGTGTTCATGATGAGGAGGAAGATCGTCATCGGCCCCAGCAAAGGGAAGGTAATCTTCCAGAAGCGCTGCCAGGGGGTGGCCCCGTCGATAAGCGCCGCCTCGAGCACCTCACCCGGCAGGTTCTGCAAACCTGCGATATAGAAGACCACGTTGTAGCCCACGTTCTTCCAGACCGCTACGAAGATAAGGAGCGCCATCGCGAGCACCGGGTCGGTTAGCCAGTTCGGTGTGATGCCCAGGGTTATACCGAGCAGATAATTGACGATACCAGACTGCTCATTGAAGAGGAAGAGAAAGATCACACCCGCAACCGCAGGCGAAAGCGCGTAGGGCCAGATCAGCATGAGGCGGTAGAAACCGCGCCCGCGAATCTTCTGGTTGGCCAGCACACTGAGCCCCAGCCCCACGGACATCGAAAGGAGCACCACGAGAAAGGCGAAGATCGCTGTGTTCCAAAAGATTTGCAAGTACTCCGGGTTTGTAAAAATCTCTTTGTAGTTTCCGAATCCGACAAACTGCTTGCTCAGACCGAAAAAGGCCACGCGATAGAGCGACAAGATGAAGGTCTCGAAAGTCGGGTAGTAAAGAAAGACCAGCAGAATGACGAAGGTGGGTGCCAGGAGTACCCATGGCAACCAGCGGCTCTTGTAGGCGGCATGCGTGTCCATGTTGGCGTGACCTCGTTACGCTAAAACGAGCTAAAAGGTAGGGGGAGGCCCCCCACCTCGAGGTGGGGGGCCTGGAAAGGCTACTTACCGACCGAGGCGTTGTACTGCTGCAGCGCCTTGTCGGCCTTGGCGTCGGCGTCCTTGAGCGCCTTGTCGATGTCCTTACCCTGGAAGACCTCCTGGATCATGTTTTCGATGATCGTGCGGATCTCGGGGAAGGGACCGATGAGGGCGCCCTGGGTGGCGCGGTTGGCCTTCGACTGGAGGAGCTGGTCAAACGCGGCGCGGTACGCGGGGTTGCGCTCGAACCAGTTCTGCCACTCGAGCACCTTCACCGAGGTGTTGAGCACCGGGAAGTAGCCCGTACCCTTGTGCCAGCGCACCATGTTCTCGGTGTTGGTGAACCAGAGCAGGAAAGTGAGCGCCGCTTCCTGTTCCTTCTGCGGGTGACCCTTGGTCAGCCACAGCGAAGCGCCACCCACCACGGTGCCGTTACGCTCGATGCCATCGGGAACGGGGAGGAAGCCAGTACCAAGCTCGAAGCCGTTCTCGTACGATGCCGTCTGCATGAAGGTCACGTCGGAGGTCGAGGTGATCTCCATGGCCGCCTGCTGGCTCACGAAGAGTTGGTTGGCGCCGTCCCAGTCCTCGGGCTTGCCGCTGTAGGCGTAGTAGCCCTTGTCGTAGAGGTCCTTCCACCAGGTCACGATGCGCTTCATCGCTTCGGAGTCGATGTAGACGTTCGTGGCGCGGGCGGCGCGACCGTTCTCGTTGTTGGCGAGGAGCGCACCCTGCTCGGCGATCCACTGCTCGACGAACCACGAGTGCAGCGGCCAGGTGATGCACTTGGGCGCGGCCTTGGTGGCCTCGATCTGCTCACAGGCCTTCATGACCTCGCCGAAGGTCTTCGGCGGGTTCTCAGGGTCGAGCCCGGCCTTCTTGAAGATGTCCTTGTTGTAGTAGAGGATCGGGTTCGAGGAGTTCCAGGGGATTGAGTTGAACTTACCGCCGATGCGGTAGTAGTTCGCCACCGGCTTGATGTAGTCGTCGAGCTGGAACTTCAAGTCGGCCGGGACGTAGTCTTCGATGGGCACGAAGATGCCCGAGTCGATGGCCATCTGGCTGCCCACCTCGAAGATCTGGACGATGTGGGGCGCGTTCCCCTGCTTGGCGGCCAAAATGGCGGCGTTCAACGTGTCGCGGTAGCTGCCCTTGTATTCGACCTTGACTTCAATTCCGGGGTGCATGAAGTTGAAGTCCTCGACTGCGCGCTCGATGAAGGCCTTGCGGCCGCCACCGAACGCGTGCCAGAAGGTGATCTGCACCTTTTCGGCCGCAAACGCAAAACCGAGCAGCGCCGAGAGACCGATGACCGTTGCTAATCGCTTCATAGTGCTACCTCCTTTTCTTGCGAGACCCAGTATACCGCGTCTCAAGGACAAATAGTAGCCGCGATTGTCATGTTTGCGTCAGCTACGCTAATTTATAATTTTATATTATTATATTTAATATCGATATAAATATAAAAGTTACTTCGGCTAATTCTATCAGAGCTCCGTAAACATCTCCCGATAGTCCACCGCCTAAGCGCCTCGAAGCCCAGGCAGCCAAAAGGAAAGTCGCTGCACCGCTAACGATAAATGGCACCGGCGCGAGCAGCAAAACCGGCAGAGTAAACAGGGCTCCCAGAGACCAGCGCCCCTGTCGCGCCGTAGCCCCCAGGCCCTCGGGCCTGGCCGGCGGGAAAGCATTCAAAACGGGCAGCACCCAAAAGCGAGCCGCTACCGGAGCGAAGAGAAGCGTCCAGGATGAGTGCAGCGATGCTACTAGCTGCCACTTTGTTATCAGAAAGACCATACCTGTACCCAGGGCGAAAGAGCCGTGGTGAACGTCTCCCAGTATCTGCAAACGCTCTCGCGGCGGACGCGGAGCCAATAGCGCGTCTGCGCTATCGAGCAGACCGTCGAAGTGGAGCATGCCCGTGACCCCCAGCCAGACAGCAAGCACCAGCGCTGCGGCGAGGCCGTCTGGAAGGCCGGAGGTCGCGAACTCGGCGAGCGCCAGGACCGCGCCCACGACCCAGCCGACGAGGGGGTAGTAGGCCGAGGCCGCGCGCCTCTCACCCGGCTGCACCTTCCCCACATCGGGCACGGGGAGCGTGGTCAAAAAGCCCAGGGCCAGCCAGAAGGGGCGGAAACGAAGCATCGCGTGCATCATACCCTGCGCGCCGCGTTGGCATGCGCATCACTCATGCATATTTATCTTTGCAACTGGTGTATGATAATGGAGGCATGGCAAAGACCACGGTCAGTAGCCGGTACCAGATCACGCTTCCTGCTGAGGTGCGAAAGGTCCTGGGTATTCGCCCTGGTGACGAGCTGGAGGTCGAGCTTATAGACGGCGAAATCCGACTGCGCATCCCGCGCCCCCCCCTGGAACGGGTTCTCAAACGCTTGCAAAAAGAGCACAGGGCAAGCCTGGCTGCCCTGGGAAAGGCCACCGGGCATGACGCGCGCCGGTACGTGCGTCAACTTCGCGAACGGGATGCGGATGGTTGAGGTCGTCTTCCTCGACACCAACATTCTCATCGCCACCGTCGATCCACAAGATCTGCATCACGAACGAACCGTCGCGTTCATGCAAAGCGTCTCGCGCAATCCTCTCTCCCTGAGCCCGCCGGTCTATGCCGAGGTCTCGGTCGGGATGGGCAGCGAAGCGGTGCTGGCGTTCCTGAAGGAATGGCGTATCCGTCCGAGTTTTGCGGCGATGGACACGCCGGCGCTATGGGAGCTCGCTGCTGAACGGTTCGCCAGCTACCGGGCCAACCGCAAACGATCCGGCGGCGACGTGCCACGCCGCATCCTTACGGATTTTCTAATAGGCGCGCACGCCGTGCTTGCGCCCGGTACCGGTTACGCTGCAACTTTGGCTACGCTGGACCGGCACTTCTTCACACAGTACTTCCCGGAACTTAAAGTCCTTGTTCCTTAGCCCTCGCTCACCCCGGCCTCGTCGAAGGTGGCCATGCCCGCGAGCACCTCGGCGGCGGCGCGCAGGATGGGGAAGGAAAGGACCGCGCCGGTGCCCTCGCCCAGGCGCAGGCCCAGATCGAGCACCGGCTCGAGCCCCAACGCCTCCAGCTGCCGTGCGTGCCCCGGCTCCACCGAGCAATGACCGGCGAAGAGGTAGCCCTTCAGGTTGGGCTCGAGCCGCACGGCGAGCAGCGCCCCCGCGGTGACGGGGAACCCGTCGGTGACGACGGGCAGGCCCGCGGCGGCCGCGGCCAGGAAGACGCCGGCGGCCGCGACGATCTCGAGCCCGCCCAGCTGGGCGGCGACCTCGAGGGGGTCGGCCTTAACCAAGTCGCCAAGCTCGGCGGTGGCGCGCTCGAGCGCCCGTTCCACCACCGCCACCTTGCGGGCGTAGGCCGCGTCGTCCACGCCGGTGCCGCGGCCCGTAACCTCGGCGGCCGCAAGGCCCAGGAGTGCGGCGGTGAGGGCGGCGGCGGCCGTGGTGTTGCCGATGCCCATGTCGCCGGCGGCCAGGAGGGTGGCCCCCTCGCTAATCGCTCGGCGGGCGGCGTTCTCCCCCGCATGCAGCGCGGCCATCGCCTCAGCGGGGCTCATCGCGGGCTCGTGGGCAATGTTGCCCGTACCCGCGCGCACCCGCGCCGAAATAAGGCGTTCGTGCGCCGGGAACTCGGGGCCGTTTACCCCCACGTCGAGGACGTAGACCTCGGCTTCGGCGGTGCGGGCGATCTGGTTGATGGCCGCCCCGCCAGCCAGGAAGTTCAGCACCATCTGCGGGGTCACCTCGGCGGGGTAGGCCGAGACGCCCTCAGCGGTCACGCCGTGGTCGGCGGCGGCCACCACCACCGCGCCCGGTCCCAGCCTGGGCCGCTCGCTGCGCTGGATGGCCGCGAGGCGCACGCCCAGCTCCTCGAGCCGCCCCAGGGAGCCGGGGGGCTTGGTGAGGCGGTCCTGACGGGCGCGGGCGCGTTCGAGAAGTTCGTAATCAATGGGAGCAACGGTTGCCATGGGGATATGGTAACTGGTTCACCGCACCTGGTTCGTAGCGCGCGGCCGGTGGTGGGCCTATCAATGGCATTGCAATCCTGGCTTTTTCACGCAGCGCGGGCGCCTGCTTCCCAAGGGCTAACGCCGGATAAGGCCCCGGCCCGACGGGAACGCGCTGCTTTTGACGTACCGTTGTTTGAAGCTAGTTGCAAACCCCGCGGCTGCCGTAGGTTCAATACCACGCATTACGCACCACGTACTACGTACCGCCCACCGCCGGCAACGTCACCCGCCCCGCCACCGCGGCGCGGCGCGCGCCGGTGGTGTGGGGCAGCACGTTGGG
Organism: Thermaceae bacterium; assembly: GCA_026985615.1. Taxonomy (GTDB): domain Bacteria; phylum Deinococcota; class Deinococci; order Deinococcales; family Marinithermaceae; genus Oceanithermus. The sequence continues at coordinate 29,147 of JALSQD010000027.1, read as the reverse complement.
CAGCTCCAGCCAGCGCAGGTAACCGAGAACCGCGAAGGCCAGCGCCTCGCGCGCCATGGGGTCGTGTCCCACCTCGTCGAAGGTGCGCACGGGCACCCCCAAGCCGGAACGGATACCGGACATGAGGGTACGGTTCTTGGCACCGCCACCCGCGACCCAGACCTCGTCGAGCCCGCGGGGCAAGACGAAGTCGCGGTAGGCGGCCACGATGGTACGCACGGTGAAGGCAGTAACCGTGGCCACCAGGTCGGCGCCCTCGAGGCGGTCCGCGAAGGCCAGGTGCTCGAGCCGCCAGACCTCGCGCCCGGTCGACTTGGGCGGGGGGCGACGCAGGTAGGCGTGGTTGAACCAGACCTCCACCAGCTCCTCGTCCACCTTTCCCTCAGCGGCAATCTGGCCGCCGGCGTCGTAGCGCTCGCCCATGCGCGCCGCTGCCTCGTCGATCAGGCAGTTTCCGGGACCGGTGTCGAAGGCGAGCACCCCCACAGCGTCGCGGCCGGGAAGGTAAGTGAGGTTCGAGATGCCCCCGAGGTTGTGGATGCTGCGGCGCACCCCCGCCTCGCCATATAGGAGCAGGTCGGGGTAGGGCACGAGTGGCGCGCCCTCGCCACCGGCGGCCAAGTCGGCGGGGCGGAAGTCGTGCACCACCGGCGCCGCCAGCGCCTCGGCCAGCCAGCTGGGCTCGCCCAGCTGCCAGGTGACGCCGGGCGGCTCGTGCCAGACGGTCTGCCCCGCGAGCGCGGCCAGCTCGGCGCGGCCGCGGAAGGGCGCGGCCAGCTCGGCGTAGAAGCGGCCGAGGTCGTGGTGCAGGTGCGCCAGGTCACGCGGCCCCAGCACCCGGTTCTGCTGGGCTTGGCGCACCCGAGCGAAGAGCCCCTCGGGGTAGGGGGCGCTCCGGCGCTCCAGCAGCTCCCAGCGCAGCCGGGGCGGCTGTCTCTCGAGCCGCACCAGCACCAGGTCTACCCCGTCGGCGCTGGTGCCGCTCATCAGACCCAAAACCTTCATGGCTCAGCCCTTAGCTCAGCGACAAAATCGTAGCGGTCGCCGCGGTAATGGCTGCGGGTGAACTCAAGCGGCCGCCCGCCCGGCAAAAAGCTGACGCGCTGGATATAGAGCACCGGGTCTCCAGGGGCGATGCCCAGCTGGCGCGCCTCCTCCTCGGGTGCGGCCACCGCGCGCAGGCGCTGCAGCGCCCGCACCGGCCGCAAGCCGCGGGCCTTGAGGTAGGCGTAGAGCGAGTCGCTCACGCCCTCGGGATCGGGCACGAACTCTGCCGGCAGCACCGCGCACTCGATGGCCATGGGCAGGTCGTCGGCGGTGCGCACGCGGCAGATGCGCGCCACCGCCTCGCCCGGCGAGAGCGAGAGCGCCATGGCCTCCTCGGGGGTGGCCTGGCCGAGGCCTCGCCGCACCTGCTTAGAGCCTGGCTCCATCCCGCGGGCGCGCATGTCCTGGCTGAATCCGCTAAGAAAAGAAAGCGGCTGCTCGAAACGCCGGGCCACGAAGGTGCCCGAGCCCTGACGGCGCACGAGCACGCCCTCGGCCACCAGACTGTCGAAGGCCTTGCGCACGGTGAGGCGCGAGACGCCCAGGATCTCGGCCAGCACCCGCTCGGCGGGGAGCGCCCCGCCGGGCTCGAGCTGGCCCGACCGGATCATCCGCAAAACGTGCTCGCGCAGCTGCTGGTAGAGCGGGGTTTGCCCACCCTCGTCAAGCTGCAACCGTTGCCACACCTCGTGGATTCGGGGGGACGTCCGCATCCCCCGGAGTATACCACTCCAGTACCATTTACCTTGCCCCCCTCCTACCGACGCGGTATACTTCGCCCAAAGATGACAGCCGCTCCCGACAAAGCCACCCTGGACCGCATGCTTACCGCCGCCGCACCGCTTTTGCGGGAGGCCGTCATGGCGGGCCGGGTTCCGGGTGCGGCGCTGGGCGTGGTGAGTGCGAGCGGCGAGCGCGCAACGCTGCATCTGGGCCAGGCCCAGCTTGAACCCGAGGCGCGCCCACTAGAAGCGGGTACCTGGTTCGACCTTGCCAGCCTGACCAAGGTGCTCTTCACCCTGCCAGAGGTTATGAAGCTGGTGGAAGAAGGCCGGGTCGACCTCGACGATCCGCTCAAGCAGCATCTTCCCGAAGCCGGCTGGCTGCAAGAAGACCCGGCGTTGGGGCGGGTGACCATCCGCCAGCTGCTGGCCCACCAGGCGGGCCTGCCCGCCTGGGTTCCCCTCTACACCTGGGGCTGCGATGCAGCCACCCTGAAGGCGCGGCTGCTGCAAGAGCACTGGCAGCTAGGAAGACCGGTGTACTCCGACGTCGGCTTCATGTTGCTGGGCATCCTGCTGGAGCGGCTGCGTGAACTCGAACTGAAGGCCTTCGAGCTACCCGCGGGCCTCACCTTCCAACCCGACCCCGTCCGCACCGCAGCCACCGAGCGCTGTCCCTGGCGCGGCCGCGTGCTGGTGGGCGAGGTACACGACGAAAACGCCCACGCCCTGGGCGGCGCGGCCGGCCACGCGGGGCTGTTCGGCACCCTGGATGGGGTGCTCGACCGCGCCCACGCCTGGCTCACCGAAACCGAGCTCTCCCCCGCGGCCCACGCGGCCGTGCGCGAGCCGCAGAGCGAGGAGCGCCTGCTCGGCTGGGTGCGCCGCCACCCCGGTTGGTCGGGCGGCCGCCTCACCAGCCCCGCGGCCTACGGCCACACCGGCTTCACAGGAACCGGAGTCTGGATCGACCCCGAGCGCGGCTACGCCTGGGCGCTGCTCACGAACCGCGTCCATCCCAGCCGCCACCGCGAAAACCCCCTGCCCGAGCTGCGCCGCCGCGTGGCAGACGCGCTCGCGGCCGAGTGGAGGAAGCCATGACCACCGAAGACGTCGCCCTGCGCTACCGCAGCCTCGACACCTGGCCCAGCTCGGAAATTCTGGAGGCGCTGCTCGAGCGCAACTTCTCCGCCCTCGCGGCGGTGCGCGCGGCGCTGGGACCGCTCGAGCGCGCCGCCGAGGGCGCCGCCGCGCGCCTGCGCGAAGGCTCCGGTCGGCTCGTCTACGCCGGCGCGGGCACCTCGGGCCGGCTCGCCGTCCTCGACGCGGTGGAGCTCGCGCCCACCTTCGGCTGGCCCCACGAACGCCTGCATTACCTCCTCGCCGGGGGCGAGGGAGCGCTGGTGCGCTCGGCCGAGGCGGCCGAGGACGAGGCCGAGGCGGGACACCGCCGCGTGGCCGAGGCGGGCGTGGGCCCGGACGACGTCTTCGTGGGCGTGGCCGCGAGCGGCCGCACCCCCTTCACCGTGGCCGCGCTGGAGGCCGCGCGCGAGCGCGGGGCCTTCACCGTGGGCCTGGCCAACAACCCGGACACCCCCTTGCTGGCAGCAGCAGAGGTAGGCGTGCTGCTCGAGACCGGCCCTGAGGTCATCGCTGGTTCCACCCGCCTAGCCGCCGGTACCGCCCAAAAGGTGGCGCTCAACCTCTTCTCCACCCTGCTTATGGTCCGCCTGGGGCGGGTCTACTCGAACCTGATGGTGGGCGTGCAGGCCAGCAACGCCAAGCTCGCCCGCCGGGCCGCAGGCATCGTGGCCAAGATCAGCAGCTGCCCGTTGGATGAAGCCGAACGGGCGCTCGAGGCCGCGGGTGGCGACCCCCGCCTGGCGGTGCTGCTCCTCAAGGGCCGCGACCCCGACGAGGCCCGGGCCGCCCTCCAGGCCGCAAAGGGCAACCTGCGGGAGGTGATCGGATGAAACGCCTTGCCACTTCGCTCCTACTCGCACTGGGATTGGCCCTGGCCGGCGCCGGCGACTTCATGGTGCTCTCGTTTTCCGGCACCGAGCCACCCGACGCGCTCATCGAGCGCTACCACCCCGCTGGAGTAATCCTCTTCCCCTCGAACCTGGCGGACGACCCGGTGGGGCTCGTGCGCACGCTGCGCACGCGCTACCCCGACCTGCTCGTCTTCATCGATCAGGAAGGCGGTCCCTTCTACACCTACCGCGCCCCCGGCGTGCCCCGCTTCCCCTCGGCCATGGCGCTGGCCGCGAGCGGCAACGCCGACCTGGTGCGCACGGTGGGCAACGCCATTGGCCAGGAGATCGCCTACCTGGGGGCGAACGTGGACCTGGCGCCGGTGCTCGACGTCAACGTCAACCCGGGGAACCCTATCATCGGCCTGCGCAGCTTCGGCGCCGATCCCCAGGCCGTGGCCCGCTACGGCCTCGCTTTCGCCCACGGACTCGAGGCGGCCGGAGTTCTCTGGACGGCCAAGCACTTCCCGGGCCACGGCGACACCCAGACCGACTCCCACACCGGCCTGCCCATCGTGGACAAGCCGCGCGCGGAGATCGAGCGGGTGGAGCTCGCCCCCTTCCGCGCCGCCGTCCAGGCCGACGTGCCGGTTATCATGACCGCACATATCCTGTACCCCGCGCTCGACCCCGACTACCCGGCCACACTTTCGCACAAGATCCTCACCGGACTGCTACGTGACGAAATGGGCTACCAGAACCTAATCATCACCGACGACATGGGCATGCGCGCCATCTCCAGCCGCTGGGGCGCCGGCGAGGCGGCGGTGCGGGCGGTGCTGGCCGGGGCCGACCTGGTGCTGGTGGGCCGTGGGGGCGAGACGGCCGCGGAAGTCTACGCCGCCCTTGACGAGGCGCTCGCGAGCGGGCGCATCGCCCCCGAGCGGGCCGCGGCCACCCGCGACCGTCTGGCGCAGGCGCGCGCGCGGGTGCAGCCGCCCGCGCCCGAGCCCGACTGGGAAGCGCTCGAAGCGCTCAACCTCGAAGCGGCGCGGGCCGGGGTGACCTGGCTCAGCGGCGAGCTGCCCATCCCCGGAGAAGGCACGCTGGTGATCGGGCCTCGGATCTCGGCCCGCTGGGGGGCCGAACCCAGCCTGGCCGAGCTGGCGCCCGAGTACCTACCCGGGGCACACTACCAGGTCGTGGGCGAGGTGCCCTCGGGCCAGGACATCGCCACGGCGGTGGAGCGCGCAGGGAGGTTCGACCGCATCGTCCTCGGCACCTACCACTGGCTGGGCCGGCTCCCCGAGGAGCAGGTCTGGCTCTACCAGGCGCTGGTGAACACCGGCAAGCCCGTCTACGTCGTCGCGCTGGGAAACCCCGACGACTACACTTACCTGGATCCCGCCCCTGCGGGGTACCTGGTTACCTATGGCTACCGCGCGACGCAGGTACGCGCCGCGTTGGAAGCGCTGGCCGGGGTCTATACCCCAGGCGGCAAACTTCCGGTCCCGGTCGGACCCTTCCCGGCGGGATCGGGTCTAGGGAGGTAAACATGAAGCGATGGAGTCTCACACTGGGAGCATTGGCGTTGGTCTTGAGCCTGGGCCTCGGCCTGGCCAAGACCACAAAGGTCGTCGTGGCCGGATGGGGTGGCGAATCGGAGATCGCCCTCTACAACGAGCTCTTCAAGCAGTTCGAGGCCACCCACCCCGACATCAAGGTCGAGTTCCTCCACATCCCGGCGCGGGACTACTGGACCAAGCTGACGGCAATGTTTGCCGCCGGTAAGGCGCCGGACCTCTTCTTCACCAACAACATCAACTTCCCGGCGCTGGCTGCCAAGGGTGTGGCCACACCACTCGAGCCCTTCATCGAGAAGGACAACTACGACACCGGCATCTTCTACCAAGGCATCCTCGACGCCTTTAAGTTTGAAGGCAAGCTTTACGCCCTGCCCCGCGACATCTCCAACCTCGTCGTCTATTACAACCGCGATATGCTGCGCGAGGCGGGCCTGCCCGACCCCGACCCAAACTGGACCTGGGACGACTTCCTGCGCTACGCCAAAGCCCTCACCAAGGAAGAGAACGGCAAGCGCACCCAGTGGGGCGTAAGTTTCTACACCTACTTCCTCTTCTGGGAACCCTGGGTCTGGTCGAACGGCGGCCGCTGGTACAGCCCCGACCACAGCAAGTTCCTGCTCAACAGTCCCGCCTCGGTCGAGGGCCTGCAGTTCTACGTGGACCTGCGCTGGAAGCACCACGTGGCCCCCACCCCCGCCGAGGCCGCCGACCGCAGCGCTTACAGCATGTTCCTCGACGGCAAGACCGGCATGATCGTAGACGGCCGCTGGCGCGTGCCCAGCCTCAAGAGTAAGGCCAAGTTCGACTGGGACATCGTGCCCTTCCCGCGCGGCAAGGCCGGCAGCATCGTGGATATCGACGGCTCCGGCTGGGCCATCTCGAGCCAGAGCCGCAACAAGGACGCGGCCTGGGAGGTGCTCAAGTTCCTGGCCGGTCCCGAGGGTAGCCTGGCCTTCACCAAGGGCGGCCTGATCATCCCCGCCATCGGCTTCGACCCCAAGAACGCCGACGCCACCAACGCCATCCTCAAGACCTTCTTCCAGCCGCCGCCGCCACGCCACCAGCAGCACTTCCTCACCGTCAACAAGGACGCGGTGCCCACCGAGACCTTCGAACGTTGGAGCGAGGCGCTCAACCTCATCTCCAAAGCCCTGGGTCCGGTCTGGGAAGGCAAGGAAGACGTTCAGACCGCGCTCGACAAGGTCGCGCCCGCGGTGCAGAAGATCCTCGACGAAGTCCAGGCCGAACGCGCGAAGCGCAAGTAATCCAACCGGGCTGCGGGGGCGTCACCCCCGCAGCCCCCAACATGGGAAGTAACGTTTCGAAATGTCCAGTTACCGCCGCTTTCCCTGGCTCTTTCTGCTCCCCAGCCTGGTGGGGTTCTTCGCCTTCAACGCGGGCCCCATCCTCATCTCGCTAATCCTTTCGTTTACCAACTGGGACGTTTTCAATCCACTAAACCCCAAGGCCATCGCCGACAGCTGGGTGGGTCTCGGCAACTACATCGAGATGTGGCACGACCCCACCCTCCACAAGTCCTTCTGGAACACGGTCTACTACGTGGCGGTGGCCGTTCCCCTGGAAATTTTCATCTCGCTCATGGTAGCGCTAGGCCTCAACCGCGACTTCCCCGGCGTCAAGCTGGTGCGCACGCTCTACCTCCTGCCCACAGTCACCAGCATCGTCGCCGTGGGCCTGCTCTGGCGCTGGGTGCTCAACCCCTACGTGGGCCCGGTAAACATGTTCCTGCGCTGGGCGGGCTCGAAGATCGAGGGGCTCTTCCAGCTCCTCCACCTGCAGGTTCCGGCCACCGTCCACTGGCTCGCCACCGAGGGCCCAGGCTGGCTCTCCGACGAGCGCTGGGCGATGCCCGGCATCATCCTCGCCGCCGTCTGGGCCGGCATCGGCTTCCGCATGCTCATCTTTCTGGCCGGCCTGCAGAACATCGACAAGACCTACTACGAGGCCGCGTCGCTTGACGGCGCCGGGCCCTGGCAGCAGTTCTGGCACGTGACCCTGCCGCTGCTTTCACCCACCGTCTTCCTCAACACCCTGCTCGCGCTGATCGGCGGGTTTCAGGTCTTCGGCCTCGTCTACGTAATGACCGGAGGCGGCCCGCTCGACGCCACCAACGTGCTGCTCTTCTACCTCTACCAAAAGGCCTTCGGCATCTTCCCGCCCGACATGGGCTATGCCTCGGCCATCGCCTGGCTACTCTTCGTGCTCCTCTTCGCGCTCACGGCCATCCAGTGGCAGTTGCGCAAGCGCTGGGTCTGGGAGGAGGCGTGATGACCGGAAAAAGGACAAGAAGCGGGACCCATAGGGAGGTCGGGTGTGAGTAAGCGCAAACAAAAAATCGCCGACGCCGTCATCTTCGTGGTGCTGCTGCTGGGCGGCCTGACCATGCTCGTTCCCTTCTTGTGGATGGTCTCGACCAGCTTCAAGGAGCCGGGCACCCTCTTCGACCTGCCCATCCAGCTGTGGCCCGACAAGCTTCACTGGGAGAACTACCAGCGCGTGCTCACGGCGGTGCCTTTCGGCCGCTGGTACCTAAACTCGCTCATCATCGCGCTGGGGCTCACCTTTTTGAACCTCACCAGCGGCGCACTCGCCGGCTACGCCTTCGCGCGGTTTAGCTGGAAGGGCAAGGACGTGATGTTCCTCTTCTCGCTCATCACACTGATGATCCCCGCCCATGTGCTGATCATCCCGCTCTTCATCATTATGAGCCGACTGGGCTGGATCGACACCTACTACGCCCTCATCCTGCCCGGCCTCTTCGACGCCTTCGCCATCTTCCTGATGCGGCAAAACTTCATCTCGCTGCCGCGGGAGCTCGAAGAGGCGGCGCTCATCGACGGGGCCACCCCCTGGCAGATCTACTGGAAGATCGCGCTGCCGCTTGCCGCCCCGGCGCTGGCCACGCTGGGCACCTTCACCTTCCTGGCCGGCTGGAACAGCTTCCTCTGGCCGCTCATCGCCACCAACTCGATCGAGATGCGCCCGCTCACCGTGGGACTGGCGGTCTTCAATAACCAGTTCACCACCGAGTGGACGGTACTCATGGCCGGCCTCTCGCTGGCGACAATCCCGCCCATCATCGTCTTCCTAGCGGCGCAGAAGTACTTCATTCGCGGGCTGACGCTGGGCAGCCTGAAGGGCTGAAAAGAAACGAACGTCGTCCGGGGACCGTGGCCCCCGGATTTTTCGTTCAGGCCTCGCGCACGCGGGCGTAGAGGTAGCCGTCGGCCGGCTCTGGACCCAGGTTGGGAAAGGTGAAGTAGCGGCGCATGCGCCCTTCGCGCTGGAAACCCGCCTTCTCAAGCGTGCGCTGGGAGCCGGTGTTCTCCACGTGGCAGGTTGCGAAGACGCGCCAGGCACCGTTCTCGAGCAGCCAGTCGCTGACGGCCCGCACCACCTCGGGCATGTAGCCGTGGCCCCAGGCGGAACGCGCGAGGGCGTAGCTGAGCTCGTAACCGTAGGTCTCCTTGCGCGCCCCCAGCGTGCCCAGCGCGCCGGCACCGGGACGCTCGAGCACGTAGAGGTAGGTCCGACCGTCGAGCGTCAGGTCGCCACCGCCCTGCTGCCACGCCCGCACGAAGCGCTCGAGCATCACCCGGACCTGCCCCCGCTCCCGCAGGGGGTGGAAGCTGAGGTAGCGCACCACCTCGGGGTCGCTATAGAGGGCGAAGAGGGCCTCGAGGTCGCCCTCCGCTGGCGGCCGCAGGCGCAGGCGCGGGGTCTCGATCACGCGGGGCAGGCGCATCCTACCCTCAGCCTACTCCAGGAAGAGCTGCCGCCCTGCAACCACGAGCACCACCTCGTCCGCAGCTTCGGCGACGGTACGGTTGGCCCAGCCCAGCAGGTCGCGGTAGCGCCGGGCCAGGGCGTTTTCGGGGACGATGCCCATCCCCACCTCGTTGCTGACGACGATGAGCGTCTTGCCGCTACGGCGCCAGGCGGCGAGCAGCGCCTCCACGCCCTCCCGCACCGCCACCTCGCCGCCCGCGAGCAGCAGGTTGCTAACCAGCAGGGTCAGGCAGTCGAGCAGGGCGACATCGTGTTTCGCGCGTCCGAGCGCCGCCGCCGCATCGCGGGGCTCTTCGATCGTCTCCCAGGCGGCGGGCCGCTCGGCCCGGTGGGCGGCCACCCGCGCCGCCATCTCCTCGTCGCCGGCAGTGGCGGTGGCGATAAAGCTGACCGCCTCGCCCCCCAGAGCCCACGCCCGGGCCAGCGCTGCCGCGCTCTTTCCCGCCCGCGCCCCGCCCAGGTAGAGGACGAGGCGCGGAAGCCGCGGCGAGTCCGGGGGCGCGACCGGCCCCGCGCGCCCCGCCGGCTTTCGGTGCGAAAAGGCCATCTTTTCGATGCGCTCCATCTCCAGATGCTCCTCCAGCGCGTCCGCCAGCCGGTCGAACTCGCGCTCCAGGCCCGCCGCCCTGCGGCCAAACAGCGCCCGCTGCACCGCCGGGTCCTCGAAGAGGCCGTGCAGGTAGACACCCAGCACATTGCCTTGGGCGAAGGCCCGCCCGCCGGCCATCACCTCGCGGGTTTCGCCGCCGGCGCGGCTGTTGCCGTGGTGGATCTCGTAGCCCGTGACCTCCAGACCGTCGAGCGGCGCCCAGTAGCCCTCCAGCCCGGCAAAGCGGCCGCGGCTACGGCGCACCGTTTTGGCCGGATCCATCGTCGTCTCGAGCTCCAACAGCCCCAGCCCCCGCGCCGCGCCCTCGACCCCCTCGGGGTTGTGCACCGCGCGGCCCAAAAGCTGAAGCCCCCCGCAGACGCCCAGCAGCGGCCGACCCGAGGCCGCGTACTCGGAAAGCGCCCGCGCCATTCCGCTCGCCTCGAGCCATTCAGCGCTGGCAGCGGTGTGCTTGGAGCCAGGCAGGACCACCAGCTCGGCGTCCGCTAGCGCGACTGGATCGCGCACCAACTCCACCCGCGCCAGCTCCGCAAGCGGCCAGAACTCGTCAAGGTTGGAGGCGTAGGGGTAGGCGACGATGGCGACACGCGGCCCCGAGCCCGAAGCGGCCGTTCCCAAAAGTGGGGCGTCCTCGTCGGGGAGACGGTGGCGCAGGTAGGGCAGCACCCCCAGCGTGGGCACGCCGGTCCAGCGCTCGAGCAGCCCGGGCGCGGGCGCGAGCAGCGCCGCGTCACCGCGAAACTTGTTGAGCACAAAGCCGCGCACCAAAGCCCGCTCCTCGGCCGCGAGCAGGCCCCAGGTACCCCAGAGGTGAGCGAAGGCACCGCCGCGGTCGATGTCGGCCACCAGCAGCACAGCCGCGCCCGCCTCACGAGCGACGGCCATGTTGACGATATCGCCGGGGCGCAGGTTGACCTCGGCGGGGCTGCCCGCCCCCTCGGCGATCACCAGCTCGTACTCCTCGCGCAGCGCCCGCAGGCTCTCCCGCACCACCGGCCACAGCCGAGGCTTGCGCTCGCTCCAGGGCGCGCGCGAGAGTTCGGGGTCAGCCTGTCCCAACACCACCACCTGGCTCTTGGTCTCGGCCTCGGGCTTGAGCAGCACCGGATTCATCCGCACCTCGGGAGTTATCCCGGCCGCCAGCGCCTGAAGGTACTGCGCGCTGCCCATTTCACCACCCGCGGCAACGCGGGCGTGGTTCGACATGTTCTGGGCTTTGAAAGGGGCCACCCGCACACCCCGGCGCGCGAACCAGCGCGCCAGTGCGGTGACCAAGAGGCTCTTCCCCGCCCCCGAGGTCGCCCCCTGGACCATCAGCACCGGAGCTAGTCTTCGCGCCATATCTCCACCAAACGCTTCGCTGGCCAGTCGTAGACGTAGACCGTGGTGTGGGGGATGATCTGCAGGTCGCCGGAGAGCCACAAGAGCGCGCGCATCACCCCGGCGTGGCTGAAGATCAGGTGCCGCCCCGCCGGCAGCGCGTCCACGAAGGCGCTCACCCGCTCCAGCACCTCCAAGGTCGCCTCGCCGCCGGGGGCGCGAAAGCGCTCGAAGCCCATCATCGCCTCCTGCGTCGCCGGATCCAGGCTCTCCCAGCGCCGGCCCTCGAGCCGGCCGAAGTGGATCTCGCGCAAATCGGACACCCTTTCGGGCGCAAAGCCCGCCAGCTCAGCCGTCTTCCAGGCCCGCACAAGGTCGCTCGCCCAGACCGCGTCGAAGCGTTCCCCCGCCAGCTGCGGCCGCAAGTCCGCGGCCTGCGCGCGCCCCAGCGGCGTCAGCGGCACATCGGCCCAGCCACCCAGCCGGTGCTGGCGGTTCCAGATGTTCTCGCCGTGGCGGACCAGAAACAAGGTCTTCACCGCTTATCGCCTCCCGGCGGCGCTACCAGGCGTACGCCAAAGTAGGGCGGCCCGCGGCGGGTGTGGGGCCGGCAGAGCTCGCTCACGCCCACGCGCCGGGCCAGGTGGCGGACCAGTTCCTGCTTAACCGGGTTGGGCACGGCTGCGCCGGCCTGCACCTTGCAGTCGTAGACCACCAGACCCAGCAACACGTCGGCCAGCTGCACGTAGAGGGTGGCGTTGGAGTCGAGCATCAAGGCGTTCAGCACCCGCGGGTGGCGGCGCACCTCGCGCTCGAAGTAGCGCTGCGACTCGCGCGGCTTGGTCACGTGGTCGGCGATGACCACGCCGTAGACGCCGTCGGCCAGGGCGCTGTCCACCAGCCTGCGGGTGTAGGCGATCTGCGCCTCCCAAAGACCCCCGTAGTTGCGCCCGGGGTCGAAGCCGGGCTGGCACTTGTCGAGCACCTGGGCCTTGAAACCGAGCCCCGGCACGGCGAAGAAGAGGTCCAGCAGCTCGCGGTAGACCCAGGCGCTCTTCCGCCCGATGCGGGCGAACTTGAACTCGAAGCGCGGGTGGAGACGCCCGCGCGCCCGTTGCAGCAAGCCGTGCAACTCGGCCGAAAGCGCAGCGGTGTCGGCGGTGCGCAACAGCCCCAGGCCGAAGAAGGGCTGCCGCCGGTCGCGGCTCAGCACACCGGTTTCGTCGATAAACAAAAAGTGCAGGGGCTCCATGCCTAGTCCTGATGATACCGCCCGGCTCACGCGCGCTCCTCCAGGGCGGCGGCGAGCGCCGCCAGGGCTTTTGGCGGCTGGGCCGAAAGCCGCGCCCAGTCGGGCAGGCCCTTGTCGGCGAGCGGCCGCACCCGCAGCCCCCGGGCGCGCAAGAAAGCCGCCGCGTCCTCGCCCAGCCGCGCCATGATGAAGTTGGCCGCGCCCTCCTGCACCGCGTAGCCGCGTTCGCGCAGGAGGCCCGCCAGCCGGCGGCGCCAGGCAAAGAGGGTGGGCAGGGTGCCGCGCAGCCAGTTGCGCGCCCCGGTCCCCGCCTGGGTACGCAAGAAGGCCACCTCGGCCGCGCCGATGACCCACGAGGGGGCGGCCCGGACCAGCCGCGCGGCCAAGTTCTCCGAGGGCGCGATCAGGTAGCCGGCGCGCACGCCGGTGAGGCCGTGGGCCTTGTTGGGGGCGTAGAGGCGGTACGCCCCTTCGGGAACGGAAACGGGAACCTCCGCGAGCGGGGCATAGGCCAGGTCGAAGACGAGCCCGGCACCCCGCCGGGCCGCACGTCCGGCCGCTTCGCGAACGAAAGCATCCCCCCAGACCTCGCCGGTGGGGTTGTTGGGCTGCGCCAGAAAGGCCACCGCCGCCTCATCGAGCAGGTCCAAAAACTCCGCCGGTGTGCGCGCCGCCAGGTGCCGCACCCCCGCCGCCCGAGCCGCGCCGGCGTACTCGCCGAAGGTGGGCTCGAGCGTCAGCACCGGCCCGCGGCGCAGCCGCGCCAGGCGGTGGATCAGCTCGCTCGCCCCCGAGCCCGGCACCACGCTCTCCGCAGGAACGCGGTGATGGGCGGCCAGAACCTCGCGCAGGGCGCCGTAACTCGGGTCGGGGTAGCGCGAAAGGTCGGCCCGCCGCATGGCGGCGAGCAGCACCGGGTTGGGCCCCAGGGCGTTGGCGTTGCTGGAAAAGTCGTAACGGGGCTCGGGCCCGCCGTCGGGCCCGCCGTGGAAGGTCACACCCCCCACCTCCCCCAGCTCACCAGAGCGGCCAGCGCGTAGGTCAAGGCCGCCGCCCGCTGTACCCGCGCCAGCGCCCGCCGCAGGTCGGCGGGCTCGGGGGCGCGGCCGGAGGAGTTGAGCACGTAGACGCCCCGCTTCTCCAGCCGCACCCCCAGCGCTAGGGCCAGCGCACCCATCGGCCAGCCAGCGTTGGGCGAGGGGGTGCGGCTGGCCTCACGGTGGAGCGCCGCCAGACCTAGCGGGCCCAGCAGCAGGGCGGCTAGACGCGCAGGAATCCAGTTCAGCAGGTCGTCGACCCGGGCTGCTAGCCGCCCCCAACGCCGGTAGCGGGGCGTGCGGTAACCCCAGACCGCGTCGGCGGTGTTGGCGTAGCGGTAGAGCCAGGCCCCGGAAAGGCCGAAGAGGACGAAGTAAAAGAGCGGGGCCAGCAGGCTGTCGGAGAGGTTCTCGGTCAGGGTTTCCAAAGCGGCCATGCGTACCCCAACAGCGTCAAGTCCCCGGGTGTCACGGCTCACCAGCCGCGCGAGCCGCCTGCGGGCCTCGTCCAGATCGCGGCCCAGCGCCGCCTCGACCGCGGCCACCTCGGCGGTGAGCATCCGCAGCGAGAAGGCCGGCCACAGCAGCAGCCCAACTAGCAGCGAGTGCACGGGGGCTTCGAGCGTGCTCACACCCCTCCACGCCAGCGAGGAAAGCACGAGCACGAGCACCGCGCCCGCGAGCCAGGCCAGCGCGCCCGCGCGCACGTCGTCGCGCCAGAAGCGCTCGAGCCCCGCCAGCAACCGCCCGATCCCGACCACCGGGTGCATCCGCGCGGGCGGCTCGCGAAAGATGGCGTCGAGGAGGGCAGCAAGCAGGACAGCCAACTCACACCCCCGCGTGCGCGGCGGCCGCCGCGACGAAGCGCCGCGCCAGCTCGGGCGCCGCCGGGAAGTAGAGGTGGGTGTAACTGGCGTGCACCCGGCCGTCTAAGTAACCCTCGCGCTCGGCGCCGCCCACCTGCCGCCAGGCGGCGGGCTCCACCACCGGGCGGGTGGAGTAGTGGAAGGCGTGCCCCTTGGCGCGCCATCCCCGCCGGGCCAGCGGGCCGTCGCCCAGCGCCTCAACGTGACGGTAGCCCAGGGTGGGGCGGTTTTGCATGCGCGCCGCACCGGGCACAAGGCCAACCATCGTATAGCGCCCGTCGGGCGTTTCGAGAGCTTCGGAAAGGTACATCAGGCCGCCGCACTCGGCGTAGACCGGCCCAGGAAAGCGGCGCAGCGCCTCCAGCGCCCCCCGGTTCGCGGCCAGCTCGCGCGCGTAGAGCTCCGGATAACCCCCACCGATCCAGACCGCGCTCGCGTCCTCCGGCAGCCCCTCGTCAGCGAGCGGGCTAAAAGGCACGAGCTCCGCGCCCAGCTGCTCGAGCAGCTCGAGCGCCTCGGGGTAGTAAAAGCTGAAGGCGGCGTCACGGGCCACCGCGATCCGCGCCCGCAGCGGCTGGCGCCCTTCGGGCAGGGCGTGCGGGGGAAGCTCGAGCGCCGGCGCCACCTGCGCCAGCCGCCATAGCGCCTCCACGTCGAGCGTGCCCGCTGCCCTGGCCCAGGCTTCGGGCTCGAGCGAACGCTCCCCGGCCAGCACCAGCCCCAGGTGCCGCTCGGGCAACTCCAGCTCGGGAAGGCGCGGCAAGTAGCCCAAAAGCGGCACCCCAACGGGCTCGAGCGCCTCGGCCAGGATCTCTGCGTGCCGCGCCGAACCCACCCGGTTGGCCACCACCCCCGCCAGCCGCAGACGCGGGTCATGGTCGCGAAACCCCCGCACCAGCGCGGCGATGGAGCCGGCCATAGCCCGTGCGTCCACCACCAGCACCACCGGCGCGTCCAGCCAGCGGGCCACCTGAGCGGTGGAGCCCTCGTGCCCCAGGGCGTCGCGGCCGTCGAAGAGGCCCATCACCCCTTCCACCAGCGCACCCGCAGCACCCAGCGCGCCGCGGCGGAAGACCTCTAGCAGCTCGGGTCGGTCGAGAAACCAGCCGTCCAGGTTGCGCGGCGTCCGCCCCGCGGCCCGGCCCAGGTGGGTGGGGTCGATGTAGTCGGGACCCACCTTGAAGGGCTGCACGACCCGGCCCCTCGCCCGCCATGCCGCCAGCAAAACCGCGGCCACCGTCGTCTTTCCCGAACCCGACGACGGGGCGGCGACGATCAGGCGCGGCAGCTTCACGGCTCCAAGAACGCGTCGAGCGCAGCATTGAAGCGCTCGGGATGGCTCAGGTAGGGGAAGTGACCCACCGTCCCGAGGTCGCGCACGAAGGCCTCCGGGTAGCGCGCCTTCAGGTCGGCGCGCGCCCGCGGCGGGATGAGCGGATCGTTCGCCGCCTCGAAGACGGCGTGAGGCATCTGCGGCTCAGGGGGCGCGAAGGTTTCGAAGATGGCCCGCGAGCGGGCGAGGACGCCAACCTTGTGCATCCGGTGGGTGTACTGCTCTTCCAGGTAATAGGCAAGCAGCGCGTCACCTCCAGCCGCCGGCACCAGTTTTTGCCGGGCATTCCGCAGCATCATCCCCAGCACCAGCCGCTCCGGCAGCCAGCGGGCCAGCGTCACCAGATGGCGGCCCTTCAGGATCTCGGGGTGCCCCGGCGGAAAGGTGTTGGCGAAGACCGCCCGCTCCACCCGCTCGGGCTGGCGGGCCGCCAGGTACTGGGCCAGCAGGCCGCCGAGCGAACTGCCGACCACCACCGCCTGACGAGCACCCACCGCGTCGAGCACCGCCCAGACGCCGCTCGCCAGCACCTCCAGCGAGCCGGTGGCCGGGTAGGTGGGGGCCACCACCCGCCAGCGCCCTGCGTAGGCCCCGAGCTGCTGGAACCAAATATCGCCCGCACCCGCCATCCCATGCAAGAACAGGAGGGTGCGCGGTCCCTCGCCCAACGCGTAGTAACGCCAGACCAAACCGCCCCGCTCCAGCGAGCGCAGCCGCTGACGGCGCCGGAACTCCCGCAGAGCCTCGATCCGCCGGTCCATACCTCAGCCTAATGCTCCATGCCCTTCTGCGCCGGCACCCCGGCGTCGTAGGCGTGCTTGACCTTCTTCATCTCGGTCACGGTGTCGGCAAGCTCCACCAGCTCCGCCGGCGCGTCACGGCCGGTGAGCACCACGTGCACGTGCCGCGGCCGCAAGCGCAACGCCCCCACCACCTCCGCGACCGGAATCCAGCCGAAGTTGAGAGGGTAGGTCACCTCGTCAAGGACGACCAGGTCCCATTCGCCGGAGGCGATGACGGCGGCCGCGCGCCGCCAGCCGGCGCGGGCCAGCTCAGCGGACTTCTCCAGGTCGCGCGAGCGCCAGCTGAAGCCGTCGCCCAGACCCTCGATGGGAACGCCCAACTTCTCGAGTGTCCGGTGTTCACCAAAAGCGGCGCGCTCGTGTTTCATGAACTGAAAGATACGCGGCTGGAAGCCGCGACCCAGCGCGCGCAGCACCAGGCCCAGGGCCGCGGTCGTCTTACCCTTGCCGTCGCCGGTGTAGACAAGCACCAACCCGCGCCGTTCAGCCATCTTCTTCCTCCTCCACCCAGGCATAGTAGGGGGTGCTCACGAACTCCGGCGGCCCCTCTGGGTGGATGGCCACGCCGCCTACGAGCACCTCGCACCCGACGATCTCGAAGTCGAGGGTGTCGGCTGTGGTCGTGTAGACCAGCGCCTCACCCGGCGGCAGACCGTGGCGCATCAAAAGCGGCCCAAAGCGGTTCGTGCCGGCGCGGCTGCAAGCCCGGATCTTCTCCGACCGCACCACCGCCACGTAGCGCGCCAGCCGCGGCCCGCTCTCGGTCACCAGCCGCTTCACCTCGCCCAGGTCGACGACGAGCAGGTTACCCGTCGCCCGCAGACTTCCGCGCATGCGCACACCTCCTAAGGCCAGCGTGGCAGCACCGCCACGCCCTCCGGGGTCACGAAAACCCTCACGTCACCGGCGTAGACCCGCGCAAAGGCCTCACCGGTCACCACCTCGGTCGCACCGCCCGCGGCGACAACCCGGCCTCGGTCGAGCAGAAGTGCCCGGCTCGCCGCGAGCGCGTGATTGGGATCGTGGAAGACGCTAACGATGCCGATGCCCTCCTCCGCCAACCGGCCCAAGAGCCGCAGTAGTTCCGCCTGGTGGTGCAGGTCGAGGTGGTTGGTAGGTTCGTCGAGCAAGAGGTAGCGCGGCCGCTGCGCCAGCGCCCGCGCCAGCAGCACCCGCTGGCGCTCACCCCCAGAGAGCTCCCCCAGGAGCCTGCCGGCTAGGCCCGCGCTCTCGGTCACCTCGAGCGCCCATGCGACCGCTTCCTCGTCCTCCGGGCCCTCGCTCTTCCACAGCCCCAGGTAGGGCAGCCGCCCCAGGCGCACCACCTCGGCAACGGTCATCCCCACCGGATAGGGGCCGTTCTGCGGCAGGTAGGCCAGCCGGCGGCCGCGCTCGACCGCGCTCCAAGAGGATAGCGGCCGCCCCTCGAGCCGCACCTCGCCCCCCACCGGGCGCAAGAGGCCCAACAACAGGCCCAGCAGGGTCGACTTGCCGGAGCCGTTGGGGCCCAGCACCGCGAGCCAGTCCCCGGGCTCGAGCACCAGGTCCACGCCCGCGAGCGCCAGCCCTCGCCGCGGATAGGCGAAGCTCAGTCCCCGCGCCTCAAGCACGCTGCCTCCTGAGCAGATAGAGGAAGAAGGGGCCCCCCAGCATCGTCGTCACCACCCCCACCGGCAGCTCCGCCGGCCGCACCAGCACCCGCGCCAGCAGGTCGGCAAGAACCAGCAGCACCGCCCCGCCTAGGGCGCTCGCCGGCAGGAGGGACCGGTAGTCTTCCCCCACCAGCCGCCGCATCGTGTGGGGAACGATCAGCCCCACGAAGCCAATGATGCCCACCTGCGCCACCGCCGCGGCGGTGGCCAGCGTCGCCCCCAGAATCAAGGACGCCTTGACCGCCGCCAGCGGCAGGCCCAGCGTGTGGGCCACTGCATCGCCCAGCTGCAGCGCGTTGAGCGCGCGCCCGAAGAAGAAAAGCGGCAGGAGTGCGACCGCCAGGTACGCTGCGAGCCGGTACACGTCAGGCCAGCCGCTAAACGCCAGATTGCCCAAGGTGTAGCTAAAAACAGCCCGCACCCGGTCGGCGTCCATCATCATCAGATAGGTAGTCAAACCGATGAGCACGCTCCCGACCACCACCCCCGCCAGGATCAGGTTGTAGCGCCGCGCCACCCCGCCGGCCAGCACCACCGCCAGCACCACCGCCCCCACCGCGCCGACGAAGGCGAAGAGCGGTACGCTCGCCGGCCAGCGCTCGGCCACAGTGTGGGCGTAGGCCCCAGAGAGCGATCCAGTCAGGCTGAGCGCCAACGCCGCCCCAAAGGCCGCCCCCGAGGCCGCTCCCATAAGGTAGGGGTCGGCCAGGGGGTTACGAAACAGGCCCTGGTAGACGGCTCCGGCGGTGCCCAACGCCGCGCCCACCAGCACCGCCATCAGCACCCGCGGCAAGCGGATCTGCCAGACGATGGGGTCGTAGCCCTGGCCGCTCAGACCGTTCCACAGGGCTGTCACCACGTGCCCGCCAGGAAGCGGCACCGCGCCCACCATGACCCCGAGCACCACGGCCAGGGCCAGGGTGCCAAGCAGGAGCAGCCAGCTGAGCGGGCGCACCAGACGCCTACTCGCCCAGCAAACCGGGGTGGAAGCAGTCGATGAGCAGCTTCAACCCCTCGGCCACGCGCGGCCCGGGGCGGTGCACCACGTCGGTTTGTTCCTTGGTCAGCTCGCAAACGCGGCCGTCTTGAATGGCCCGGATGCCGGCCCAGCCCGGGCGCTCGGCGATCTTGGCCGCGGTCACGCCGTAGGGAGCGTCACCGAGAACGATCACCTCAGGATCCTTCTCCACCACCAGCTCGGGGCTGATCTTGGGGAAGAGACCCAGCTCAGCGGGGATGATGTTCTCGCCGCGGGCCTTCTTGATGAGCGAACCAATGAAGGAGTTAGGCCCGACGGTGTAGGGGGTGGCGTCGATCTCATAGTAGACGGTCGGGCGGTCGGTCGCCTTGGCCGCCTGCGACTCGAGCGCGTAGACCTGCTGGTTGATGCGGGCTACCAGCGCCTCGGCCTCGGCCTCGCGGTTCACCAGCCGACCCAGGTTGCGGGCGGTGCGGAAGATGTCGTCGTAGGTCTGGGTGTTGACCGCGTAGACGGTAATGCCGAGCTGATCCAGCGCCTCGGTGAGCTTGCCGTACTTGCTGCCGATCACCAGGTCGGGCTCGAAGCTGGCGATGAGCTCGACGTTGGGGTTGTACAGTCCCCCGGCCTTGGGCTTGTCCGCCACCTCGGGGGGCCAGTTGGAGTAATCGTCGGTGGCCACGATCTTATCGCAAGCACCGATGCTGCACAGGGTCTCGGTGGCCGAGGGCAGCATGACCACGATCCGCTGCGGCTCGGCCGGAATCGTGACCTGGCGCCCGAGGTCATCGGTAACGACCAGTGGGTAGGACGTGGCCAGGGCCAGACTGAGGAGAACGCTCAGAACTGCCAGCAACTTCTTCATACAAAACCACCTCCGAACACTCGGCCCCACGAAGTCGGGAGGTGGGGGTAACCAAAAACCCCGCTGCGGCGGGGTATGCACGTGCGTTCAACTGCCCCCTTACCGCCCCCTTCCGCGAGAGGTGCCCCGTGGGGTGCGGGGCTTCCCTGGCAGGTATTCGGGCTCGTGCTCCTCAGTGGAGCCATGACCGTTGCGGGACAGCGCCGGGCTCTCACCGGACTTCCCCACTTTAAGCCTGGGCTACGCGCACCAGGCACCAGGGACCTCGAGGCCGAGTTGTCGCCCCGAACCGGGGCCAAGCCCAGAATACCACGAACGGCGCAGGGCCCCGCTTGCCGGGGCCCTGCGGTTACGGGTGGGCCTGGAGTTACTCGGGCAGGTTGGGCTTCGCGCAGATGGCCCAAACGGTCAGCGTCCAGTCCTCAGCGGGACCGCCCACAATGCGTCCGGCCTGCGCCATCCAACCGGTATTCGAGATCGGATAGCTGGCCTGCAGGGCGAGGGTCGGATCGTAGACGCCGCTCACCGTCTGCACGCTAGCGCCACCGCCCACGACCACGAAGCCGGCCGGGCAACTCACCGAAACGCTCTTCGGCTGATTGCAGTTGCAAGCGCCGGGGGCCGCGTCGCTGGTATTGCTAACGATGCGGAACTCGGTGATGCCCGGAGGCCCCTGCGGGCCCATCGGGCCCGGGGGGCCAGCCGGACCGGCGGGACCCATCGGACCCTGAGGACCCTGCGGACCAGCGGGACCCTGAGGACCAGGAGGTCCTTGCGGGCCTTCGGGGCCGACGGGGCCCATCGGACCCTGGGGGCCCTGGGGACCGGCGGGTCCGACCGGACCGACGGGGCCCTGGGGACCCTGCGGACCGATGCAGTCGAGGGCATTGACCTTGCCGTCGCCGTTCAGGTCTTCGCTTTCGATGTCGGGCTTACCGTTGGCGTTGGTGTCCCAGCAGCTGATGCCGGGCACGCCCTGCGGACCCATGGGGCCCTGGGGACCCTGGGGACCTTCGGGGCCTTGCGGACCCATGGGGCCTACGGGTCCCTGTGGACCCTGAGGACCTTGCGGACCCATGGGGCCCATCGGCCCTTGCGGACCCTGGGGACCAACCGGACCCTGCGGACCAACGGGGCCGATGCAGTCGAGGGCATTGACCTTGCCGTCGCCGTTCAGGTCTTCGCTTTCGATGTCGGGCTTACCGTTGGCGTTGGTGTCCCAGCAGCTGATGCCGGGCACGCCCTGCGGACCCATGGGGCCCTGGGGACCCTGCGGACCCATGGGGCCTTCGGGGCCCTGGGGACCCTGCGGACCCTGGGGGCCTTGCGGGCCTTGCGGACCGGCGGGTCCCTGGGGGCCAACCGGACCGACAGGGCCCTGGGGACCCTGCGGACCGATGCAGTCGAGGGCATTGATCTTGCCGTCGCCGTTGACGTCTTCCTCGGCATCGGCCTGGCCGTTGGCGTTGGTGTCCCAGCAGCTGATGCCGGCGGGACCCATAGGGCCTTCAGGACCCTGGGGGCCCGGAGGGCCGGCAGGACCGCGGGGGCCAGCGGGACCCTGGGGACCGGGAGGACCCTCAGGACCCTGCGGTCCGGTGGGGCCGGCGGGGCCTTGCGGACCTGGAGGGCCAGGCGGTCCCGGAGGGCCCTGGGGGCCCGGAGGACCTGGAGGGCCGGGAGGGCCCTGAACAACGAGCACCTTCTGGGCCGGCGCCTTGGCCTCAATGGGCGTGGCGAAGACGGCCATGTTCTGAGTGCCCGTCTTAATCTGGTCCTTAAACTTCACGCCGTAAGGAATGAAGATTGAGAGCTGCTGCTGGGTCTGGTTGACGATGGTCAGCGTACCCTTGCCGTGATAATCAGGGTTCGAAACGTTCTTGAAATCGCCGATGTAGGCCCGAACCAACCCCTGCTTCACCGCACTGGCCAAGTCAAGCGCCCCCTCGGGGAGCTGGTGGGTGGCGTTGGCTTTGGCGTAGTTGACGAGTTCGTGGGTCACCGGCAGCTTGGCCTTGTCGTATTTGAGGCCATCGGTGAAGTACCATACCGCCCGCTGAACCTGGTAGGGGTGGGTCTTGTTGTAACCACGGGCCGCAGCATAGCGCTCAATGGCGCGCACCTCGGCCGGGGCCAGCCCCACCGGCGCCAGCTTGGCGCTCGGGAAGGGCTTGCCGTAGTTCATACAGAAGCCCTCCACGGGCACCTCGATGGACCCCGCTGCCGGGAGGGTGACCGTAACCCCCGATTCGGCCGCCTGCGCCGGCAGGCTCCCGAAGACCGCTACCGCGGCCATCAGGAAGACAACCTGGAGCGCGGCCAGGGGCACCCCTTTCAACATTCGTCTGTTCACCCTAACACCTCCTTCTCCAATGTGGGCATAAAATTTCTCAGCTTCTTACCTTCATTTAGGCCTACCCGCTTGAATAGCCCACCTCTTATATTTAGTCATATGTACTTTTTTGAGGTGTAAAAAACATATTAAAAAATAAAAATGAAGCGGGGTAAAATGCGGTGTGCTCGCCGTTTCGGCCTATCTGTGGGCGCTCCTCGGCCTCCTGCTGCTCTACACCGGCTGGTTTTTCAACCGACTCGTGGCAGCACGTAACGCCGTAAAAGAAGCCTGGTCCGGGATAGAGGTTCGGCTCCAACGCCGGCACGACCTGGTGCCGGTGCTCGTCGACGCCGTGGGGGCCTACGCCCGACACGAGCGGGGGCTGATCGAGCGGGTGGCGCGGCTGCGCAGCCGCGGCGCACCCGATCTGGAGGAGGAGGCCGAACTGAGCCGCGAACTCGAGCGCCTGCTCGCGGTGGCCGAGGCCTACCCCGAGCTGAAGGCCAGCACCAACTTTCTCAGCCTGCAGCGACAGCTCGTCGAGGTAGAAGGGGCGCTGCAGCAGGCGCGGCGGCACTACAACGGTTCGGTACGGGCCTACAATACGTTGCTCGAATCCTTCCCGGCTATGTACCTGGCTCGTTCCTTCGGCTTCACCCCAGCCCGCTACTTTGAACTGCCACTAGCGACCGAAGCCCGGTCACCGGAGGTCGAGTGGTAAGGGGATTGTTTCTTGTCTTCCTAGCGCTTTTTGGGCGTCCAGCCCTGGCCGGAAAGACTATCGAGGACTTTGTGGCTTGCATCTAGCTCGAGCCCCATCGAGGAAAACTTGCGAGTACGAGTCGAGAACGTCGCCATCAATCATGGCACCTACCGCGGCCTACACATCCGATCGCCAGCGACCACCGGCGCGGCGAGCCTCGGCCGCATCGCTTACACGGTCGAAGACGCCGTCTGGACGGTCGGCCCAAGCCCTGGCTCGGGCGCGAAGGCAGAGGTTCGCTGTGCGTCTACCCAAGCTAGCCCGAACGCACCGTACCTTCGGGGCCACGCACCTTTACGCCGCGGCGCGCGCAGGCGAGCACGCCCGTCTCGACTGGAACGTGACCCGCAACGACCGGAACCTTCCAATCCACACCGTCCACCTCCACCCCCCGCGCGCTTCGCGCAGACACGGTGGGGACGGGTTTTCTGTGGCCATGTGGGCACGGCAACCCACCTTCCGCTCACGCCTGCCGGCGCGCATACGCTTACCTTCAATTACGCTCGCACCCTTCCCCCGAACTCCGGGCGATCCCCAGCCCACCTGGCCGGCTGTCCTGTTCGTACCACCACGCCTACCCGTCGACCCCACACTCCGGGTGCTGCTCCTTGCGCTGCTGGTCTTTCTCCTCACCGGCTTCTACGCACGGTTTCGCTTTGACCCCGGTCCCTACGCCGGACCGGCAATCCATCACTTCCAACCGCCCGAGGACGCGAGCGCTGCGTCGGCCACCTGCCTGATGGGCAGCGGTTACGACATCCGCGCCCAGAGCGCGGGCGGCTCTGCAAACGGCGGCTTCTAAGGCTGTGGAGGCGGCGGGGAAAGCTGGTAAGCTGTCGCCAAACAAAGCGCCAGAAACAGTAAAAGCACGGCTGCACCCGAAGCAACAGCTTTGCGGTGAGCGGCTCTCCCAAAACCGGTAAAATTAACGACCGATGCGTAAGGTGGCCATCGCTCTGCTTACCGTGCTCATACTCTCCGGTTGCACTTCCGGCCAGGAGCAGGTAGGCGATGGCTGGTTGATCGTCCGGCCGGCAGCGTTGCCGCCGACAGAGAACATTCTCAACCCCGGCCGCGGCTTTTACGACGGTGCAAACATAGACCTCTGGCATTCCGACGCCAACGGTTACGCCTACGTGCGCAACGAACGCGGCTTGACCCTAGCCTACGCCGACGCCACCTACCTGCCAGTGGACCGAGCGTTGACCGAAGACGAGCTAGGGCAATTGCAAGCAGGCTTCGACATGGTGCGCAAAACCGGTTTGAAACTAATCCTTCGCTTTCGCTACAGCGAAAACGGCGACACCGACTGGAACGTCATCACCGCCGACCTCGATCTACTGGCCCCGCTAATCCGGAAGAATGCCGACGTGATCGCGGTGTTGCAGGCGGGCTTTCTGGGACGCTGGGGCGAGTGGCACTGCTGGGAGGCGACCGAAGTCTGCCACGACGGCACGGCGGAAAAGGCCTACGTACTGGATCAGCTTCTGGACGCGCTCGCCGGTACCGATGTGCCCGTTGCCGTGCGCTACCCAGCGGACAAGGCGCGTTACCTTGGCGACATCTACTCCACCGGCGACGAAGACGTGCCGCCTCCGCCCAAGCCCGTGAGCGGCTTCGCGGAGGACGCGGGCCTGCGTGCCCGCATCGCCCACCACAACGACTGCTTCCTCTCCAGCGCTGACGACGTGGGCACCTACCCGAACCAGCCTCCCGAGCGCCTAGAAGAGTGGCGCGGATTCGTCTACGCCGAAAACGAATACTTGCCCTACGGCGGCGAAAGCTGCGCGCCAGCAGACGAAGACGACCCAGCCCGCAGCGCCGGCGAGAACGCCCTGGCCGAGATGGAACGGGCCCACGTTGACTATCTGAATGCCGACTACCATCCTGAGATGCTGGACGGCTGGAAGCGCGACGGCGTCTACGACGAGATCGCCGCCCGACTCGGATATCGGCTGGTCGTCGAGGAGGCAGCCTGGACCGCGCCGTCGGCGAAGGAGGGCTGGAAGTTCCGGCTGACCGTGCGCAACGACGGCTTCGGCCGCCTCAAGCGAAACTACGACGCCATCTTGGTGCTCGCGCAAGAAGAGGTCACAAAAGAGCTGCCGTTAAACTTCGACCTGCGCCAGGTGGCTCCGGGAGAGCGGCTAACCTTCACCGCCGAAGGCCTCGAGGCGCCGCCTGCGGGCGCGTGGCGGCTGGGCCTGGCCCTGCGCGACCCAGCCTTGCCTGACCGGGCTGAATACGCCATTCGCTTCGCCAACCGGATTGAATACGACGGCGTTAACTGGCTGGGCGTGCTCGAGGCGACCACACCGTAGCCGGCCCCACCGCGCCCTATCAGGCGGGCGCAAGTCGTTCTTGACACCCCGCCCGGGGCCCGATACCATAAATCTTGCGCGCTACGCGCCGGGATGGCGGAATTGGTAGACGCGCTAGCTTGAGGGGCTAGTGGCCGCTAAGGCCGTAGGGGTTCAAGTCCCCTTCCCGGCACCAACCCTCCCCGCCTTCGGGCGGGGTTTCTGCTTTATTCAAAAGCCTGCATATCCCGTGCTACACTTAGGGCTACCCGAGCCGATGACGACGCAGACCTTCACCCCCACCACCCTCTGGCAGCAGCTCGAGCCCAAGCTGGACTACCTGCCCGGCGAGGGGCGCGAGCGGGTGCGCGAAGCTCTCGACTTCGCCTTCGAGGCCCACGCCGGCCAGTACCGCAAGTCGGGCGAGCCCTACATCACCCACCCCGTGGCCGTCGCCGAGATCCTGGCCGAGCTACAGATGGACCCGGAGAGCCTCATCGCGGGGCTGCTGCACGACACCGTCGAGGACGTGGAAGGGGTGAGCTTCGAGACCATCCGCGAACGCTTCGGCGAGGACGTGGCCCGCATCGTCGAGGGCGAGACCAAGGTCTCCAAGCTCTCCAAGATGGCGACGAGCATCGAGGACCAGCAGGCCGAGAACCTGCGCCAGATGTTTATCGCCATGACGCGCGACCTGCGCATCATCATCGTCAAGCTCGCCGACCGCACCCACAACATGCGCACGCTTGAGTTCATGCCGCCTGAGAAGCAGCGGCGCATCAGCAAGGAAACGCTCGAGATCTTCGCCCCTATGGCCCACCGGCTCGGCATCGGGCAGATCAAGCTGGAGCTCGAGGACCTTTCCTTTCGCTACCTTTACCCCGAGGAGTACGCCGCGCTGGCCGAGCGCCTGCAGCACCACGACCAGGCCCACCGCGAGGTGGTGGAAAACGCCCGCAGCGCGCTCGAGCACGCCCTGGAGCGCGACTACGTCCTGGGGCTCTCGGTAGACGGCTTCACCGTTTCCGGCCGCACCAAGCACCTCTACTCGATCTGGAAGAAGATGCAGCGCGAGGGCAAGACGCTCGAGCAAATCTACGACCTCCTAGCCCTGCGCGTGATCCTCGACCCGAAACCCACCGACAGCAGCGAGGCCCAGGCCTCGCGCGAAAAACAGGTCTGCTACCACGTCCTCGGCCTCGTCCACTCGCTGTGGCCGCCCATCCCCGGCCGCGTCAAGGACTATATCGCCCAGCCCAAGCCCAACGGCTACCAGTCACTTCACACCACCGTAATCACCCCCGGTGGCCTACCGCTTGAGGTGCAGATCCGCACCCGCGAGATGCACCGCGTAGCCGAGTACGGCGTCGCCGCCCACTGGCTTTATAAGGAGGGCCTCACCGACCCCGAGCAACTCAAGCAGCGAATCCAGTGGATCGAGCTGCTGCAGCAGTGGCAGCGCGACTTCACCTCGAGCCGCGACTTCGTCGAGGCCGTGCAGCACGACCTCCTCTCGGGCCGCGTCTTCGTCTTCACCCCCAAGGGCAAGGTCATCGACCTCCCCCGCGGCTCCACCCCGGTGGACTTCGCCTACCACATTCACACCGAGGTGGGCCACCACATGATCGGGGCCAAGGTGGGCGGCAAGATCGTTCCGCTCAGCTACGAGCTCAAGAACGGCGACATCGTCGAGATCCTCACCTCCAAGAACTCGCCCGGCCCCAGCAAGGACTGGCTCAACTTCGCCCACTCGCGCTCGGCCCGCCAGAAGATCCGCCACTTCTTCCGCGCCGCCGAGCGCGACGAGCTGCTGGCCAAGGGGCAGCGCACGCTCGAAAAATACTTCAAGCGTCGTGGCCTGCGCCTGCCCAGTGAGGCCGAGCTTGAAACGTCCGCCGAAAAGCTGCACCTACCCAAGAGCCCCGAGGACCTCTACCTGGCGCTGGCGCAGGGCCGGGTGACGCCGCACCAGGTGGCCCGCATCCTCGCGCCCGCCGAGGTGCGCGCAAAACCCAAACCTGCCGCCAAGGCCCCGCCCCGGCCCAGCGGCGTTTTGCTCGAGGGCCACTTGCAAGCACCCATTAAGTTGGCAAGCTGCTGCAAGCCGGTTCGCGGCGACGCCATCCTCGGCTACGTCACCCGCGGACGTGGCGTGACCGTGCACCGCGCCGACTGCCCCAACATGCGCCGGCTCCTGCGGACAGAGCCCGAGCGTTGCATCGCCGCCAGCTGGGACACCAGCCAGCGCGGCCACTTCGTGGTAGAGATCCACCTCGAGGCCGCCGATCGCCCTGGCCTCTTGCGCGACGTAATGGACGTCTTCGCCGGTCTGGGCAAGAGCGTACTGGGCGCCGACACCCAGGTGAGCGGCCAGACTGCACGCATGCGTATCCGGCTTGAGGTGAGCAACGAAGAAGAGCTCGTGCGCTACCAAGAAGCACTGCGAAAGATCCCCGACGTGCGCGTCGTCCGCCGCAGCTAATGGACCTCAAGTACGTACTCTTCTACCCTCTAGGGCCTCTGCTGGGCGGGCTGCTGGGCGGGCTGAGCGTGGCCCTGGGCTGGCTCCGACCAAGTGCGGGGCTGGCCGCCGCGCTCGTCGGAGCGCTGGCCTGGTGGTCGGGAGGGTTGAGCACCTCCGCTGCCCTCCTGTTCTTCGTGGCCTTGGGCAGCCTGGCCACCCGAACGAACCCCCGCTCGCGCGACCGCAAGGGGCGCACCGCCGCCCAGGTGCTGGCCAACGGCCTACCCGCGGGGCTGGGCGGCGTGCTGCTGGGACCAGTCTTCTTTTACGGCGCGGTCGCGGCGGCGCTGGCCGA
This sequence comes from Thermaceae bacterium, assembly GCA_026985615.1. GTDB lineage: Bacteria > Deinococcota > Deinococci > Deinococcales > Marinithermaceae > Oceanithermus. The sequence continues at coordinate 1,075 of JALSQD010000027.1, read as the reverse complement.
CACGCTGGCCAGTGAGTTCGGCGGCCGAGTGCGCTGGGCCTGGCGGCCGGGCCGCGGGCGCGTGCCCGGCGGCACCAACGCCGCGGTGAGCCTGCCCGGCACGCTGGCGCTCGCGCTGGGGGCGGGGCTGATGGCCCTCCTCTTCGGCGGACGCCACGGTGGTGCGGTCTTCGTCGCCGGCGTCTTCGGCGCCGTGCTCGACACGCTCACCGGCCCGCTCGAGGAACGATTGCGCTGGTGGACCAACGACGTCAACAACGCCGTGGCCACCACCGCCGCGGGCCTGCTTTCCTGGATGCTGACCTAAGGGGCGAACTTCTTTTTTTCTACCGGCGAGGTGAGGCGGACGGAGGCGTAGGTGACGGGCCGACCAAGAAATGGGGACCGTAGCCTGGTTTTGGCAACGCCCACGACCCTCAAGGGGAGGGAGTTTTCTTTTCGCGGCAACTCAACCGTGGATTCCGTGCGCGGCATGGGTCTGATGGGTCGGCTTCGCCGGGACGTGGGTTGTAGGGGGTGGGAGGTGGGAAAATCAAGCTTCGTGCCGGCGTACTGCCCACAACTTCATCAGCAAACCTCTTCGAACAAAACCTATCTCCCACACCCCACCTCCTGCCTCCCGTTTTCCCGTATCCCCGGGCGAGTGAGCATATTTAGCGAGCGAGACCACGCTGGGCGGGAAGCCGACGTTTCGTTGCCGTTGATTGGCCAACCACAAGCCACAGGCTACACACCACCATGCACCACGCACTACGTAACTACGTACGCACTACACCCCCACCACCGTCACCCACACCTGCCGCGTGCGTGGGCCGTCGAACTCGGCCAGGAAGACCTGCTGCCAGGTCCCCAGCGCAAGCCGGCCGCCGCTCACCGGAACCACCTGGGCGTTGCCCACGAGCGCGGTCTTGAGGTGAGCGTCGCTGTTTCCCTCGGCGTGGCGGTCGCCGGGGTGGCGGTGCGGGGCCAGCTCGGCCAGCCGCAGCAGCAGGTCGTGGGCCACGTCGGGGTCGGCCCCCTCCTGGACCACGATCCCCGCCGTGGTGTGCGGCGAGTAGACGAGCACCGCGCCCTC
>JALSQD010000026.1 GCA_026985615.1 Thermaceae bacterium | reverse complement strand
TACCTCCCGGCCAACCGTAGTAAGCTGCATCCGTGGGGACCTCCTCTCTCCTGGAGTGGTCCCCACATTCTTATCGATTCGGTCTCACATGTGTCTGTCCGGGTTCATTCGCGGGTTTGGTAGCCTGAGCGGGTGGAGGATGCGAAGGCGAAGATCGAGGCGGCGCGCGCCCGGGCCCGCGAACTGGGGCAGGCCGTGCGCGTGGACGGCAACAGCAAGTGCAGCCTCTACGCCTGGCCTGACGGTGCCCTGCGCGACGACATGGGCCGCGAGTGGTCCGAGGAAGACGCCGTGTACATGCTCGAGAACATCGCGACCTACCGCGAGCAGGACACCTGATGCTGATCCTCTACCCCACTCCTGGCGAGGGCGCCTTCCTGCGCGAGCGCGCCCGCGGGCGTGAGCTGTGGCGGGGGCGCGAGCGGCTGGCGGGTGAGGGCTGGAGCGCGCTCGAGCTCGGCCTGGGCAAGGTCAACGCCGCCATGACGCTGGCCGCCTACCTGCACGAGCGGCCCGAGGTGGACCGCATCCTGCTGGTGGGTATCGCCGGGGCCTACCCGGGATCGGGGCTGCGCGTGGGCGAGGCGGCCCTGGCCGCCCAGGAGATCCAGGCCGACCTGGGCACCGTGGGCGGACTCGAGGCGTTGGGCCGGCCGGCGCTGGAGTTCGAGGGGCGCCGGCTCTACAACCACCTGCCCGCCGATCCCATCTGGACGGCCGAGCTCTACAGCCGCCTGGGGCTTTCGCCCACCACCTTCCTCACCCGCGACACGGTGAGCGAGACCCGCGAGGAGGCCGCAGAGTGGGCGCGGCGCTGGGGCGCGGCGCTGGAGAACATGGAAGGGGCGGCGGTGGCCCAGACGGCGCTGTGGTTCGGCGTGCCCTGGGCCGAGCTGCGGGCGGTCTCCAATGAGGCCGGCGTGCGCGACAAGACCCGCTGGAACGTCGAGGGCGCCCTTAAGACGCTCGCGCGGGCGCTCGAGGAGCTACTCGCTTAGAAAGCGGCGCCCTTTGGCGGTCAGCCGCCAGACCGGTGTGGGCGGCGGAACCTCGCTGTCCACCGCGGGGCAGAGGTTTTTCAGGCTGCACGCGGCGCACACGGTTCCGCAGGCCGCGCTCTCGGAATAGGCGAGCCCTACGTACCCCCGTCGCTCCAGCGTTTCGAGCATCCCCCAGAGCACGCCCGGCTCGACGCCGACGCGCGCGGCCACCTGCGCCAGCGTCTGCGGGCGTTCCAGCTCGGCCAGGACCCGGCGCAGCACCCTAGCCCCCCAACCACAGCAGGGCCAGGCGGTAGACCCCCCAGGCCAGCACCCAGGCGAGGATCAGCTCGTAAACCACCGCGACCGCGGCCCAGAACCGCCCGAACTCGTACTTGAGGGCCACCACCGTGGCCACGCAGGGCGTGTAGAGCAGCACGTAGACCATGTAGGCCAGCGCCGCGGCCGGGGTGAGCGCCCCGCGGAGCGCAGCCTGCAAGGCGGTGGGGGCGTCGGGCGGGGGCGGGAGCGGCTGCGGCAGTCCGAACAAGGCCGGAACCGCAGCCAGGGTGGCGAGGAGCGCGTTCCAAAGGCCCGCCACGATCTGGCCCAGTCCCTGCGCCAGCCCCACCGCCGTCGCGGGCTCGGCCCCCAGGTAGCCGACCGCGAGCGTGCCCACCACCACCTCCTTGGCCACGAAGCCCGGAATGAGGGCGCCCACGAGCCGCCAGTCCTCGACACCCAAGGGCGCTAAGAGCGGCACGAGCCACCCTGCTGCGCGGGCGTAGAGGCTGCGCTCCAAATCGCCGGGCGGCAGGTTGAGCAAGAGCCAGACCAGGACCACGGCCAGCAGGATCGGCCCGCCCGCTCCAGCGAGAAAGCTGCGGGTGCGCACCCAGGCCTGCCGTACGATCGCCGCAAACGTGGGCAACCGGTAGGGCGGCAGCTCCATCAACCCCGCGCCCGGCGGTTGCCCCGCGATCCGCCCCAGCACCCAGGCGGTGAAGAGGCCCGCGACGAGCCCCAGCAGGTAGAGCCCGAAGACCACCAGCGCGGCGCGCTCGGGAAAGAAGACCGCGGCAAAGAGGGTGAAGACCACGAGCCGGGCGCTGCAGCTCATGAAGGGAATGGCGAGCCCGACCCGCAGCCGGTCGAGCCAGCCGGTGAGGATGCGGGTGCCGTAGACGGCGGGGACGTTGCAGCCAAACCCGAGCACGAGCGGGATGAAGGCCCGTCCGGGCAGCCCCGCCGCCCGCATGAGGCGGTCAGCGACGAAGGCCGCGCGGGCCAGGAACCCGCTCGTTTCCAAAAACGCCAGCGCCAGGTAGAGGAAGAAGAGCACCGGAGCGAAGCTGACCACCGTACCGACGCCGCCGACGAGGCCGTCCGCCAGGAACGAGGCCGCGAGCGGCGAAAGCGGCAGGGCGCGGACCCAACCGGCCAGCACTTCCTGCACGCCGCCAATGAAGTCCACCCAGGGCGTCGAAAAGAGAAAGGTGAAGCGGAAGGCAAGCAGCATTCCCAGCAGGAAGATGGGGCCGCCCAAGAGCGGGTGCAGCACCCAGCGGTCTATCTGATCGGTGAGGGTGCGGCGCGGCCGCGAGCCCGCCAGCACGCGCGCCGCGAGCTCGTGGGCGCGGGCGTAGCGCGCGTTCTCGATCTCGAGGAAGGGGTCGAGCCCGGATTCTTCCAGCGTGGCGCACAGCCGCGCGATCGCCGTGCGCGCCTTGGGGTCTGGCTCGAGCGGCACCTCTTCGCCCGCGAGCCAGGCCAGGGCCAGCCAGCGGCGGGCGGGATGGGCGACGAGCCGTTCGAGCTCGCGCACGGCCTCCTCTACCGGCGCGGGGTAGCGCACCCGCGGGCGGGCGGGCCGGGCCCGTTCCAGCGCCCCGAGCAGTTCCGCGGTGCCCTCGCCGCGGCTCGCCACCAGCGGCACCACCGGCACCCCGAGCGCCTCTTGCAGCGCGGTGGTGTCCAACACGTACCCCTTGGCCGCCGCCTCGTCCATCAGGTTGAGCGCGACCACCAGCGGAAGGCCCAGCTCGGCCAGCTCGAGCACCAGGTGCAGGTTGCGCTCGAGGTTGCCCGCATCCACCACCGCCACCACCACGTCGGGCGGGTCAAGCAGGAGCTCGCGCACCGCGAGCGCCTCCTCGGGGGTGGTGGGGCTGAGGCCGTAGGTGCCGGGCAGGTCCACCAGCCGCAACTCACCCCCGGGCAGACGCAAAACGGCCTCCAGCCGTTCGACCGTTGTGCCCGGCCAGTTGCCCACCTTGAGGTCGGCGCCGGAAAGGGCGTTGACCAGCGTGGTCTTGCCGGTGTTGGGGTTGCCCACCAGCGCCACCCGCCGCGCCTCCCCGCCGGCGGGTGGACGGGCGGCCTCGCAGCACGCCGAACCGCCCACGGCTAACCCTCCAACTCCACGCCCGCGGCCTCGGCGTGACGAATGGCGATGAGGGTATCACCCACGGCGATCTCCATCGGGTCGCCCAGCGGGGCGCGCCGCACCACCCGCACCTCGGCCCCCGGGCGCACCCCCAGCGCCATGAGCCGGCGGCGCAGGGATGGCGGGGCCTTGAGGGCGCGGATGCGCGCGGTCGTGTCCTCGGGAAGGTCGGCGAGCCATCGCATGCACCGCCATTCTAGGGGCGGCGCTTCAATCCTGTCAATTCCGGTCGGATTTCTTGGTGTTTTAGGAATGCGAAGCGTTCGCAGCTGCTAGGCGTCGGGCCCGAAGGCGGCCCGGTCGAGCGCTTTTTGCTCGGCCTCGCTGAGTTCGCGCCAGGTGCCGGGCTTCTGCCCGCCCAGGCGGATGGGCCCCATCTTGACCCGCACGAGCCGCTCGACGGGGTAGCCGATGGCGGCCATCATGTGGCGCACCTCGCGCTTCTTGCCCTCAGTCAGGGTGATGACCGCGCCGCCATCCTTGGGCCGGGCCTTGAGCGCCTGGACCCGCACGCCCGACTTGAGGGTGACGCCGCGCTCGAGCTGCCGCAGCAGATCGGCCGGGGGCGTGCCCTTCTTGCTCCAGACGCGGTAGACCTTCTTGACGCCGTAGCGCGGGTGGGTGAGGCGCTGGGTGAGCGCACCGTCGTTGGTGAAGAGCAAGAGCCCCTCCGAGTCGCGGTCGAGCCGGCCCACGGGGTGCAGCCCCGGCACGTCGGGCAGTAGCTCGTAGACCGTGGGCGCACCCGAGCGGCTCTTGCGGGTGGTCTCGTATCCCCTGGGCTTGTGGAGCGCAAGCACCACGCGGCGCTCGGGGGGCCGCACGACCCGCCCGTTCACGCGCACCTCGTCGCCGGGGTAGACCCGCATGCCCAGCGTGGCCACCTCGCCGTTGACGGTGACGCGGCCGGCGCGGATCAGCTCCTCGGCCTTGCGCCGGCTGGGCGCGGCCCCGGCGAGGGCCAGGTACTTTTGCAGGCGGATCCCTTCCATACTTTTTCATTCTGCCCCAGCGCTCGCGTTTTGAACAGCAAAGCGCGGTGATACAATCCGTGTGCTGTGGCCATCTACGCCGTCTACAAACCCCTGGGTGCGACCTCGCACGACGTGGTGGAGGTCGCGCGGCGCACCCTGGGCACCAAGAAGGTGGGGCACACCGGCACCCTCGACCCACTAGCGACGGGGGTCTTGGTGCTGGCTACCGGCTCGCACACCAAGATCGTGCCCTTTCTGACCGGCGAGGACAAGGAGTACCTGGCCTGGATCAGCTTCGGGGCAACCACGCCCACGCTGGACGCTGAGGGGCCGCTCGAGCCGGCAGCGCCCTGGGAGCCTGACGAGGCGGCGCTGAAGCGGGCCCTGGCGGGTTTCCTGGAGCTGAAAGAGCAGGTGCCCCCAGCCTTTTCGGCCGTCAAGGTGGGCGGGGTCAAGGCGTACGAGGCGGCCCGCAGGGGTGAGGCCCTGGCGCTCGAGCCCCGGCCCGTGCGCTACCACCAGGTAGAACTGCTGACCCTACAAGAGCGCCCCCAGCCGCTGCGCATCGCCCCCGGGGCCGAGGGCTGGCGGCCCAACCCGCGCGGGCAGGCGGTGGAGCTGCCGCCGGTGCTCGCGCCGCTGCCCACCGCGGTGGTGCGGCTGGTGGTGGGTTCGGGCACCTACGTGCGCGCCTTTGCCCGAGACCTGGGCGAGGCCCTGGGTACGGGCGCCTTCCTGAGCGGACTGGTGCGCACGCGGGTAGGGCGGGTGGACCTAGGTCAGACGGTCCCGGCGGAACGCCTGGCCGAGGCGCGGCCGCTGGCCCCATCCGAGGTGCTGCCCTTCCCCGCCGTCGAGCTCGACCACACCGAGGTGCGGCGGGTACTCGAAGGCGTGCCCCTGCCCATCCCCGCCCGCGGCCTGGTCGCCCTCACCGACCGTCAGGGCCAGCTCGTGGCCGTGGCCGAGGGCGACGGCTTCAAGCTCAAGGTGCGGCGGGTCTTCCGGCCCGGCGACTAGCCTGGCCACTCCTCGCGCAAGAGCCCCCAGACCACCCGGTCGTCCACGAACTCGTGGGCGCGCAGCGCCCGGCGCAGCACCGCCTCGCGGGTAAAGCCCAGCCGTTCGGGGATCTTGCAGCTGGGCACGTTGTCCGGCGCACAGTGGATCTCGACGCGGTCGACGGGGAAGTGCTGGAAGGCCAGGTCGATCAGGCGCCGCACCGCCCGGGTGACGAGGCCCTGGCCGGAGGCCGCCTCGTCGATCCAGTAGCCGATGGCGGTCGTGCGGTTCACCGGATCGATGCGGTTGAGGCTCGCCAGGCCAACGAGCTCGCCGCGGAAGAAAAGGGCGGCGGTGAGCGACCGACCCTCGATCAGGCCGCGCAGCTGGCCTTCGAGGAAGGCACGGGCATCGTCGGGGCTCCGGGTCGCGTCCACGAAGGGCAGCCAGCGCCGCAGGTGGTCGCGGTTGCGGTCGACGAGTGCGTAGAGGGCCTCGGCCTGCTGGGGCACGGCCAGGGAGAGCTCGAGCCCTCCGCCCAGGTCTTCGCGAAGCATGGCTCATTATACGCGGCGCCGCAGCAAGCCCCCAAGACGCACGCCACCCCGTTCTTGCGCCCGTGCGGTATCAATATGATATCATACCGACATCAGGAGGTGAGGATGAAACAGGTGGCCGAAAAATCGGCGTTCAAGATCAACGGCTTTGCCATGCTCGTCGTCGCGCTCGCGCTCCTGGCCTTTAGTGCCTGGGAAGGCTGGCGCTTCTTCTCCGTGCTGGGCCTGCGCACCGACTGGGGCGCGCTCGTCTGGGGCGTACTGGCCTTTGTCGCCTTCCTGATCCTCTTGCCGGGCTTCTTCACGGTCCAACCCAACCAAGCCAAGGTGCTCGTATTCTTCGGCAAGTACACCGGCAGCGTGCGCGACGACGGTTTCTGGTGGGCCAACCCCTTCACCGGCAAGGTGGCCGTCAGCCTGCGGGTGCGCAACTTCAACTCCGACGTGCTCAAGGTCAACGACCGCCATGGCAACCCCATCGAGATCGGCACGGTGGTCGTCTGGCAGGTGGTGGACACCGCCAAGGCCGTCTTCGACGTGGACGACTACGAGGAGTTCGTCCGGGTGCAGGTAGAAACGGCCATCCGGGCCCTGGCCAGCCGCTACCCCTACGACGCCGAGGAACACGAGCTCTCGCTGCGCGGCAGCCCCGACGCGGTGGCCCGGGCGCTCACCGAGGAAGTGCAGGAAAGGCTCAAGGTGGCCGGGGTGAAGGTGCTCGAAGCCCGCATCAGCCACCTCGCCTACGCGCCCGAGATCGCCCAGGCGATGCTGCGGCGCCAGCAGGCCCAAGCGGTCATCTCCGCCCGGCGCCTCATCGTGGACGCGGCGGTGGGGATGGTGCAGCAGGCGCTCGAGCACCTGGAGCGGGAAAACGTGGTCAAACTCGACGAAGAGAAGAAGGCCGCCATGGTCAACAACCTCATGGTCGTCCTGACCGGCGAGCAGTCGGCGAGTCCGATCATCAATACGGGTACGCTATACGGGTGAGCAGGCAGGTGACGGTAGACGGCGCTTTTGTACGTGGTACGTGGTGCGTAGTGCGTGGTAAATGGTTAATCACACCGCGTACCACGAACCACGCACCGCACACAGCGTAGCCATGAAAAAACGCTTCCTCCTCCGCCTCGACCCCAAGCTCTACGAAGCCCTGGCCAAGTGGGCCGCCGACGACCTGCGCAGCGTCAACGCCCAGATCGAGTACCTGCTCGCCCAGGCCGTAAGGGAAGCGGGGCGTATGAAGCGGGGGGACGGAGCCACCCCCAGCGAGGAGCAGCGCGATCGCGATGAAGACGTTTGAGCCCGACCTCGACCTTTCCGGACGCAACCTGCGGGCCCTGGCCCTTCTCACGATGGCGTCGGCGCTCGCTTACTACACCTACCGGGTATCCGCCGCGCCGGGCATGTGGCCCGCATTGCTGGCGCTGTGGGTCTTCCTGCTGGTCGCTGGATCGGTCGCGCTGCTGTGGTGGATGCCCGCTCGCCTCCGCTACGAGCTGACGGACAAAACACTAGAGATCCAGACCGCCTTCGGCCGGCGGCGCATCCTGCTGGAAAATCTGCGCGCGGTCGAACCGGTGGAGTACGCGCTCGGCCGCCGCAGCGGCAGCGCCGCGCTGCCCGGCTACTACGTGGGCCGCTTCCAGAGCAGCCTAGGCAAGCTCACCGCCTACGCCGGCCGCCCCGCGGGCGAGGGCTTGCTGCTCCTGTTGCACACCGGCGAGATGGTGCTGCTCACCCCCAAGCAGTCCGGATTGCTGCGCGAGCGGCTACGCCGCCTGTTGCCGCCCGCAACCGAGGTGGAGGACGATGAACCGCAGAAATAAAGCGTGCGAGCCCGAACCGGTGGGCGGTTTGGGGTTCGTGCTCGCGCTCGCGCTTACGCTGGCGCTGGCGGGCGTCACGCTGGCCGTGCTGGCGCTCGACTGGAATGAGCTGTGGTGGCTCCTTCTCCCCATGCTCGTCGGCAATGCGCTGCTCGTCTACTTCGTCTGGGCAGCCCCCAGCCGCCTCGGCTACCAGGTCGGCATGAGCGGACTGCGCATTCGCACCTTCGCGGGGACGCGAGAGGTCAAACGTGGCAACGTGAAAGCGGCCCGAAAAGTAAGCTACCGCCTGGGGATCAGGCTCTACGGCACCGAGCTGCCCGGCTACAACGTAGGCCGCTTCAGGAACAAGCTGGGCGCGGTGCAGGCGTTCGTCCGCGCCAAACGCGGCCCGGGCGTGCTGCTGGAACTCACGAGCGACGAAAAACTGCTCATCAACCCCTGCGACCCCGAACGCTGTCTCGAGCCACTTGGCATCGAGCTCGAGGAGGCAACGTCATGAACAAAGCCGACCGCGCTAGCCTGATCACCCTGGCCCTCAGCTGGGCCTTCTTCGCCGCCTACTACCTGACTGTGGGCACCGCCCAGAACCCCTGGTTCGTCGCCTTCGGTGTGGTCTACATGTGGATCCCAGGCCTGGTGGCCCTGGCGCTGGCGCAGCGGGAGGGGCTCACCCTGCAGATCTGGAGTCGGCCGAACCGCTGGTGGCTGGTTGCCTGGCTGCTACCGGCCCTGCTCGCGCTGGCCAGCCTAGTCACCAGCCTGCCGCTGGGGAGCTACGTAGGGCTTGCGAACATCACCCAGCACCTCCCGGCCGGTGGCGTGGCCACCTGGCCCGAGCCCGCGCTGTGGGCGCTGCTGCTCGCCTCGGCCCTGCTCGCCGGCGCGACCTTGAACGTTTGGCCCGCGTTGGGCGAGGAGCTGATGTGGCGCGGTTACCTATGGGAGCGCACGCGCGCGCTCGGCTTCTGGCCCGCCTCGTTGCAAATCGGCGTGGTTTGGGGCGTGTGGCACGCGCCGCTGGTCTACTTTTTGGGTTACAACTACCCCGAGCACCGGCTGTGGGGCGTCGTCTTCATGGTCATCTTTACCGTTTTGCTTACCCCCTGGATGCTCTACCTGCGCGAGAAGGGCGGCGCCATCTTCGCCGCCGCTCTCTTCCACGGCAGCCTCAACGCGGTGGGCGGCCTGCGCGCGCTCGCCTTTGCCGAACCCAACGACCTGCTCGTGGGCCTCACCGGCCTGGGCGGCTTCGTGGTGCTGGCGCTGGCGAACCTCTATCTGAGGCGCCTGGTGCCACCGGAAGTTCAGGAAAGCGCTGGCTGAACGTCGGTCTAGGAAAAATCGCCGCCCACGTAGAGCAGCGGTTCGCCGGCCAGGCTGGCCACCGCGCAGCTCATCGCGTCGCCAAAATTGAGGCTAACCGGGTGGAGGGCGGTTCGGCTTGTCCGAAAGCGGCGGGGTCGGTATAGTGTGGGCAATGAAACGCTTCGCCGCTCGCTTCTGGTGGTGGCCCGGTTAGCCCCGGGGCGGACGGCGCTTGCTTGATTCCCGGGGTGCAGCACACCGGGAGTTTTTCTTTTTGGAAGGGGACACGACGATGAAGACGAAACCCGTGGTCAAGACCCTGCTTGCCGACCTGGAAACGCCGGTGACCGCTTACCTGAAGCTGGCCGAAAAAGCCTCGCCCAGCTTCTTGCTCGAGTCGGTCGAGGCCGGCAAGCGCTGGAGCCGCTACTCGATCATCGGCGTGGGGGCGCGCAGGACCTTCAGGTTAAAAGATGGCGCTTTTACCATCGACGGTGCCGAGGTGGAGGCCGAAGACCCGCTGGCCACGCTCTACCACGCGGTACACCGCGAGGTGACGAACGGCCACGAGCTGCCGCCGTTCTGGGGCGGGGCGGTGGGCTACGTGGCCTACGACCTGGTGCGCTACTACGAGGAGCTGCCCGATGCGAACCCCGACGAGATCGGCGCGCCCGACCTGCTCTTCTTTGAGCCGGAGTTGGTGGTCGTCTTCGACCACTTCAAGCAGGTGCTGCACCTGGTCGCCCCGGCGCTGGGCGACGGCCCCTCGGCCACCGCCCGGGCGCACGATCTGCTGGACGCCGCCGAGCGCAGGCTGCGCGGCCCGCTGCCCGGGGTTCCCGGCGAGCGCGGCGGCCGCCGCACCGAGTTCGCTGCCAACCTGAGCCCGGAAGACTACGCCCGTATCGTGGAAAAGAGCAAGGAGTACATCCGCGCCGGCGACATCTTCCAGGTGGTGCCCTCGGTGCGCTTCTCGGCCGAGCTGGGCGTGCACCCCTTCGCCCTCTACCGGGCGCTCAGGAGCGTCAACCCCAGCCCCTACATGGGCTACCTCGACCTAAGCGAGGTGACGCTGGTTTCGGCCAGTCCCGAGAGCCTGCTGCGCTCCGACGGCCGCACAGTAACCACTCGCCCCATCGCCGGCACTCGCCCACGCGGCAAGACGCCCGAGGAAGACCGGGCGCTGGCCGAGGAGCTGCTGGCCGACGAGAAGGAGCGGGCTGAGCACGTGATGCTGGTGGACCTGAGCCGCAACGACATCGGCCGGGTGGCCAAGCACGGCAGCGTCAGGGTGGACGAGCTGATGGTGGTGGAGCACTACTCGCATGTCATGCACATCGTCAGCACCGTGACCGGCGAGCTGAGGAAAGACAAGACCCCGCTCGACGCCCTGGCCAGCGTGATTCCTATGGGCACCGCCAGCGGCGCGCCCAAGATTCGGGCGATGGAGATCATCGACGAGCTCGAGCCCACCCGCCGCGGCCCCTACGGCGGCGCCTTCGGCTACATCGCCTACGACGGCCAGATGGACATGGCGCTGACGCTGCGCACCTTCGTCATCTCCGGCGGCCGGGTCCACGTCCAGGCCGGCGCCGGCGTGGTGGCCGACAGCGACCCGGAGCGGGAATACCAGGAGTGCGTGAACAAGGCGAAGGCGTTGATGAGGGCAGTCGAATTGGCAGAGAAGGGGCTGTGAGGGTGGAAAGGGTAATAAGCTTGTGGCCTGTAGCTCGTGGAAAAAACGTTCAATCAATCCTACGGGCTACGTGCCACCTATGGAGGTGCTCGAATGCCTAAAAGCGTTGAAAACCTCCGCACCTGGCAGGAAGGTATGCGGCTGGCCAAAGACATTTATCGGGCCTCGAATTCCTGGCCCAAAGAAGAGGTTTACGGCTTAACTGCCCAGGTGCGCCGGGCCGTTGTTTCCATTCCCGCCAACTTGGCCGAGGGCGTCGGCCGCAGTACAGCCGCCGAGCTTTCACGGTATTCGCGGATTGCATTGGGCAGCGCTTACGAATTGGATACGCTGCTTAGGCTCTCGCGCGATCTTGGCTACTTAGCGCATGCGAACTTCGAGGAACTGAACGCGCGCGTTTCGTCCCTTGCCAAGCAAATCTCCGCCTTCATCTCCTACTAGGAGGGCCGCAAATGAAAGACAAGAAACCACAGGCCACAGGCTACAGGCCACAGGCTAAAGAGGTGCCCCCCACCCCCCACATCCTCCTCGTCGACAACTACGACTCCTTCACCTACAACCTCGCCGACTACCTGGGCCAGTTGGGGGCGCGGCTGACCGTCTGGCGCAACGACAAGTTCGAGCTCGAGGACGTGGACAGGCTCGCCCCCGACGCCGTGGTCATCTCGCCGGGGCCGGGCACGCCCGAAGAAGCCGGGCTTTCGATCCCGCTCATCAAGGAGTACGCCCCGCGCCTGCCCATTCTCGGCGTCTGCCTGGGCCACCAGGCCATCGGCGCCGCCTTCGGCGCCAAGGTGGTACCGGCGCCGCGATTGATGCACGGCAAGACCAGCCCCATCGAACATTCCGGCCGGAGTATCTTCATGGGCCTGCCCAACCCCTTCACCGCCACCCGCTACCACTCGCTCGTGATCGATGATCTGCCCGGCAAGCTGGAGGTGCTGGCCTGGACGCCCGAGGAGGGGCAGCAGACCGTGCAGGCGGTGCGCCACGTGCGTTTCCCCACGGTCGGCGTACAGTTCCACCCCGAGAGCATCCTCACCGAGCTGGGGCTGCAGCTTTTGGCCAACTGGCTGGGCGAGGTCGGGCTCTACTGGAAGACCAACCCGCGGGAGGAAGAACGATGACCGAGTTCGACAAGGTGCTAAGTGGCGAACCCCTGTCCCAGGACGAGGCCCACGCCCTAATGGGCCGGATGATGACCGGCGAGCTGAGCCAGGTGCAGACGGCGGCGCTGCTGGCGGCGCTCAAGGTGCGTGGCGAGACGCCCGACGAGATCGCCGGCTTCGCCCGCGCCATGCGTGAAGCGGCGCGGCCGGTAGAGGTGACGGGCGAACTGGTGGACGTGGTGGGGACCGGCGGCGACGGCGCCGGCACCTTCAACATCTCCACCACCGTCGCCTTCGTGCTGGCGGCGGCCGGCCTCAAGGTAGCCAAGCACGGCAACCGGGCGGCAAGCTCGCGCAGCGGCTCGGCCGACGTGCTCGAAGCCCTGGGGGTCAACATCGAGCTGGAGCCGGAGCAGGTGGCCCGGGTAATCGAAGAGGTGGGCATCGGCTTCCTCTTCGCCCGCACCCATCACCCGGCCATGCGCCACGTCGCCCCGGTGCGGGCCGAACTGAAGACCCGGACCGTCTTCAACGTGTTGGGACCGCTCACCAACCCGGCGCGAGCGCAGTACTTCCTGCTGGGCGTCTACGCACCGGCGTTGCTCGAGCCCATGGCCTACGCGCTGGGCGAGCTCGGGGTCAAGGGGGCCTGGGTGGTCCACTCGCGCGGCACCGACGAGCTGACCCTGGGCGAGAACGAGGTGGTCGAGCTCAAGGACGGACGCACGCGCCGCTTCACCTTCAACGCCAGCGACTACGGACTGGAAGAGGCCCCGCTCGAGGCGCTGGCCGGAGGCGAGCCCGAAGAAAACGCCGCCCTCACCCGCCGCATCCTCTCGGGCAAGGAGCGGGGGCCGAAACGCGACGTGGTGGCGCTCAACGCGGCCGCCGGCCTGGTAGCCGCGGGGCGGGCGGAAAGCCTGGAAGAAGGGCTGCAAAAGGCCGGCGCCCTCCTCGACGAGGGTGCGGCCAGAGAGGTGCTCGAGCGGCTGGTGGAGGCCACGCGCACCCGCGAATAGTCCGCCCGGTTAAACCCGGGCGGTCTGCTTTCCTTACGCACGGCGGGTCTTAGTTCTAACGCAAACCGTGTCGCCGTCTGCGGTAATGCAAACGTGTGTCGGCGACCAGGCTCTCTGGAAAAACACGAGATTGCCGTCGCAGTCGGTTCCCGAATGGCTGGCACTTCCCCCATCGATACTCCCCGCACTGTAAGTGCGCGTTCACCAAGGTCGCCTGCGAGCACTAACCGGTGCAGCATGCGCGCCAGCAAGCGCGAGCGGCTGGGCCGCTCGGATGAGCTGGTCGTTGGCCGCACTCAAGGACTCCGCCACGTCCCTCACGTCGATCGAGGTGGTGCCGTCGGTTCCGGACCCGCTCGTTCCCTGCCCTCCGCAGGCTGCCAGCAGCATCGCGAGAACCGCCAGTACAATCCACCACGCCCTTCTTATGCTTCACCTTCTCGTCCTCGTCTGAAGGTTCGCTCGACGGACGCACGACCACGCACGTTGCCCTTGGGCCCAGCACCCAATCGCAAACGGCTTTAAACTGATCACATGCGGCGCTTCGCGTTTGTGCTCTGGCTGGTTTTACCCGTTTTGGCCCAGACCCACGTCTTCCACACCCCCATCCCCATGGACGAGGTCCAGGGCGTCTTCGCCATGCAGGGGGCGGGGGCCATCGACTTTGGCCTCAACCCCGTCGCCCGCGCGGGCGGCTTCCTGGATCTCTGGGAATACCGGGGGCGTTTCGACATGAGCCTCGTTGCCACGCAGGGCAGCAACCCCGCCGTGGGGGTGTGCTACACCGCGGCCGTGGATTACCTCGGCTGGACGCTACACGCCTCGACCACCTACCGGATCCGCTACGGCGCCGGGGGCGGCGGACAGCTTTGTTATCTGCGCGACAGCCTGGGACAGGAGATCCGGCGGCTGCTCCCCGTCGTGGAAGGGCTGGCGAGCCTCCAGTACCGCGTATTCCCCAACGTGGTGGGCGACATCACCATCAGCGGCGGCTGGCCCGAGGGCATGGGGGCGTCGGTGGGCTTCGGCTTTGCTTTCTAGGTGGGGGCAGGTCCAGGATTTCGGGCTTTGCGCGAATGAAGAATTGCGTCGGCGACGGGCGTCCTGGTTTGTAATGGGCGCGGCCGGCATGGTATAATGACGCGAAAGGGCAGTGCAATCTTGCCCAAGCAAAGAGGAGGACAATGAGCAAATACGACGCCTCGAGCATCAAGGTGCTCAAGGGGCTGGAAGGGGTGCGCAAACGCCCGGCGATGTACATCGCCGGCACCGGCACGGACGGCTACCACCAGCTCCTCACCGAAATCCTGGACAACTCCGTGGACGAAGCTCTGGCGGGCTACGCCGACACCATCAAGGTCACCTTGCACGAAGACGGCTCCGCCAGCGTGGAGGACAACGGCCGCGGCATCCCCGTGGACGTGATGCCCGGCGAGGGCAAGCCCGCGATCGAGGTCATCTACACCGAGCTGCACGCCGGCGGCAAGTTTGAGGAAGGCGCCTACAAGGTCTCGGGCGGACTCCACGGCGTCGGCGCCAGCGTGGTCAACGCCCTTTCCGACTGGATGGTCGTCGAGGTGTGGCGCGGGGGCAAGCACTACCGCATCGAGTTCGCCCGCGGCGAGGTGAAGAAGCCGCTCGAGGTCGTGGGCAAGGCCCCCAAAGGCAAGACGGGCACCCGCGTCCACTTCATGCCCGACGCCACGATCTTCGAAGAAGAGCTCGAGTTCGACTACCGCCGGGTGCGCCGGCGCGTGCGCGAGGTCAGCTACCTGGCCGGCGGCCTGCGCATCGAGCTGGCCGACGAACGCAGCGGTAAGCAGGAGGCCTTCCACGACAAGGGTGGGGTGGCGAGCTTCGCCAAGGCCCTGGCCGAGGGTGAGGAGCTGCTCTACGACAAACCCGGCCGCCTCATCGGCCAGGTGGACGACGTGGAGGTGGATGTTGGCTTCATCCACACCAAGGGTTACACCACCCAGCTCCTCAGCTACGCCAACATGATCCCCACCCGCGACGGCGGCGTGCACCTCTCGGGTTTCCGCAGCGCCTACACCCGCGCCATGAACCAGTACGCCAAGAAGGCGGGGCTGCAGAAGAACGGCCAGCCCAAGCCCACCGGCGACGACCTGCTCGAGGGGCTGTTCGCGGTCATCTCGGTCAAGATCCCGCAGCCGCAGTTCGAAGGGCAGACCAAGGGCAAGCTCCTCAACCCCGAGGCCGAGCGCGCGGTGAGCAGCGTGGTCTACGAAAAGCTGATGGACTTCCTCGAGTCCAACCCGCGCATCGCCAAGACGATCTACGAGAAGGCCCAGCGCGCCGCCCAAGCGCGCGAGGCGGCCCGTAAGGCACGCGAGCTGGTGCGGCGGCAGAACCCGCTCGAGTCCGACGACCTGCCGGGCAAGCTGGCCGACTGCCAGACCGAAGACCCCGATGAGGCTGAGCTCTTCATCGTCGAGGGCGACTCGGCCGGCGGCTCGGCCAAGCAGGGGCGCGACCGCCGCTTCCAGGCCATCCTGCCGCTGCGCGGCAAGATCCTGAACGTCGAGAAGGCCAACCTGCAGAAGGCGCTTAAGAACAACGAGGTGCGGGCGATGATCGCCGCCATCGGCGCAGGCATCCAGGGCACCCCAGGCGAGGCCCACTTCGACGTCGACAGCGTGCGCTACCGCAAGATCATCCTCATGACCGACGCCGACGTGGACGGCTCGCACATCCGCACGCTGCTGCTCACCTTCTTCTACCGCTTCATGCGGCCGATCATCGACCGCGGCTACCTCTACATCGCCCAGCCGCCGCTCTACAAGCTCAAGGTGGGGCGCAAGAGCGAGTACATCTTCGACGACGAGGCGCTCAAGGAGGCGCTCAAAAAGGTAGGCGACAAGAAGTACGAGATCCAGCGCTTCAAAGGTCTGGGCGAGATGAACCCCGAGCAGCTGTGGGAGACCACCATGAACCCCGAGACCCGAGTGCTCAAGCAGGTGACCATCGAGGACGCCCTCTACGCCAGCGAGATCTTCGAGGACCTGATGGGCGCCGACGTGCAGCCGCGCCGCGAGTTCATCGAGGAAAACGCCCGGTTTGCGGAGCTGGACGTGTAGCAACCGGTACGTGGTGGCCGGTGCGTAGTAATTGGTATGCAGTAATTGGTATGTGGTAGTTGGCGCGTGGTACGCGGAACGGTGCAGGGGCGGGCCTTTGGCCCGCCCCTGTTTTAGCTTACGGCCGGGTCAGGAGTTCTTTTTGGCCCGGCCATAGGCCATGCGCAGCTTGAACATCGCCCGCTTGTGCAGCTTGGCCGCCTCCTCGGCGGTGATGCCCAGGTTGGCCGCTGCTCTCTCTAGCGGCATCCCCTCGGCCTCGGTCTGGATCACCAGCCGCCGCTCGGCCTCTTCGAGCCCGGCGGTAAAGGGCTCGAGGTCGGCCCAGGTGGCCTTGGGGCCGGTCTTCTTCTTCGCCGCGCTCTTCTTGCGGTCCGTCTTCTTGCGCGCGGTCGTCTTACGCGCCGGGCGGTTCTTGAGGTTGGGGTAGGCGTAGTCCTCGCAGTCGGGGTTGGAGCACTTGAGGACTTCCTTCTTGCCCTTCTTAACCATCACCCAGCCGCACTTGGGGCAGGTCTGCTCGGCCGGCGGGTCGAAGACGACGAAGTCGCAACCCTGCTTGTTGCAGCGGTAGTAGGGCTTGCCGCGGCGGCTGATCTTGCGAACGATCTCCCCTTCCTTGCACTTGGGGCAGGTGACGCCGGTGGAGGGGGCTTCGTCGCGGGTGTAGTCGCACTTAGGGTAGGCGCTGCAGGCGATGAAGGAACCGTAGCGACCCCACTTGCGCACCAGCGGCGCGCCGCATTTGGGGCAGTTCTCACCGATGGGTTCGGGTTCTTTCTTTTGCTCGAGCGGCTCGGTGTAGGTGCACTCGGGGTAGCCGGTGCAGCCGAGGAACTGGCCGTAGCGGCTCACCTTGACCTCGAGCGGCCGCCCGCAGACCGGGCAGGTCTTGCGCGGCACCCGCTCCAGCTCCTCAGTGAAGGGTTGGTAGAACTGGCGCACCACCTCGGGCCAGGGCTGCTTGCCCTCCTCCACCTCGTCCAGCTTGTCCTCGACCTGGGCGGTGAACTCGTAGGCCACTACCCGCGGGAAGTGCTCCACCAAAAAGCCCACCACCTGCTTGCCCAGCTCGGTGGGTTTGAGCGCCCGCCCCTGACGCTCAACGTAGGCGCGTTTTTCCAGCGTCTCGATCGTGGGCGCGTAGGTGGAGGGGCGGCCGATGCCCAGCTCCTCCATCTTCTTGACCAGGCTGGCGTCAGTGTAGCGCGGGGGCGGCTGGGTGAAGTGCTGCTCGCTCTTGAGCTCGACCAGCCGCGCCGGCGCGCCGGCGGCCACCTCGGGCAGCGGCTGTTCGTCCTGCTGGTCGCGCCCCCAGACCCGCAAAAAGCCGTCGAACTTGAGGATGGAACCGGCGACGCGAAAGGTAAATCTGCCGCCCTCAACGGTAATCGTCGTCTGGTCGTAGACCGCCGGCGTCATCTGGCTGGCGACGAAGCGGCGCCAGATGAGGTCGTAGAGCTTGTACTCCTCGTCGGAGAGGTAGGGCCGCACCTGCTCCGGCGCCCGCTCGACCCGGGTGGGGCGGATGGCCTCGTGGGCGTCCTGGACATTGGACTTCTTACCCCGGTAGTAATTGGGCTTGGGGGGCAGGTAGTCGGGGCCGTACTGCTTGGGGATGAAGGCGCGCGCCTCAGCGATCGCCTCGGGGGCGATGCGGACCGAGTCGGTGCGCATGTAGGTGATCAGGCCCACCGGCCCTTCGGGGCCCAGGTTGACGCCCTCGTAAAGCCGCTGCGCGACGCGCATGGTGCGGCCCGCGCCCCAGCCCAGGCGGCTCGAGGCGGCCTGCTGCAGGGTCGAGGTGGTGAAGGGGGGCAGGGCGTGGCGCTTCTTCTCCTTGCGCTCCACCGCCGCCACCTGCCAGGCGGACACGGCCTTTACCTCGCGCTCGACCTGTCGCGCATGATCTTCGGAGGTGATGAGGAAGTTTTCCGTTTTCTTGTCGAGCACACGCTTGCCGTCGATCTCGTAGAGCTCGGCGTCGAAGCGCGCTCCGGCGTCGAAGGTGCCGATGAGGGTCCAGTACTCTTTGGGAACGAAGGCCTCGATCTCGGCCTCGCGCTCGGTGATGAGCCTGAGTGCCACCGACTGCACCCGGCCCGCCGAGAGCGCCCGCTGGCGGAACTGGGCCGAGAGGACGGGGCTGAGGTTGTAGCCCACCAGCCGGTCGAGCACCCGGCGCGCCTGCTGAGCGTCCACCAGATTCTGGTTGATGGGGGTCGGCTCCTTGACCGCGGCTTGGACCACCCGGGGCGTGATCTCGTGAAAGTGCACCCGCAGGGGCTGGTTGGGGTCGAGCTCGAGCAACCGCGCCACGTGCCAGCTGATGGCCTCCCCCTCGCGGTCGGGGTCGGTGGCGAGCAGCACCCGGCTTGCCTTCTTGGCCGCCTTCTTGAGGTCGTTCACGACCTTCTGCTTGTCCTTCTTGACCACGTACTTGGGCTCGAAATCGTTCTCGAGGTCCACCCCCAGGTCGCGTTGGGGCAGGTCGGCCACGTGGCCGACGCTGGCCTTGACCTCGTAATGGCTGCCCAGAATTTTCTTGATGGTCTTGGCCTTCGCGGGCGACTCGACCACCACCAGGGTCTTACCCGACATGAGGCCCAGTATAAACACAAGCGCTCAAGTTTCGCGGCGGCCCGGCGCTGCGCCCCCGTTGCCGGGCAGCAGGAAGCCGGCGGAGACGATGAAGCGAAGAGCATCCTCCACCTTTATGTCGAGCGGGATCAGGTCTTCCTCGGGCACGACGATGACGAAGCCCGAGGCCGGCACCGGGCTCGTGGGCACGACCACCACGGTGTGCCCCGGCGGCAGCGGCTTCAGGCGGTCCTCCACCCGCTGCACCACGAAGCACAGCGCGTAGCTGCCCCGTCGCGGGTACTCCACCAGCGCCGCCCGCGAAAAATGCACCTCGGGACGGGTGAAGAAGCTGGTGGAGATCTGCTTGACCGCGTTGTAGACGTCGCGCACCAGCGGCACCAGGTTGACGAGCTGGTCGAAGGCGGCGAGCAGTTGCCGACCCGCCCAGTGCCCGGCGAGCATACCCACCATCAGGATCAGGGCCGCGGTCGACAGCAGGCCCAGCACGGGCAGGAGCGGCTTGAGCCACTCGGGGGTCTCGACGCCCAGCAGGCGCAGCAGCGAGAGGAAAAAGACGTCGGAGGTGTTCCAGATCCACACCCCCAGGTAGAGCACGACCGCGAGCGGAAGGAGGACGACGATGCCGGTGATAAAGTAGCGCTCGAGCCTGCGGATCACCCTTCCCGAACCTCCACGCTGTAGCTCCCGTTTTCGTAGCGCAGCACGACCACTTTCTGCTCACCGTCCTTCTCGATGCGCACCGTGGTCTGGAAGAGGTTGGGCGGCTTTTCCCAGGTGGCCGACTCGAGGATGCGCCAGCCCGCGTCCTCCAACGCGGTGAGCAGGAAGCGGCGCACCGCCTCGAAGTCTTGCGGGTTGGAGAAGCGGCTGAAGCTCGTCTTGCCCTCGTAGCTCTGCTCCCCGATCACGCTGCCAGGGGGGGCGACCAGCGGCAGGTAGGCGTTGAGCAGGAGGGCGCCCGAGGCGTCGCTGAAGACCAGCACCCCCGGCGCCGCGGTCGCGGGCGGAAGCTCGCGCTCCGCGCCGCCGCCGGGCTCGAACAGCGGGGCGCAGCCGGCCACGAGCAGCGCTAGCGTGAACAGACCGAGCAAACCCAGGCGTCTCATCCCGCTTACGTTACCCCAGACCCAAATGAAAAGGGCCACGCCCCCGGCCGTATACTGGGGCCATGCCAGGGGCCACCCAACCGGAAGCGCACCTCGTGGTCGAAGACCTTTCCAAGCGCTACGGGCGCAAGCCGGTGCTCGAGCGCGTGAGCTTCAGCCTCGCCCCCGGCGAGGTCTACGCCCTCGCGGGCCCCAACGGCTCGGGCAAGACCACCCTCATCCGCCTGGTCACCGGCCTCGCCTTCCCCACCGGCGGGCGGGTGCTGATGCTGGGCGAAAACGTCCACGAGGGCGGCTATGGCGTGCGCCGCCACCTGGGCGCGGTGGTCGAGGCCCCCGCGGCCTTCTACCCCTACCTGACGGGGCGGGCCAACCTCGAGCGCCTGGCCTGGCTCTCGGGCCTGGCGGGCGCGGCCGAGCGCATCCGCGACGTGCTCTTCCAACTCGAGCTCGTGGCCGTGGCCGACCAGCCAGTGGCCAGCTATTCGCTGGGTCAGCGCCAGCGCCTGGGGCTCGCCGCGGCCATCCTCGCGAAACCCAAGGTCCTCGTCCTCGACGAACCCACGAGCGGCCTCGACCCCGACGGCATCCAGAAGGTGCACGAAATCCTCAAGGAGCAGGCCGCCAGCGGCGTCTCGGTGCTGCTCTCCACCCACCACCTGCGCGAGGTCTCGGCCTACACCGACCGGGTAGGCATCCTCGGCGGCGGCCGCCTCATCGACGAGGTGGTCATGGAGGGTGCGGCCGAGCGCCACCGCCTGCGCGTGAGCGAGCCCGAGCGGGCGCTGGCGGTGCTCCAGACCCTGCCCTTCGTGGAGGCCGCCAAGCGCAAGGGCGAGACCCTGGTGGTCCAGGGTCCCGTGGACGAGGTGGTCAAGGCGCTGGTAGACGACGGTCACCGCGTCTACGAGGTCACGGCCGACTACTTCGACCTCTACGAGTACTACCGGGAGCGGATCAAGCATGTTTAGGTTCATCGCCTGGGAGATCGTCAAGATGCTCCACCTGCGCTCGGTGCGGGTGGGCCTGGTCGCCGCCTTCGTGCTCCCCATCATCTGGACGCTCGCCCCGGGGCTCAAGCAGGCTTACGGGCTGGTGCTCGTCTCGGGCTGGCAGGTGCCCTCGCTGGCATTGCTGGCAGGGATGGAGTTCCTCTACCCCTTCCTGGTGGCCATGGCCGCAGCCGAGGTACTGGGGGCCGAGGTGAGCATGGGCACGCTCAAGCCGCTGTTGCTGCGCCCGCTCTCGCGCACGCGCTTCATCGCCGCCAAGCTGATCGCCGCGCTCGCCTACCCCTTCCTGGTGCTGGGCGTGAGCTTGCTGGCCGCACTGCTCGCGGGGCTGCCCCACGGCCTGGGCGGCTTCTTCGGCGGCACCGGCCTGGGCGAGGGCGGATTCGCCGGCGTGGGTTATCTGAGCGTCGAAGCCGCTTTCGCCGAGATCCTGCGCGCCTACTTCTTCGCCGCCCTCACGCTTCTGCCCATCGCCGCTTTGAGCTTGATGTTCGCCGTGTGGTTCAACTCGACCACCGCCGCCGCGCTGGGCGCGATCGCCACCGTGCTGCTCATGCGCCTGCTCATCGCCTTTCCCTCGCTCAAGCCGCTACTGCTCACCACCTACCTCGACCTCTACCTGCGCCCTGGTGACTGGGTGATGGGGCTGAGCCTGCTCTTCATTTACACCCTGGGCTTCGGCCTGCTGGCGGTGCTGCTCTTCGAACGCAAGGACGTCTAGGAGGAAGCCATGGGCAAACTGACCCATTTCGAGGATGGAAAACCGCGGATGGTCGACGTGTCGGACAAACAGGCCACCGTGCGCGCCGCGCGCGCCGAGGCGGCGGTGAAGCTAACCCCCGAGGCGGCGGAGGCGCTCAAGGAGGGCGGCGTCGGCAAGGGCGACCCGTTGATGGTGGCCCAGCTGGCGGGCATCATGGCCGCCAAGAAGACGAGCGACCTCATCCCCCTCTGCCACCCGCTGCCCCTTTCCAAGGTGGCGGTCAAGGTGAGCTTCGACGAGGCGGCCGCGCGTGTGCGCATCGTCTGCGAGGTCAAGACCAAGGCCGAGACCGGGGTGGAGATGGAAGCGCTCACCGCCGCGAGCGTGGCCGCGCTCACCGTCTACGACATGCTCAAGGCCGCCAGCAAGGGGCTCGAGATCGAACACGTGCGCCTGCTCTACAAGTCTGGCGGCAAGTCGGGCACCTGGGAACGCGGCGCCTAGCCCTGGGGGTGGCGTACCCGTGGCAAAAAGGGTATGCTACGTGCAATAGGGGGTAGGGGTATATGTCGATGCGCACCACCGACCTGGGTGACGAGACCGTAGACAACATCATCAAGCGGCTACGCCGTATCGAGGGGCAGGTGCGTGGCCTCCAGAAGATGGTGAGCGAAGGACGCCCCTGCGACGAGGTGCTTACCCAGATGACGGCCACCAAGAAGGCCATGGAGTCGGCCGCGAACGTGATCCTCAAGGAGTTCCTTACCCTCTGCGCCACCGACGTAGCCGAGGGCGACCCTGCAAGCCCCGAGGAGATCGCCAACGTCCTGCGCAAGTTTGTCTGATCCCAAGCAAACGCGAGCGCCGGGTCCCCAAAGGACCCGGCGGTTTTTTGCGAGCGAAAATCAGATGAGCTGGTCGAAAACGCGCTCGAGCCGCTCCCAGTGCTCGGTCTGGGGGTTCTTCAGGCCCGGCTCCAGCTCCCGCAGCACCCGCGCCGCCGCCACCACCAAACCGCCGGCCAGCTTGGGCAGAAGCGCCCGCACGTCCTCACTTACCTCGAGGTCGAGCGGGGGCAGGCCGGCCAGGTGGTCGAGCACGGGCTCGAGCGCCACGGCCACGTCCATCGCCTCGAAGGCGCGGATTGTCTCCTGCAGCCCCTTGGTCACCGGTACGTCGGGTTCGTAGATGATGTCGCGGTTGTTGTACTTGGCGTTGCGCTCCGCGACCACCAGCAGGTCGTAGATCTTCTTGCCCAGAAAGTCGGAGAGCCGCTTGAGGTCGTTCTTGTCGATATCAAGCGAGGCCGCTTCACGAAAGAGCCGCTCAAACTGCACCGCACCCATGATCATGGCCACCACCTCCTCAAAAAAGGGGCCGGGACCCCGGCCCCTCGAACGTCCGGGTCGTCTACGACTCCACCTCGACCTGGATCTTGCGCGGCTTGGTTTCCTCGGCCCGCGGCACGGTCAGGTAGAGCACGCCGTTCTTGAACTTGGCCTGGACCTTGCCCAGATCGTAGACCGAGGGGATCGAGAAGCTGCGCACGAAGGTACCGTAAGGTCCCTCGACGCGGTGGTAGGCCACGCCCTCCTGCTTCTCGAAGGGGCGCTCGGCCTTGACCGTGAGGGTCTCCTCCTCGGCCGTCACCTCGACCTGGTCGGGCTCGATGCCCGGCAGGTAGACGGCGAAGTGCAGCCCTTCCTCGTCTTCCCAGACGTCCACCAGCGGGGCCAGCGTCTGCTCGCCACGCGCCCCCCGGCCGAAGCCAAAGCCCATGCCACGACCCAAGCGCTCCTGCAGTTCCTCGATTTCCTTGAAAGGATCCCAACGCATCATCTTCACACCTCCAAAACCTTCCTTACCAGCGTTTGAGCCCCGCGAGACCGCCAAACTCCCGGTTCAGCAGGTCCGCGTTGTCTCCACGAACGAACTCCACCCGCGCCCCGTATAGGCCGGCAAGCTCCACCAGGCTGCTGGCCAGATCGGCCCGCTCGGGCTCGCCGCTGCAGACCTGGCGCACCCGGTCGGCGTCGAGGGCGACGTAGCCCGTCTCGGGGCAAACCCAAACCTCGCCCTCGGGCCGCCAGGGCATCACCAGCACGTAGAGCCGGCCCTGCTGCAGGGCCTCGAGCACAGTTTCGAGCCCCCAGGCACCCTCCTCGCGCACGCGGTCCAGGAGCTCCGCCTCCTTGCGCCGCTCCACCTCCTCGATCACCTCCTCGGCGCGGCGCAGCACCTCGGCCTCGCCCACGCGCCCGCCGCCCGCGGGCAGCGGCAGGTGGGCCACCACCCGCTCGCGCACCGCCTTGGGCAGGAGCTCCTCGAAGTAGCGCGTCTCCTCGGGTACGCCCATGAGGATCAGCCGCTCCGAGCCCAGCTGCTCGAGCCAGCGGCCCGTCTCGGCCGCCAGCTGGCGGTAGAAGCGGTGGGTCCAGGCCAGCATGCGGCGGTCAAACTTGTCGCGGCCGCTGCCGCCCCGGGCGGCCACCCCCACGGGGGTGCCCGGCTTGGCCTCGGCCAGCTGCCGCCAGTGGCCCGGGTCTACCGCGCGAAAAGCGTCGGCGACCTCGCGCACCTCGCCCAGGTAGACCTCGAAGAGGCGCCAACGCTCCTCGTCGAGCAGCACGACCGCGTAACGCTCGTACTCGTCGAGGGCAAGCACCAGCGGCAGCACGTAGGGCTCGCCCCAGCGCGCCTCCACCTCGCCGTGGGCGAGGTCCACCACCGGCAGGTCCACGTTGAGGTCGTAGCTCTCGATCGTGTCCTCGGTGGCGAAAAGCGCCCGGGTGCGACCGCGCGCCACGTCGTGCTCGAGCCGGTCGAGGACGCGGCGGCGCAGCCCCTCGGGCACACCCAGCGCCTTCAGGGTGTCCTTGGCGCGGATCACGTAGGGCTTGTGTTTCCCGCCAGCCGCGTAGTCCACCACGTTGGGGTCGGCGGGGTTGGTGGCGACGTAGAGTGAGAGCATCGGCCCGGGGTGGAAGGCCACCTCCTCTCTCAACTTGCGAACCGTCTCCTTGGAGATCACCGCGCCCTCCTTCCTACGCTCCGTCCGCATGAGCCTCGGAGCGCGTCACCAGCTCGAGCAGATCGCGGTAGTTTTCCTCCTCCTCCCGGCGAATGCGCTCAAGCAAACCTCGCACCTCGGGGTCACCCACGCCGTACACGTCCTCGACGTAACGCACCAGGTCGGCCTTCTCCGACTCGAAGGCCTCGATCACCTCCCGCCACGTCGGCGCGTCCGGAACCTCGGGCGGGGGCGGGGGCGTACCACCCAACGAGCGGATCTTCTCGCGCAGCCACCCCGCATGCCGGCGCTCGCGCTCGGCGACGCGCGCCAGCACCGCGCGCAGGTGAGGATAGGGCATGTCATCCACCGCCCGCTCCACCCGCTCGGCGTCGGCCGCCTCGTCCAGGTAGCGCGCTTCCAGCAAGCGCAGCAGCTGCTTCCGCCTGCGCTCCTGCAGGCTTTCCAACCACTTGCGCCACACCATCATCGCCCCCTTTCGCGCTTAATAGCATATCACCTGATAATAATAATGTCAATCTTATTAACTGGTGAGAATAACTATTATTGCAACCCTCATGCCGCGATAGAGGTAGACTAAGGGCATGGATCTCCTGCCCCACATTCGCGAACTCAGCCGCAAGACCCCCAGCAAGATCCTCTTCGTCGTCCTCGACGGCGTGGGCGGGCTGCCCCGCGAGCCGGGCGGCCCCACCGAGCTGGCCGCCGCCCACACCCCCAACCTCGACGCCCTGGCCGAGAAGGCCAACCTGGGGCGCGTCACCCTGGTGGCCCCCGGCTTCGCCCCCGGCTCGGGGCCGGGCCACCTCAGCCTCTTCGGCTACGACCCCCTCACCTACGAGGTGGGGCGCGGCGTGCTCTCGGCGCTGGGGCTGGGCATCGAGCTGGGCGAGGGCGACGTGGCCGTGCGCGGCAACTTCGCCACGCTGGGCCCCGACGGCACCGTGGCCGACCGCCGCGCCGACCGCCCCCCCACCGAGGAGAACCGGCGCGTCCTCGCCAAGCTGCGCGAGCGCATCCACGAGATCGACGGCGTGAAGATCGAGCTCCGCACCGAGTCGGAGCACCGCTTCGTGCTGGTGCTGCGCGGCGCGGGGCTGGGCGAGCGGGTGCACGACACCGACCCCCAGAAGACCGGCGTGCCGCCGCTGGAGGCCCGCCCCTTCGACGAGAGCGACGAGGCGAGCGCCCGCACCGCCGACGTGCTCAACAAGTTCAGCGCGCTGGCCCGCCAGGTGCTCGCGGACGAGCCCAAGATCAACGGGGTGCTGCTGCGCGGTGTCTCCAAGCGGCCCGTCTGGCCCACCCTGGGTGAGATCACCCGCCTCACCCCGGCGGCCATCGCCAGCTACCCGATGTACCGCGGGGTAGCCTCGCTGGTGGGCATGACCCCGCTCGAGGTCGAGGTCGGCGAGGACCCCGACGCCCCCGAGGGCAAGCTCGCGGCGCTGAAGGCCAACTGGGACGCCTTCGACTACTTCTACCTCCACTTCAAGAAGACCGACTCCACCGGCGAGGACGGCGACTTCGAGGCCAAGGTGCACAAGATCGAGCGCTTTGACGCCCTGCTGCCCGAGCTGCTGGCGCTGGGGGCCGACGTGATCGCCATCACCGGCGACCACTCGACCCCCAGCGTGATGAAGGCGCACTCCTGGCACCCGGTGCCCTTCCTCCTTTACGGGCCCAACCTGCGCGCGGATGCCGCCCAGCGCTTCACCGAGGAGGAGGCGGCCAAAGGGGTTCTGGGCGATCTGCACGGCACCCAAGTGCTGCCGCTCCTGCTGGCCCACGCGGGCAAGCTGCAAAAGTTCGGGGCATAGGCACGTCTGGCTCTGTTTGCTAATGGTATTCTTTTCCCATGCACGAAGTAGACATCGACGAACTGTCGTTGCGCGATATTGTTCATATACTGACGAGCAAACGGCGACTGATTGGTTTCGCCATAATCGTTTCGCTGGCAGGAGCTCTTGCATACATAATGCTATCCCCCAAGACGTACTCTTCGTACGCCATTGTTAGCGTACTCCCAACAAACGTTACTGCCCGGCTCGAAGATAAAATCGTTGTCAAATCAACCGCGAACCTGCTGCCCGAAACGCTCAAACCGCTCTTGCAGTCACAGGCGGTCTTCGTTGATGCCGCCAAGATACTCCTTGAAGACCTCAGTGCGAACTCGGCAGCCCCCCAGCCGACTCTGGCCGAGTTATCTCGCAAACTTGAACGGATGACCGACCTTTCCATTGAGCCCCAAAAGGCCAATCCCCAGTCCGGCCAAATGTTGTTCGTTAACCTATCCGCGCAGGCACAAAGCCCCGACGAAGCCGCGAAAATAGCCAACGCCTGGGCGCGAGCGGCAGTGCGTAGCATCAATCGGATGTCAACATCGCAACTGGAGTCGGGAATACAGGCGCTTAGTGCCCAGCTTGTCCAAGCAGAACGCAATTACCGCGAAGCGGAAGACGCGTGGGCGGAGTTCAACGCTTCAAACCCCTTGGAGTTGTGGAAAAAGGAGCTGGATAGTCGGCGGGATCAACAAGTTAGCCTGCAAAACGAGGCCGAATCCATGCGAATAAAGCTACAGGAATTGAAATCTAAACGAGAAGTGGTGCAGAGGCAAGCCGAGGCGGAAAAAGAGATCTTTGACGGCCAGCCTAATGCAAACGACCTAATATTTTTTAACAAAAATCTTGAAGAAGCTTTGAACAGACTAGATGCCGAGCTCAAACGGCGTGAAGCTGCATACCAAGAATACAGTAAGGCTCTTGAAGAACTGACATCACAAACGCCGTTTGAATTGTGGAAGAGCACTCTGAGCCGGTATCAAAAACGCTTAGCCGAAATCGAGCTAAGACTTGAAGACATGAAAGTCGAGCAAGCTAAGACGGCATCTAGTCTGGCAACCACCCTTGCCCAACTCGAAGAGACGCCGGATCGTCTGGTCTTACAGCGGGAAGTTACCAGCGACCCCGTAGCAACAGCAGCCATCTCAGGCAACCTCAGCGCACTGCGCGACCTCGTACTGCTCAACGAAACGATAAACAACGCGCATATGGCGCTTTTGAACCGGAAAAACCAGCTCGAAAGCGCCTTAAAGGCATTAGATAAAGAAAAAGCGCAGCTTGAATCTGAACGAGCCGAGCTTTCCCGTCGGGAAAAGAGCCTCCGTCGCCAACTTGTGAGTTCGGAAGCAAAGAAAGCTGACCTGGAGCTAAAGCTCCAAACGGCCCGCAATTTGTACCAAGATACGCTAAAATTATATTCACAATACATTGGAACTGCTAATAATGTATTTTTTGAAAACTCAAACCCTGTGTACACCGAGCTTCGAACTTCGTTGCTGGACCTTGACGCGCAAATCGCACAACTACAGGGGCAGTTAAGCTCTATCAACGACTTGCTTGCTAGCAATGGCAAAGCTATTCAGGAGCTGAAGCAAAAAGTAGCACGTGCTGAAACCCAGTCGTCACGCCTAGCGGAGTCCTTGCGGCTGTATAAAGAAACCTACCTCGCACTCAAACAGAAGAAAGTTGATCTTGATATCGAGCTGGCCAGCGTCAAGGACGGGCAGGCCCAGTTGCTAGCTGCTGCTTTTCCAAACCCAAATCCGGTATCGCCAAAAGCCGCTTTGACTTTGGCGCTCGCGCTGGTGTTTGGCGCAATGTTCGGGATTCTCCTAGCTTTTCTTACAGCCGCCCTAGAAGAGCCTGCGGACGAAAGCTCATCGCCATCCCACCCGTAACTCCTGGCACGACGAAGGGACACTCCCGACACCCTGCGCCCTTCCTCCTTTACGGGCCTAACCTACGTAACGACGTAGCCCGGCGCTTCACCGAGGAGGAGGCGGCCAAAGGGGTTCTGGGCGATCTGCACGGCACCCACGTGCTGCCGCTCCTGCTGGCCCACGCAGGCAAGCTGCAAAAGTTCGGCGCTTAGTAGCCCGCCCCCGGGGGCCGGGGGGTGATGCAGGGCGGGTTAGGGAGTCTCGTTCTCCGTGGCCGCCCGGACTGCCCCGCTGCGGTCCGCTCCGACATCGATCACGGGGGGCAGGGGAACGGCGGGCTCGGGCAGCTGCGGCCCTACCAGGTAGACGTCGCCCCAGGGACGGTAGGCGCTCTCGAAGACCTCCTCGACCACGCGGCCGTCGGCGTAGCGCACCGTTCGCGTCACCGTGGCGGTCAGGCCCTCCGCGGCCCAGTCCACCTGCTTGCGCTCGCCCGGTGCCAGGCTATCGTCCACGATCTCGCGGGGCTCGAGCGGCGGCTTGCGGTCGCGCACGAAGGGCCCGTCCCAGGAGACCTCGCGGTCGGGGGTGCCAAAGAGGCGCACGTAGAGCTTGGATCCGCGCACCTGGGCAAGCAGGAGCAGGTCGCCAGAAGTGTCGTTCATGAACTTCAGATCGCGCCAGGGCTGGTAGATCGTCGCGTCAAGGCCCAGCGGGCGGTAGTAACGCAGCTGGTAGCTGTGCGGATGGCGCTCGGTAATGGGCAGCCCTGCCAGGAAGGCGGCCCGGAAGGTGGTGGTGGAGACCTGGCAGATGCCGCCGCCCACGCCCTTCTCGGTGGCGTCGCCGACGATGACCAGCGATTCCACGAAGCCGTGGTCCTCGTCGATCGGCCCCACAGCGGCATTGAAGGAGAACTCGGCGCCGCGCGGGATCCAGGTGCCGTTTAGCAGCTCCGCGCCGGTGCGGATGTTGTGGACGCGGGCGGGGCTCGAGCCCCAAAAGTTGGTCACTCCCTCGCCCACAAGCGCGCGCACGCCCCGGGCGTACCATTCGGTCACGCTTGGCTCGGGCTCGACCACCTCCACCGGGATCACGAACTGGGTCTTGCCCAGGAAAGCGGCGTCGCGGTAGGCGATGACCGCCACCACCACGTCCATCCGGTAACCGCGCCGCTGCAGCGCCACCCAGCCGCGCTTGGGGTCGTAGACCCAGCGCGCCGGGCGCGCCTCGCGCCGCACGACGTCCGCAAGGGCGCGCACCTCGTCGATGCTGTTCACCGGAAACGTCTTGGTACCCACGTACTCGTGCAGCTCGCCGCCCACGATCTCGTAGTCGTGGATGACCCAGACCGCGTTGATCTGCGCGACCGCGCCCGTGACAAACCAAATAAACCCTGCAATCCACCAATGGTTTCGCATAACAAAGTCCCCGCAGTTTTCTAATCTTACTCTATGCGCGCGCCGCCACGCACATCTACCCTCGTTTGAGGGCAAAAACGCTCTGACAACCGCGTTTAGAATGGGGGCGTGGCCCCACGCGCTGTTTGGCGCCCCGGCGTCCCCCTATGGTTCGCGCTCGCCCTGATGTTGGGATCGCTGGCGTGGGCCCAAGGCATCCGCGTGGTGCGCACCTCGCCCGACGTGCGCGGGGCGGACCCCGGAAGCACCGTCACCCACATCTTTGCCCTCTACGGCGAGGGCGAGGTGCGGCCCCAGCTCCACTCCGAACACCGCTGGCCGCTGCTCACCTTGCCCCGCACCCTCACCCTCAAGGGCGCGGAGCCGGTCTACTTCCCCGTTACGCTGCGCGTGCCCGAGGGCGCGCTCGCGGGCACGCGCGACCGCCTGACCGTCGAGGTGAACGGTGCGCGCGCAGAGGCCACGACCGTCGTCGCCTACGCCCCGGGGCTGGAGGTCGCGTGGACCCGCGAGGTGGACTACTTGCCGCCGCTCAGCCACGCGCAGCTCGAGCTGCAAAACACCGGCAACGGAGCGGATGTGGCCCTCGTGCGGCTCGAGACCCTGGAAGGCGTCCCCGTCTTCAGCGCGCGCGTGGCGCTCGAGCCCGGTGAGCGCGCCAGCCTGCGCATTCCCATCACCCAGTACGGCACCTACCGCCTGAGCGTGCGCCTGGAACGCGGCAACCTGGAACGCACCGGCCTCCTTACCACTCGCATCGCGCTGCGGCGGCCGGACGACCCCTTCCGCCTGGTGGGCAGGGCAGGTGCGATCTACAGCTGGCCGAACCGCTTTTCCGGATCAGTCGGACTTTCGGGTCCGCTCTCCGATTTTGCTCACCTCCAGTTCGGAGCGGGCTATGCCTTTGGTTCCATCCCCGCTGGCGCTGCGTCGGTCACATTCGAGGGCGGCTACTTCAGCGTGGCCTTCGGTCCCAGCTACGGCCTCGCCCTTGGGCTGGCCGAAAAGAACGTCGCGACCTCGCTCGCCATCAGCGGCCCCGTTCCTCGCGGATCGTTCACCCTCGACCTCACCAATCCCCCGGTAAGTTTTGGCATCTCAGCGGCGCTCGACAGCGACCCGAGCTTCCGCGCCCAAGGGAGAGTAGGCCTGAACCGAGGCCGCTCCCCCGACTCCGGGCGTGGCGATACCCTGCGGGCCGAGCTCCAGTTCATGCCCCAGCGCCCCGAGCTTTCCGGGGCCCTCAACTACGCGACCCGCTGGCGCGAGGCTGCGGTCGAGGCCGGCGCGAGCTTCGACTGGAAGCCCGGTGCGCCCACGCTCTTCGGCACCACGATCGACGTGAGCCCGCGAACCTTCAGCGCCGGCGCCGCGATCCACTGGACCCGCATGGGCCTGGCCGACTGGAGCGCCGCGCTCGCTAGCAGCAGCGAACGACTAGGGCTCGATACGCCCGTACCCGTCGCTGCCGGCCTGCACGCCTCGCAAGACCGTTTCCGCGCCTTCGCGACGGCGACCCTCGACCTCCCCGCTCCCTGGAGCGACCTCCAGGGCGGAGCGGAGGCGCGCTACGAAAAGGGGTCTTGGTCACTGGCCCTCTACGGCGGGAGCCAGTTCAGCCAGCGCGACGGCCTCACCCTATGGAACACCGACCTGCGCCTGGGGTGGCCACTCAGCGCGAACGAGCTCTCGCTGGGGCTCCGCGTCGGGGGAAGCTACCTGCGCACCCGCGCCGACCTTACCTGGGCCCCGTGGAAACCCTCTCTCGATACCGCGCTCTCCCTGCAAGCGCCGCTCGCGGGCGCCTGGCTCGACGCCCTCCTTGGACACGAGTGGTACGCGGGACAAACCCGCTTCAGCCTCTCGGCGACCGCACCCATCACCCTGAACGTACCGGAGGCGGTCAGCCGCACCTTCGGGGGGCGCCGCGTCGGCTGGATCGAGGGACGGGTGGAGGTCGAAGGCGCCCCCGAGCTGCGCGCCGACCTGGCGGTTCGCGCGGGCGGGCGCGTGGTCCGCACCAACGCGCAGGGGCGCTTCCGCATCGCCCTGCCGCCCGGAGACTACACCGTCGAGCTCGTTACCGAGGAACTGCCGGCCACGGTGGTGGCGGTGGACGCCCGCAAGGAGGTCACCGTCGCGCTCAAGAAGACGAGCGTGGTGCTCCTCAAGGCGGCGGCGCGCTCCGTGCTCGAGGGGCAGGTGCGCGTCGAGGCAGACGGCACCACACCCCCGCCGCAACGCTTCGTGGTCCAGGTGGAAAACCCCGAGGGGCGCGTTACAACCCTCTACACCGAGACGGACGGCAGCTTCCGTCTGGCCGGCCTCCCTCCGGGCGCGTACACGGTCACACTGCCGCGCGCCTGGCTCCCGCAGGGGTGGACGCCCACCAAGGACCGCGCCACCGTGCGGCTGCGCGCGGGCGAGACCGCCTACGTCGAGCTGGCCGTCCGCGCTCCCGAACGGCGCGTCTTCGCGGGTGCCGGCCTGCGCATCCTCACCGCGACGCCCGAGGCCGAGCGGGTCCCACCAGGCGCGGCACCGTGGATCACCGTGCAGGTCGAGGGCGAGCCCGAACGCATACTCGTGCGCATGGAACAGCGCGTCGTCGGCTTGCTGCTGCCCAAGGGCGGCGGGACGTGGGAAGGGCGGATCCACCTCCCCGAAAACGCCACAGGTACGCTCGTGCTCCAGGTGGTGACGGAGGCTGGCGATCAGGAAGCCCGATTCCCCATCTTCCTGAACGTCGACCCCCAAGCGCCCTGGGGCGTCGTGCGCACGACGCCCGTAGCCGTGCCCGGAAGCGAGCTCCCCGTCTGGGTGCACTGGTACGCGCCGGTGCGCGCGTGCTGGATCGAGGCCGCAAACGGCGATCGTATCGAACTCAGCCAGAGCGAAGGGGGCTGGTCGGGTCGCTTCCGCCTGCCCGAAGACGCCTCGGGCCGCTACGCGCTGCGAATCGTCGCCGAGCTGGAAAACGGCAAAACCGTCGGCGTCGAGCAGTGGATTTTAGTGCGGAAAAAGTAGGCCTGCCCCGAAGGTGCGCTAGCGCGGGCCGGGCAGCAAGCGCGGGCTCACGAGGTTACCGCCGTGCACCCGTAGCGTGGAGGCCGTCTTATCCTCGAAGAGGCCAGGCGTAACCGTAAGGCTGTAGCTCCCAAACTCGTCCCCGCGCAAACGCAAGCGCACGGGTAGGGCCCAGGTGTAGATCGCGCTCCAGCAACGATCTTGGTAGAGGTCGTAACAGGTGTTGTTCCACCAGGGGTAGTTTTGAACGTCGCTGATCTCGGGGTCGGAGAAGGAGATCGTCTGGTCCGCGGCCCAACCGTACCAGGTGGCCGCGGCGACGGGGGCATCGATGGGTGGGGTCGTAAACGGGGGGGCGAACTCGTCCAGTACGGCGTCGAGGTCGCCGTTGGCCTGCATTCGCAGCGCGTAGTCCCGTTTGATCAGGTCGGTGAGCGCATCGGTGCCGTAGGTGGGGTCGTTCGCGCGGTAGCGGCCCCAAAACTTGACCACCACGCGAAGCGCGTAAATGGTATCGCCGGTATCGGGGTCTACCCCGTAGACCACGACCGGCGGGGTGGACGGGCAGCCGCTGGGTACCGGGAGGCTGTTCACCTGGACGCCGTCCGGCGGGGGCGCACCCTCGCTCAGCAACGCGGCACAGAGCAGGTCGAGGGCCGTGGGGTTGAACTCGATCGTCGCCGGCTGAATCTGAATGTCTTGATCGACGTTGTAGTACCACACCTGCGCCTGCGCCCAGGATGCCGCGGTCAGGAGCAGGCCCACCAAGGCGGCGCGCAGCGTCCGCGTCATGGCCAGCTCACTTCCCCGTAGAGCGTCGGCCCGCCGTAGGAACCCGCCGGCCCCTTGGGCAGGATCTCCACGGCGGCGAGAACGACGTCCTCGGGCAGCCCTTCGGGCACGGGCAATGTGTAACGGGCCACGCCGTCGCGCAGCAGCACCCGCTCGGGCAGGGGACCGCGCCAAACCACCTCGCCGGCCGCGTCCACGAAGCGCAACTCGCCGTTGAGGCGCAGATAGACGTTGCCCCTGTTGACCACGTCCACCACAACGAAGCGCCCCTTCTCGGGCACCTGCTGCACCGCCACGCCCGTGATCTCGGCGGCGGGCCGCTCGGTTCCCTGGATCGTGACGTAAACGACGGCGACCGCCCGGGTGCGCATGAGCGCGGTCAAGCCCTCGCGCTCGACAGGGCGCGGTGCCGTGGTGAAGGCCAGTCCCGTCCAGTAGCTGCCCTCCACGGCCGCCTCGGGAACGGTGACGGTGAAGCGCACCGTGTGGGCCCCGT
This sequence comes from Thermaceae bacterium, assembly GCA_026985615.1. Classification (GTDB taxonomy): domain Bacteria; phylum Deinococcota; class Deinococci; order Deinococcales; family Marinithermaceae; genus Oceanithermus. The sequence continues at coordinate 15,956 of JALSQD010000026.1, read as the reverse complement.
CGCGCTCGAGGGTGAAGGGGTCCACCGAGGTCTGCAGCCAACCCGCTGCGCTGTAAGGAGCAGTGCCCGGCGGAAGGACGCGCAAAGCGCCGTCGATGCCGTTCAGCCAGTCTACCAGCGCCACGTCGATGCGCTGGTCGGGGGTGTTGCGGCTAAATACGACCACGGCCTCCGTGGTGGTCGCCCCCGGCGGCAAGACCAACTCGAAGCGCGGGGGCGCCACCCCGATACCCACCTGGGCGAACGCGGCCGCCCCCAAAAGCCAGAGAACCCCCGAGATCCAAGCTCGGGGGTTCGCTCGGTACCTTAACACCATCCCAGTATACCCAAGGGGGAATGAAGGGTATTACTGCGCGGAGACGGTGTAGGTGACGGTGTAGCTGGTCAGGCTCGTCGGAGCGGTCGAGGGTACAATGCTGGCGGCGAAGGAGAGCGGGACCACATAGACGCCATTGTACTGGGTGTCGTAACCGCTGGTCTCGTCGACGAGGAAGGTCGAGGTGGTGGAGATAGTGACGAAGTCCGTGGTGTCGGCAACGGCGCCGGCCAGCTTGGGGGCCACCATGAAGGACGCGCCCGTGGGCAGCGAGGTCGCGCTCACGCTGATGTCGTAGGCACCGGTGTTGTTCACGATCAGGAGCGAGCCATCGGCGTCGTCGCTCAGGTTCGACCAGTCAACGGTGTAGCCGCTGCGGGTAACGCCCGAAGGCGCAAAGGTGCAGGTCCCGATCTCGCTAGAAGGGGTACCGTTGGCAGTAACCGAAGAGAGGCTGCCCACGAGGTTGTCGATGCAGGATTTGAGGTTCGACAGGCTCGCGGCATCGTACAGGCTCAGTACGGTCGCGGTGCCGTCGGTGGTGTCGTCGGTGAGGTCAAAGGTGACCGTGTTCGTGTTGGTGTAGATGTAGGCGTAGGACGGGTAGCCGAACTGCCAAGTCTGGTTGGCCTGAGCCAGCACCCCGACGCTCAGGAGCGCACCGGCCAACACCAAGAGTCTGATCGCGTTCTTCATCGTCGTATCTCCTCCTTAGTAGGGGTTTGGTCGGTCGCGCCACTGGCTCGCCGCTCGTCCCATGGCGCCCGTCTGGGGACATGGCGGGTCAACGCCTCCAACTACAGCCGCAGTATAGGAATCCGGGCGCGGGCTCAACACCCCCAAATGGGGATGGTCGTTTTTGCCGTTGCTATAAGTCCTTGCACACCCATTTAGGGGTTTCGAAAAGCACCTTCGATCTCTAGGCTGAGGTTGGGACGCGGAGCCGCCGCGCCCCGCCCCGGGTTCGGCAAGGACCCCGTCTTGGAGGCGACGAACCGTGCATCCCAATCTGGGCACCAAGGGACACGGGGAGCCAGTGGTGCAACCGGCCAAGAGGATGAAGACGAACCCTCACACGACCCCATCCCGATACTGAGGTTCACCGGTTGCATTCCACCCGCAAGGGAGGGGTGGAAATGCAAAAACGATGGATGCTGGTGCTGCTGCTGATGCTGGCGCTATCCACCGCCTGGGCCGGCGAGCCTTCCGCCACGACGCGCGTGGAGCTGCACATGCTCGAGGTGCTGATGCTGCGCATCAACGGCCGGGACGATCCCCACGTGCCCGTGCACGTGGTCGCGGGGCGCGTCACCCCGGAGGTACTGCACGTGGAGGTGGTGGCCAACACCGCCTGGAAGCTCACCGTGCGGTCCACGCCCCTCGTTGGCCCGCTCGAGCTTCCCCCCGAGCGGCTCCTGCTCGCCGGCGAGCCCCTTTCCACGCTGACGCGGCCCGTGCGCAGCGGGCAGGGACCGGCTGTCTTTGAGCTGCCGCTCGACGTGTGGCTGTTGCCCGGCGAACCCGACGGCGAGTACCGCGCCGTGCTGACCTTCGAGCTCTCACGACCCTGAAGCCCGCTACTCGTAACCCAGCTCGCGCAGAGCCTCCGGGTCCTTGCGCCAGTTGGGGTAGACCTTGACCTCGAGGTCGAGGAAGACCGGGCGGTTCAGAAAGAGCTCGAGCTGCTTGCGCGCCGCCCGCCCCAGCTCCTTCAGCATCCGGCCACCCTTGCCGATGAGGATCGGCTTGTGCGCCTCGCGCTCCACGTAGAGGACCGCGCGGGCGTAGAGGGTGCCGTTGTCGCGCTCGGCCACCTCCTCCACCTTGACCGCAACCGCATAGGGGATCTCCTGGCGCAGCCGCTTCATCACCTCTTCGCGGATCGTCTCGGCGATCCAGTCCTCGATGGGCTGGTCGCTTTTGGCGTGGTCTTCGGGATAGAAGAACGGCCCCTCGGGCAAAAGCGCGAGGATCTCCGAGCGCAGCGCGGCCACGTCGCGCTCGGAGAGCGCGCTGATCTTGCGCACCTCCACCCCGGGCAGCAAGGCGGCGTAGGCCTCGAGCGCCTCGTCGGGGTACTTGGCCGCGTCGGCCTTGTTACCCACGAGCAGGATGGGCTTGTTGCCCACCAGCGGACGCAGGGTGCGGGCCACGAGCTCGTCTTCGGGGGTGGGCGGGTGGCGCAGATCCACCAGCCAGAGGATCACGTCCACGTCAGCCAGGGCCTCGAGCACCTGGCGGTTGATGTAGTCGCCAAGGGCGTCGGCGGGCTTGTGCAGCCCCGGCGTGTCCACGAAGACGATCTGGCGACCTTCCTCGGTGTAGATGCCGCGCACGCTCTTGCGGGTGGTCTGCGGCTTGGGGCTGATGGGGGCCACCTTGACCCCCAGCATCTGGTTGAGCAAGGTGCTCTTGCCCACGTTGGGCTTGCCCAGGATGGCCACGAAGCCGGAATGGGTGGGCCGCGCGTCTTCACTCATCGCCCCCAGTATAGGGGCTTTGTGGCCTCCGTCCCCCTGGGGCGGCGACCGTGTTGTTATAATGTGCAACACGCCGAAGGGGGGCGCCATGAAACTCGTCGACAACTACGGCCGCGTGCTCCGCGACCTGCGCATCTCGGTCACCCCGCGCTGCAACTACCACTGCGTCTACTGCCACCCGCTGGGCATGGAGATGAGCGATCCCCCCGGCACCGTGACCACCCGGGACGTCGCCCACTTTCTCCGCGCCGCCGCGCGGCTGGGCATGAACGCGGTGCGCTTCACCGGGGGCGAGCCGCTGGTGCGCCGCGAACTTCCCGAGATGATCGCCGCCGCGGCCGCCACCCCGGGGGTGGACGACGTGGCCATCACCACCAACGGCACGCTCTTCCGCCGCCGCCACAAGGAGCTGCTAGAGGCGGGGCTACGTCGGGTGAACTTCTCGCTCGACGCGGTGGACCCCGAGGTCTTCCGCCGCCTCACCCGCGGCGGCGAGATCACCCAGGTGTGGGACGCCATCGAGCTAGCGCTCGAGCTCGAACTCCACCCCGTCAAGCTCAACGCGGTGGTGATCGGCGGGGTCAACGACGGCGAGGTGGTGCGGCTAGCCGAGCTGAGCGTGGACCGCCCCCTGCACGTGCGCTTCATCGAGTACATGCACCTCAACAACGCGCCCTTCGATGAGTACAGGCGCCAGTTCGTCGCCGGCGCCGAGACGCGTGCCCGCATCGAGGCGCGCTTCGGGCCGCTGGAAGAGGTGCCCACCGACCCCAGCTCGCCGGCGCGGGTCTGGCGCATCGCCGGCGCGCAGGGCACCGTGGGCTTCATCAACTCGGTTTCCGAACCCTTCTGCTCGAACTGCAGCCGCCTGCGCCTGACCTCCGACAAGAAGATCCGGCCCTGCCTGCTCACCGAGCTCGAGCTCGACATCGCCTGGGCCTTCGATGCCCCCGACCCCGGGGCAGCCCTAGTCGATGCGCTGCTCGCAGCCGCGGGCAAAAAGCCCGAGAAGGGCTCCACCCTGCCCACCTTGCGCGAGCGGGTGATGCTGGGCATCGGGGGCTAGCTACTCTTCTTCCATGTAGCTCTTGAGCACGGTGTCGATCACCACCAGCAGCACGCTTACCACGTTGGCCGCCAGCGCGCCCCAGGCCAGCGAAAGCGCTTCACCCGGATCGCCGGCGTAGTAGAAGTAGAGCGCCGGGATCAGATGCAGGTCGGCCACCAGCCCGGTGGCCATGAGCTCAGCCGAGAGCACCCGCCCCTCGCCGATCTTGAGGAGCGTGGCCGCCAGGTTGGTGACCACGGTGATGAAGAGCTCAAGCCCGTTGGGGTTGACCACGAAGCTGACGTTCGTGGTCAGTGCCATCAGCACGAAGAAATCGGTGATGAGCTTACGAGAGTTCATGCGCCGCCTCCAATCGTTCCCGCAACTTTTCGAGCCGCTCGGTGCGGCCAAAAAGGATAAGCGCCCCGCCCTCGGGCACCACCCGGTCGTCGGTAAGGTCGAGGTCGAGCCGGCCCGCCGGCGTGCGCAGCGCCACCACGTTCACCCCCAGCTCCCGGCGCAGCTCACCCACCGCGCGCCCCGCCCAAGGGTGGCCCTTTTCCACATGCACCTCCAACAGATCAACGTCGGTTTCCTCACCGAAAGCCAGCCGATCGAAGAGCCCCTGCAGGTAGCTGGACTCGGGGTGGAACAGGTAGGCCGCTAACCGGCCAGCGATCATGCGGCTGGGGTAGAAGGCCCGGTTCGCCCCCAGCTCCTCGAGCTTCTCGGCATCCTCGGGCGATGAGGCAAAGGAGTAGATGGCAAAGTCCTCCTTGTCCGGGCGGATGAGCCGCGCCACCGCGATGATCGAGATGTTGCGCGCGTCGTCGCCCAGGTTGACCACCAGCCCCTCCGCGCGGCGGATGCCCGTGGCGAGCAGGGTCTCGCGTTCGAAGGGCGCCTCCGGCAGGTAGTAGTCCACCCGCTGCTCGGCGATGCGCGCCAGCCCTTCCTGGGTGTCGTCGAGCACCACGAAGGGCTGCCCCCGGCGCGCGAGGATACGCGCGAGCTCAGCGGTCGCCTCGTCAAAGCCCGCGAGGATGTAGTGCCCCTCCAGCCGTTCGATGGCGTTGAGCATGGATAGCCTCCTCCACAACTGCTGCAACTCTTCCTTGAAAAACACCCGTGCGATCACGGTGATCGTGCTGGTGAAGACGCCGATGCCACCCAGCGCGAGAAAGGTGGTAAAGATGCGGCCGGCGGTGGTGTCCGCACCCCGCACCACCTCGCCGTAGCCGATGGTGCCGATGGTGATCACGGTCATATAGAAGCTGTTGATGAAGTCGCCGCCCGAGAGCCACATGTACCCCAGCGTTCCCACCGCCAGGGTGAAGTGGAGGATCACCAGCGGGATCGAGAGCTCGCGCAGGATCTCGAAAAGGCGCCGCTCGTAGCGTTCGCGCAGGCGGGTGCGCGTCTTGCGTCGGACCTTGCGGCGCCTCATGAAGGAATTGTACTTGGAGCTAGTCGAGCAGCTGCGCGACGCGGCGGCCCGCCTCGGCCAGCACCTCGGGCGGCTGCACCAGGGCGAAGCGCACGTAACCGTGCCCGCCGGGGCCGAAGCCGCGACCCGGCGCCAGCGCCACCCCAGCGTGCTCGACCGCCCGCAGGGCAAACTGCACGTCGTCCATCCCCTCCGGCAGCTTGAGCCAAAGGTACATACTCGCCTTGGGCAGGTTCACCGGCACGCCCGCGCCCTGCAGGGCCTCCACCAGCGCGTCGCGGCGGCCGCGGAAGACCTGCACGTCGCGCAACACCCGATCGACGGGCAGGCGCAGCGCGGCGATGCCCATGCGCTGGATGCCCAGGTACTGGTTGAAGTCCACCGGCGCCTTGGCCGCCTCCAGCGCGGCGATGGCGTCAGCGCTGCCCAGGGCGAATCCCAGGCGGAAACCACCCATGTGGAAGCTCTTGGAAAAGCTGAAGAGCTCCACCGTACGCTCCAGTGCCCCCGGCAGCACGAGCGGGCTGATGGCCTCGCCCTCGTAGACCATGTCGATGTAGGGGTTGTCGTGCACCACGAGCAGGTCGTGCGCCTCGGCGAAGGCCAGCGCCCGCTCCCAGAAGGCGCGGTCGGCGAGCGCGGCGGTGGGGTTGTTGGGGTAGTTGAGCACCATCACCCGGGCGCGCTCGAGCCTGGCGGGATCGATCCCCTCGAAGACCGGCAGCAGGTCGCCGGCGAGCGCAAGCGGCACCGCCTCCAGCCCCGCCAGCGCCGCCGCACCCCAGTAGCTGGGGTAGGCCACCTCGGGGATGAGCACCACGTCGCCGGGGTCGGCCACCGCGAGCAGCAGGTGGGCCAGCCCCTCCTGGCTCCCGATCAGGCTGAGCGCCTGGCTCCCGGGGTCCAGCGCCAGCCCAAAGCGGCGCTCGTACCAGCGCGTCGTCTCTTCCAGGAAGCGCAAGGTGCAGCTCTTCAAACAGTAGCCCCAGGTGGCCGGGTCGCGCGCCGCACTCTCCAGCTCGGCGATCAGCTCGTTCGGCACCGGCAGGTCGGATGCCCCGATGGAAAGGTCGATGACCCGCTTGCCCGCCGCGCGCGCCTCGCTCTTAGCCCGGTCCATCAAGAGAAAAACGGACTCGGGCATCGCCCGAACCCGCTCGCTGGCCCAACGATTCGGTGGCGTCATGCGCCCCATTTTAAACGTCTTAGGCGTGCTCGTGACCCCCGGGAACGCTGCGCCCCGAAACCTGCTCGACCGCGTGCGGCAGCACCGGTAGGAGCACCTCCACCGACTCGCGCGCCCCCTTGGGGCTGCCCGGCAGGTTGACGATCAGCGTCGAACCGCGCACGCCCGCCACGCCCCGGGAGAGCGCCGCCAGCGGGGTCTTCTTCACCCCCTCGCTGCGCACCAGCTCGGCGAGGCCGGGAACCTGACGCTCAACCACCTCCAGCGTCGCCTCGGGGGTGTGGTCGCGCACGGCGAGCCCGGTACCCCCGTTGGTGAGAATCAGGTCGAGGCTGTCGCGGTCGGCCCACAGGCGCAGCACCCGGCGGATCTGGGCCACCTCGTCGGGGACCACCTCATAGGCCACCACGTCGTACGGCCCGCTGGCCAGGGCCTCGCGGATGGCCTCGTGGGTCGTGTCCGCCCGCTCGCCGCGCGCGCTGCGGTCCGACACCGTGAGAATACCCACACGTATGGCCATGTCTTACTCATCGTACAGCATGCCACCCTAACCTTGCATCGCTTCGATACGACGGAGCGCCTCCGCGGCCGCCTCGTCGGGCAGGTCGCGGTGGGCCACGAAACGCACCCGGTCGGGCCCGAGCGCGTTGATGAGGATACCCGCCTGCTTGAGCCGCGCCGCGAAACCCGGCGCGTCCGCCACCCGCGCAAAGACCATGTTGGTCTGCACCGACTTCAGGTCCACGTCGTACCCCAGCTTCACCAGCCCCTCGGCCAGCTCGCGCGCCAGCGTGTGGTCGCGGGCGAGCGCCGCAGGCCCCTCGGTCAGGGCGATCAAGCCGGCGGCGGCCAGCACCCCCGCCTGACGCATTCCCCCACCAAGCATCTTGCGGTAGCGGCGGATCTCGCCCTCGAGCTCCGCGGGACCGAGGAGCAGGCTCCCCACCGGTGCGCCCAGCCCCTTGGAGAGGCAGATCGAGACGGTGTCGAAGCCCGAGGCTACCTCGCGGCCCTCCACCCCAAGCGCCACCGCGGCGTTGAAAAGCCGTGCGCCGTCCAGGTGCACCGGCAGCCCCGCCTCGCGCGCCACCGCCTGCACGGCCCGCTGCACCGCGAGCGGCACCACCGTACCCCCGGCGGTGTTATGGGTGTTCTCGAGCGCGACCAAGCCAGTGGGTGCCTGGTGGGGCGAGGTGCGAATGGCCCGCCGCACCTCCTCGGGGTCGGGCACGCCGTAGGGCGAGCGCACGAAGCGCGGCGAGGCGCCGGAGAGGTTGGCCATCGCCCCGGGCTCGAACTCGTAGACGTGCGCACCCTCGGTCAGGATGATCTCCTGCCCCCGGCGGGTGTGCACCAAGAGCGCCACCTGGTTGGTCATCGTCCCCGAGGGCATGTAGACCGCCCGCTCGAAGCCAAGCATCTCGGCGGCTTGGGCCTCGAGACGGTTCACGGTGGGGTCTTCGCGGTAGACGTCGTCGCCCACCTCGGCCTCGGCCATCGCTCGGCGCATCGCGGGGCTGGGGCGGGTCACGGTATCGGAGCGGAAGTCGAGGATCGTCATGCGTCTATCTTAGAGCCCCGCACCTGGTCATACCTTTGACAGAGACGGTGCAAGAAACGTCAGTCGCCATCAGCAGCAGTATCCCAGGGTTCTACCAACAGGCACGTCGTTTTTGCAACCCTTTACGTCGTGACGTTTAACCCTGTACATCGCTTTCCCAAGTGCTAACGTAAAAGCGTAATACAAGGAGGTGCGTATGAAGAAGTTGTGGATCACCCTGCTTCTGGCCGCCGTGGCTAGCTTCGGACTGGCGCAAACTGTGACCATCGGCCTTACCGTTTCCAAGACCGGTAAGTACAACGTCGAATCGGTCAACCAGCTCAACGGGATTAAGCTCTGGCAAAAGTGGATCAACGATCAGGGCGGTATCCCCGTAGGTGACAAAAAATACAAGGTTGAGCTCAAGTTCTACGACGATGAGTCGAAGGCGGAGCGCGTGCAGCAGCTCTACTCGCGGCTCATCTCGCAGGACAAGGTGGACTTCCTGATCAGCCCCTACTCCTCGGGCCTCACCGCCAAGGCGGCGGTGATCAGCGAACAGTACGGCAAGATCATGATCGCCACCGGGGCCGCCTCCGACTCGATCTTCAAGCTAGGTTATGAGAACGTCTACCAGATCTACACCCCTGCGAGCCGCTACCTGACGGCCACCCTCGACATGCTCAAGGCGGCCGACCCCAACCTCAAGAAGATCGCCATCGTCTACGAGGATTCCAAGTTCGCCAAGGCCGTGGCTACCGCGGCCAAGGACTACGCCAAGAAGATCGGCTTCGACGTGGCGCTTTTCGAAGGCTACCCGCCCAGCACCACCGACTTCGGCCCCATCATCAACAAGGTCAAGGCCAGCGGCGCCGAAGCTCTGGTAGGTGGGGGCCACTACGCCGACGGCGCCACCTTCGCACGCCAGCTCTACGAGCAGCAGGCCACGCTCAAGATGATCGCCCTGCTTGTGGCTCCCGCCTCTGACGAGTTCGCCCAGCTGGGTGACGCCGCCTTTGGTGTGGCCGCTCCCAGCCAGTGGGAACCCCTCGTCAAGTACAACCCTAACTGCGGCGTTACCCCCGAAGAGTTCGTGAAGATGTACGAGGAGGCCTACGGCAAGACCCCGGCCTACCGTGCCGCGGGCGGGTTCGCCGCCGGCCTCGTGCTGCAGCGGGCCATCATGGACGCGGGCTCCATCGACGCCGACAAGGTGCGCGCCGCCCTCGACAAGATGGATCTGACCATCTTCTTTGGCAAGATCAAGTTCTCCACCGATCCCGCCAGCCACGGCCTGCAGCTGGGCCACGACATGGTGCAGATCCAATGGCAGAAGAAGGATGGCGAGCTGATGAAGGAGATTGTCTGGCCGCTTGACGCCAAGACTTCCGATCTCATCTACCCGATCCGCTAACGGCCGCACCGCGTGCCCGGTCCGGAGCGGGCACCCGCTCCGGACCGGGCCACACCCCGCGAGGTGCCGACATGATCGAAATCGTATCTTCCATCCTCGATGGGCTCCTAATCGGTCTAGTCTACGGTCTGGCGTCCATCGGCTTGACGCTTATCTTCGGCGTCATGGACGTGGTCAACCTGGCCCACGGGGCCGTAATATCCTTGGGCATGTTCTCGCTTTACTTCTTTTTCGGGGCGGGGCTGCACCCTTATCTAGCCCTCATTCCGGTAGCCATCATTGGTTTTCTCCTCGGGGTTTTGATCTACCAAATCGCGGTGCGCCGCATCCTCGACGGCCCACCGCTGATGACACTGCTGGCAACCTTCGCCGTCAGCATGATCATCGTGGGCATCGGGACCGCTCTGTGGTCCACCAGCCCTTACAACGTTAATTTCAAGGTTCAAACGCTCAATATCTTTGGCTACACGGTGACCTCTGCCCGCCTGATCGCGGCGCTGGCCGCGGTTCTGGTCACGTTCATGCTTTACTACTTCCTCTACCGCACCACCCTGGGCAAGGCGGTGCGGGCGGTATCAAACAACCGCGAGGCGGCGGAGCTGATGGGCATCCCTTCGCAGCAGATCCTGGCAATCTCCTTTGGCATCGGCACGGCTCTGGCCATGCTCAGCGGCGCGCTGATCGCCACCCTCTTCCCCTTCACCATCCTATCAGGCAGCATTTATGAGCTAAAAAGCTTCGTAGCCAGCGTGCTCGGCGGGTTGGGGAACCCCACCGGCGCCCTCTTCGGTGGCGTGATCCTGGGCCTTATCGAGGGCTCGGTAGCGCCCTTCATCGCCATCAGCTGGACCAACGTCATCGAGTTCGTGATCTTCGTCTTGATCTTGCTCTTCTTCCCCACCGGCCTCCTGGGGGGTAGGAAATGAAGCTACTCAAGGCGCCCCTCTTCTGGCTGATCGTCGGAGTGACCGCGATCTTCGCCTTGCTCCCGCTGCTGAGCAACAACATCACCCTGCGGGAAACGCTGGTGCTCTCGGCCATCTACATCATCCTGGCCGCCAACCTGAACCTGATGATCGGGTACACCGGCTACGTCAACTTTGGCTCCATCGTCTTTTTTGGGCTGGGCGGTTACCTGACGCTTTGGCTAGTGGGCTCCCATCACTGGGGGCTCTACTCCGCAGTGCTCGTCGCCGGCGTGTCGGTGAGCGCACTGGCTTTCCTACTGGGTATCGGCATCCTGCGCCTGCGCGGGGCTTATTTCGCCCTGGCCACCATCGGCGTAAATGAGGCCGTCAAGGACTTCGTCTCGAACTTCGACGTATGGGGCGGCTCCGAGGGCATCTTTCTTCCGTTCACCGCCTACAAGGCCATGGGTGGCGCAGGCAAGGCGCTGTGGACCGTTTACTTGCTGATCGTCCTCGTCATGGGATCATCACTCCTTCTCTCGCTTGCGGTTAGGCGATCCAAGTTTGGCCTGGGGCTCTTCGCCATCCGCGAGGACGAGGACGCGGCCGTGGTGCTAGGCGTCAAGGCGCCGCTCTACAAAACACTTGCCTATAGTCTCTCGGCCTTCCTGCCAGCGATCGCGGGCGGGCTCTACTTCTTCAAGAACGGTTCGGTGGTACCCGAGGAGGCATTCAACCTCAATCTTTCCATCGAGGCCATCGTCATGGTGATGCTGGGCGGACAAGGCACGGTCACCGGCCCCACTATCGGCGCGTTCCTCTATGAACGTCTGCGCGGCATGCTGCTAACGATTCCCGGCCTGTCCAACTTCCACATGGTCATCGCCGGCGTGCTGCTGCTACTCATCATCCTCTTCGCGCCCGGCGGGCTGATGGGTTGGCTGTACCGGATCTGGCCGCGGCTGAGGAGGGTGCTGGAATGAAACCGGCGATACTCGAGGTACGCAACGTAACCAAGGCCTTCGGCGGCCTGATCGCCGTCAAGGACGTCTCCTTGACCCAGTACCAGGGCGAGATCCTAGGCCTCATCGGCCCCAATGGCGCCGGGAAGACCACGCTCTTCAACGTGATCAACGGCGTCTACAAGCCCACCTCTGGCGAGGTGATCTTCGAGGGGCAAAAGATCAGCGGCCTGCCGCCCTACGAGGTCGTGCGCCGCGGCCTTGCGCGCACCCATCAGATCGTCAAGCCACTCAACGAGATGACGGTGCTCGAGAACGTCACCGTGGGAGCTTGCTTCGGCCCGCAAAACCTCCCGCTCGAAGCCGCCCAGGAAGTGGCCGCGGAGGTGATCGAGTTCACTGGCTTGGGCAAGTACGCCGACGTGCTCGCGGGTAAGCTGAATATCGCCCTCAAAAAGCGCCTGGAGGTGGCCCGGGCGCTGGCCGCCAAGCCGCGGTTGCTCCTGCTTGACGAAGTGCTGGCCGGGCTCAACCCCAGCGAGGTGGCCAAGATGCTCGACGTTATCCGCGCTATTCGCGACCAGGGGATTTCGATCTTGATGATCGAGCACATCATGCAGGCCATCATGAGTCTTTCCGACCGCATTGTGGTGCTGAACTTCGGCGAGAAGCTGGCGGAGGGTAGCCCCGACGAGGTGGCCAACGACCCGCAGGTGATCGAGGCCTACCTCGGCGACCCGGAGATGGCCAAGCGGATTCTTGAGGAGGAGGAAGCATGAGCCGGGTCCTGGAACTGACCGACGTCGAGACCGGCTATGGCGAGGTGCAGGTGCTCTGGGGGGTAACCTTGTCCGTTGAGGAAAATAAGATGACCACCCTAGTCGGCGCTAACGGGGCCGGAAAGACCACCACGATGCGCGCCATCATGGGCGTGGTCAAACCCTGGAAGGGCACGGTGCGCTTCCTCGGCGAGGACGTGACCCAGCTCACGCCCCATGAAAAGGCCCAGTTAGGGCTGGTGCTCGTACCCGAAGGGCGGCAGCTCTTCGCCGACCTCTCGGTGGCCGAGAACCTGGAGATGGGCGCTTATTCTCCTCGCGCACGCAATAATCTCGACGCCAACATCAAGAGGGTCTACGAACTCTTCCCTCGCCTTTTTGAGCGCAAGAAGCAAAAAGCGGGTACCCTCTCCGGCGGCGAGCAGCAGATGCTGGCAGTGGGGCGTGGGCTGATGGCCGATCCGGTGGTGCTGATGATCGACGAGCTCTCGCTGGGGCTGGCCCCGGTGCTGGCGCAGTCGCTGTTTGGCACCCTCAAGCGCCTCAAGGACGAGGGGCTTACGATCCTGCTCGTGGAGCAGAACGTGCACCTGGCGCTGGCGCTGTCCGACTACGCTTACGTTCTGGCCGAGGGTCGGGTGAAGATTGAAGGCCCCAGCCATCAGGTGGCTCGCGACGACGAGGTGCGCGAGGCATACCTGGGGGTTTAAGAGACCAGCTTGTTGACTTTATCGGCCCCCTTAGAGGGGGCCTTTTTACTTGGGGCGTTTACGTTGTTTCCGGCGTTCGGCGCACTCGGGGTGCGGGGCCACGACCACCAGGGCCACGGCCGGCTCGTCCGCGGCGTTCTCCATGGCGTTAACCTGCCCCGCGGGTACGCGCACGACCTGACCCGCCCGCAGTTCGGCCGACTCCCCGCCCACGGTTACCCTGAGCCTGCCCTGCAGCACGTAGACGATCTTGTCGGCCTTTTTGAAGGCGAAGGGCCGCTGGAGCTGACCGGGCAGCAGGGTGTAGAGGTCGTAGTACATGTGGGGCGAGTCAAAGACGGGAATCTTCTGCTTCTTTTCGGGGTCGAAGCGGACGAGGTCGCTAAGCGTGCGAATCTGCATCGGATCCCTCCTCAAGCAGGTGTCCAAGGCGTTCGAGCTCGGCGGCGGTGAGCGGTGGGGAAGCCGATTCGGGCAGCTGCCGCACGGGCACCGGACTGCGTTCGCGCCAGCGCCGGGCCCAGACCCGTTGCTCGCTCACCTTGCCCTCGTAGAAGGCGCAACCGGGGCAGGCACCGACGGGCAGCACGCGGTTCAGCACCGCGCGCTCCAGCCCGATCCCAAAGCGCGCCAGCGCCTCCATCAGCTCAAGCCCCTGCACCACCGGCAACCGCTCGGGCTGGGCCACCACCCAAGCCCGCGTGCGCTCGCGCAGCATCGCCAGGATACGGCCGGTGAGCACCCGCCAGCTCTCGATCAGCGGCGTGGGGTCGGCTCCCTTCAGGTAGCCTTGCAACTTTAGGTAGAGGCGGTGGGCCTGGGTGAGGTGGTCGTAGAAGAGCGCCTGGGCCTCGAGCAGGGCGAGCGTGCCCGCGGTAGGGGCCGCATCCCAAACGATCCGGTCGTAAAATCCCGAATTAACCGCATCGAGCAGGTAGCTGAGCAGGAACTCTTCTTCGAGGCCGGGTACCCCTTCGAGGTAGTCGAGGACGTCGCGCTCCACGGGGAGCAGGCTGCGCAGCACCCGGTAGACCTCCTCGCCGAAGCGCTCACGCCAGCGGGCCAGGACCACCGGCCGGGTCAGCTCGACGACCTCGAGCCCAGGGGCCACACCGCGCGCCGTTTCCCCCACCCCCGGAAAGATCTGCCCCAGGGCTCCGGTGGGGTCGGTAGAGAGGAGCAGGACGCGCTCGCCGCGGCCAGCCGCGGCGAGCGCCAGGGCGCTGGCGACGGTGGTCTTGCCCACGCCGCCCTTGCCCGCGATCAGGCGCACCGCCGTCATGCCCTCAGCGTACTTCTCAGCCGCGCCTCTAGTAACCTGGAAGCGTGACCTACGAGGAGTTCGTGGAGCTGGTGACCCGCCTGTGGAACGAGATCCCCGACGAGTTCAAGGTGGAGCTTCAGGGGGTGCACGTCCTGCCCCAGCTCAAGGAAGACCCCAGCGGCCTCGCGGGGGTGGTGCGGCTCGGCGAGTACACCGACCCCGGCCCGCCCTCGATCTTCGCCGGGCACGTGCACCTGGGCCGCCACATCGCGCTCTACTACGGCTCCTTCGCCGAAATCGCCCGCCACGACCCCGACTTTGACTGGGAAGCGGAAGCCTGGGAGACCCTCCTCCACGAGCTGCGCCACCACGTCGAGAGCCTGGCTTGGCGCGACGACCTCATACAGGAGGACCTGCGCCAACTCGAGCGCCTTCGCCAGCGCTAGAAGACCCCCATCAACCGCAGCGCCACCGGCACCAGCAACAACGCCACCGCGCGCATCTGACCGCGCTGCGGCAGCCGCTCGAAGAGCCGCGCCCCCAGCCACAGGCCTGCGAGCGTGCCCGGCAGGCTCAAGAGCGCCAGTCGCACCAGCTCGCTCGTGAGCAGCCCCGCCTGCCAGTTGGCCAGCGTCCAGGCCAGCGTGCCCAGGCCGAAGGCGCTGGTGAAGAGGGCGCGCATCGCCGCGGGCGGGTAGCGCAGCGGCAGGTAGACGAAGAGCGGCAGCGCCCCCGCCCCCAGGGCGCCAACGAGGAGGCCGCCCGAGAGCATCACCAGGGTGAGCCGGGCCAGCTCGGCGGCGTCCGGCGGCGGTGCCGCCCCGGCGGTAGGCAGGCGCACCAGGCTCCAGACCGCGAAGACGAGCAGCACCAGCCCCAGCGCGAACTTGAGCCGGGCCTCCGGCAGCGCGACGAGCAGGCGGGTGCCGACCACCAGGCCCGAGGCGTAGGCGGCCGCAGCGGGGAAGTCGCGCCGGGGCTCGAGCCCCCGCCGCACCAGCCAGAGCATCGGCAGGTTGGCCAAAAAGAGCAGGAAGGCGGTGTAGGGCACGACCTGGCGCAGCGGCCAGAAGAGGCTCAGCACCGGGACGAGGAAGAGCGCGGGACCGAACCCCGCCAGCCCCTTGACCGCGAAGGCGAAGACCGCGAGCAGGTTGAGCCCCAACGTCACGGTTCAACCGTCCAGGTCCCAGCCGGCCTCCAGGTGGGCCGCGTCACCGACGGTATGGACGAAGCCACCGCCGCGCACCCCTTCGGGGAAGTGCAGCCGGGTGATCGAGGTGTTCTCGAGCCGGATGCGCCAGGGCACCGCGTTTTTCGCCTCCAGCACCCCCAGCACCGCCGCGCGGATCGCCCCGCCGTGGGAGACGACCAGGTGGCGCCCGTCGCCGAGCTCGTTCAAGAAGGCCCAGACGCGGTCGTAGAGCTCGGCCAGCGTTTCGCCACCGGGAAAGCGCGCATTCCAGGGGTCCTCCTGCGAGCGGGCCACGTAGTCGCCGAAACGCGCCCGCACCTCGGGGCGGGTCAGGCCGGCCAGCTCGCCGACGCAGACCTCGCGCAACCGCCGGTCGCTGCGCACCGTGAGGCCCAGGCGTTCGCCCACGATCTCAGCGGTCTCGCGCGCCCGGCTCAGGTCCGAGCTGTGGAGCGCCGTCCAGGTGAGGCCGAGTCGCGCCAGGCGGACGGCCAGCCGCTGCGCCTGACTCCGGCCCTCGGACGCGAGGGGCACGTCGCGTTGCCCCTGCCAGAGGCCCTCCTGGTTGTGAGCGGTTACCCCGTGGCGCACGAGCCAGACTTCCACCCCCCCACCCTAACACCGCTCGGTAGACTGGAGTCGTGGAGACCGCCGCCGACCTCGTGCGGGATTACGCCCGCAGCGTCCGCGATCCCGTTCGCGAAACC
>JALSQD010000025.1 GCA_026985615.1 Thermaceae bacterium | reverse complement strand
GAGTTCACCGTCGAGCTCATCAAGCCCATCGCCCTCGAAGAAGGCCTTCGCTTCGCCATCCGCGAGGGCGGCCGCACCGTGGGCGCTGGGGTTGTGACCAAGATTCTGGAGTGAGGTGAGGGATGCCAAAGATTCGCATTAAGCTGCGCGGCTTCGACCACAAGAGCCTGGACGCTTCCGCGCGCAAGATCGTGGAAACGGCCCGGCGCAGCGGCGCCAAGGTGGCGGGGCCGGTGCCCCTCCCCACTCGGGTACGCCGCTTCACCGTGCTGCGCGGCCCCTTCAAGCACAAGGACAGCCGCGAGCACTTCGAGATCCGCACCCACAACCGTCTGGTGGACATCACCAACCCCAACAAGAAGACGATCGAGAGCCTGATGACCCTCGATCTGCCGACGGGCGTGGAGATCGAGATCAAGACCGTGGGAGGTGGCCGGTGAAGGGGATCCTAGGCGCCAAAGTGGGCATGACCCAGATCTGGAAGGGTGACCGCGCCGTTCCGGTGACCGTCGTGCTGGCCGGCCCCTGCCCCGTGGTCCAGCGCAAGACGCCGGAGACCGACGGCTACAGCGCGGTACAGCTCGGCTTCGCGCCGGCGAAGGCCCAGCGCGTCAACAAGCCGATGAAGGGCCACTTCGCCAAGTACTCGGCCGAGCCGGTGCGCTTCTTGCGCGAGATCCGCGACTTCGAGCCCGAGGGCGACGTGGTGACCGTCGAGATCTTCCAGCCGGGCGACAAGGTGGACGTGACCGGTACCAGCAAGGGCCGCGGCACCGCGGGCGTGATGAAGCGCTGGAACTTTGCCGGTGGTCCGGCCTCGCACGGCGCTCACCGCATCCACCGCCACGGCGGTTCGATCGGCCAGCGCAAGGCGCCCGGCCGCGTCTACAAGGGTAAGAAGATGGCCGGCCACTACGGCTCGGAACGCATCACGGTGCAGAACCTCGAGGTGGTCGAGGTCATCCCCGAGGAGAACCTGCTCCTCATCAAGGGGTCGATCCCGGGCCCCAACGGCGGCCTGGTGATCGTGCGCGAGACCACCCGCGACAAGGGGGCGAAGTGATGTACAAGGTTCCCGTCATTTCCGCCAAGGGGAGCGCGAAGTCGCGCGAGCTGCCCCTGCCCGAGGAGGTCAACCCGCACCTCCTCTACGAGGTGGTGCGCTGGCAGCTGGCGAGCCGCCGCCGCGGCACCGCCTCGACCAAGACCCGCGGCGAGGTGAGCTACTCGACCCGCAAGCTCTTTCCCCAAAAGGGCCTGGGTCGCGCCCGCCACGGCAGCCGCGGTGCGGGCATCTTCGTGGGCGGCGGCGTGGTCTTCGGGCCCAAGCCGCGCGACTACGGTTACACCCTGCCGCGTAAGGTGCGCAAGACCGGCCTGGCCATGGCCCTGGCCGATCGCGCGCGCGAGGAGAAGCTGCTCGTCGTGGAGGCTTTCGCCGGCGTCGAGGGCAAGACCAAGCAGTTCGTCGAGTGGGCGGCGAAGCACGGGCTGGACGGTTCGGAGCGCGTCACCCTAGTGACCGCTGACGAGAACGTCCGCCGCGCAGCGCGCAACCTGCCCTGGGTGATCACCCTGAGCCCGGAGGGCATCAACGTATACGACATCCTGCGCGCCGACTGGCTGGTCCTCGACGAGGCGGCCCTGGCCCTGGCGCTCGAGCGCGCCGGTATCGGAGGTGAGGCGTGAAGACCCCGTACGACGTGATCCTGGAGCCGGTGCTCTCGGAAAAGGCCTACGGCGGTTACGCCGAGGGCAAGTACACCTTTTGGGTGCACCCCGAGGCCTCCAAGACCGAGGTCAAGAACGCCGTGCAGCAGGCGTTCAAGGTCAAGGTCGTGGACGTCAACGTGATGAGCGTGCGCGGCAAGAAGAAGCGCATGGGCCGTTACGAAGGCAAGCGCTCCGACCGCAAGAAGGCGATCGTGACCGTGGCCCCGGGCCAGAAGATCGAGGCCCTGGAAGGGCTGATTTAGAGGTGAACCATGGCGGTTAAGAAGTTCAGGCCCTACACCCCCTCCCGTCGCTTCATGACGGTGGCGGACTTCTCGGAGATCACCAAGACCGAGCCCGAGAAGTCGCTGACCGAGCCGCTCGTGAAGACGGGCGGGCGCAATAACCAGGGGCGCATCACCGTGCGCTTCCGCGGCGGCGGCCACAAGCGCCTCTACCGCATCATCGACTTCAAGCGGCGCGACAAGGCCGGCATTCCCGCCCGCGTCGCCGCCATCGAGTACGACCCCAACCGCTCGGCCCGCATCGCCCTGCTCTTCTACCGCGACGGCGAGAAGCGCTACATCATCGCACCCGAGGGGCTCAAGCCGGGCATGACCGTGCAGTCCGGCCCCGAGGCGCCGATCCAGGTGGGCAACGCGCTGCCGCTGCGCTTCATCCCCGTGGGTACGGTGGTGCACGCCATCGAGCTCGAGCCCGGCAAGGGCGCCCAGCTGGCGCGCTCGGCCGGCACCGGCGCGCAGATCCAGGGTCGCGAGGGCGACTATGTAGTGCTGCGCCTGCCCTCGGGTGAGTTGCGCCGCATCCACGCAGAGTCCTACGCAACCGTGGGCGTGGTCGGCAACGCCGACCACAAGAACATCGTTATCGGCAAGGCCGGCCGCACCCGCTGGCTCGGCCGCAAGCCGCACGTGCGCGGCTCGGCAATGAACCCGGTGGACCACCCCCACGGTGGTGGTGAGGGGCGCGCGCCCCGCGGCCGTCCGCCCGCCTCGCCCTGGGGTTGGCAGACCAAGGGCAAGAAGACCCGCAAGAAGCGCAAGCCCTCGGACCGGTTCATCATCAGCCGGCGGAAGAAGAAGTAGCGAGGTGAAGCATGCCGCGTAGTCTGAAAAAAGGCGTATTCATCGATGACCACCTTCTCGAAAAGGTCGAGGCCATGAACGCCGCCGGCGAGAAGCGGGTCATCAAGACCTGGAGTCGACGCTCCACCATTGTTCCCGAGATGGTCGGGCACACCATCGCCGTCTACAACGGCAAGCAGCACGTGCCCGTCTTCATCACCGAGAACATGGTGGGCCACAAGCTTGGCGAGTTCGCGCCGACCCGCAACTACCGCGGGCACGGCAAGGACGTCAAGCAGGCCAAGAAGCGCTAGGGGGCAGAGCATGGAAGCAAAAGCCGTGGCCAAGTACATCCGCATGTCTCCGCGCAAGGTGCGGCTGGTCGTGGACCTGATCCGCGGCAAGAGTGCCGAAGAGGCCGACCAGATCCTCAAATACACCAACAAGCGGGCCGCCCACGCGGTGCGCAAGGTGTTGAAGAGCGCCGTCGCCAACGCCGTCAACAACCACGACCTGCTCGAGGACCAGCTGGTGGTCAAGGCGGCCTACGTCGACGAGGGGCCCACCCTCAAGCGCATCCTGCCGCGGGCCCGTGGTCGCGCCGACATCATCAAGAAGCGCACCAGCCACATCACCGTCATCGTGGAGGAGAAGCATGGGTAACAAGATCAACCCCATCGGCTTCCGCCTGGGTATCACCCGGGACTGGGAGTCGCGCTGGTACTCGGGCAAGAAGGGTTACGCCCAGCTGCTCGAGGAGGACCGCAAGGTGCGCGAGCTCATCGAGCGCGAGGTGGCGCACGGCGGCATCGCCCGCATCGACATTGAGCGCGCCGCCGACAACCTCTCGGTGACCGTGCACGCTGCCAAGCCGGGCGTGATCATCGGGCGCGGCGGCGAGACGATCAAGCGCATGCGCGCGGAGCTGCAGAAGATGTTCCCGAACCGCACCATCGCGCTCAACGTCCAGGAGGTGGGCAACCCCAACCTCTCCGCGCCGCTCGTGGCCCAGCGCGTGGCCGAGCAGATCGAGCGCCGCTTCGCGGTGCGCCGCGCCATCAAGCAGGCGGTGCAGCGCGTGGTCGAGTCGGGTGCGCAGGGCGCGAAGGTCGTGGTCTCGGGCCGCATCGGTGGCGCCGAGCAGGCCCGCACCGAGTGGAGCTCCGACGGGCGCGTTCCGCTGCACACCCTCCGCGCCAACATCGACTACGGCTTCGCCCTCGCCCGTACCACCTACGGGGTGCTGGGCGTGAAGGCCTACATCTTCAAGGGCGAGGTCATCGGTCAGCAGAAGCCGGCGCGCAAGGCGGCCCCGGCCGCGGGCAAGCCCGAGCGCACCCGCCGCCGCCCCGCCGTGCGCCGCCGCGTGAAGAAGGAGGCCAGCGATGCTGATGCCTAAACGGCTCAAGTACCGCAAGCAGCACCGCGGCAACATGCGGGGCGCCACCAAGGGCGGCGACTACGTGGCCTTTGGCGAGTACGGCCTGGTGGCGATGGAGCCCTCTTGGATCTCCAACCGTCAGATCGAGGCCGCCCGTGTGGCCATGGTGCGCCACTTCCGCCGCGGTGGGAAGATCTACATCCGCATCTTCCCCGACAAGCCTTACACCAAGAAGCCGCTGGAAGTGCGCATGGGTAAGGGTAAGGGTAATGTGGAAGGCTGGGTTGCCGTGGTCAAGCCGGGCCGCGTGATGTTCGAGGTGGCCGGCGTGACCGAGGAGCAGGCGCGCGAGGCCTTCCGCCTGGCCGGACACAAGCTGCCGATCAAGACCAAGTTCGTGAAGAGGGATGCCTACGATGAAGCCCAATGAGATGCGCAACCTGAGCACCGAAGAGCTCCACGAGCAGGTGCGCGAGAAGAAGCGCGAGCTCATGGATCTGCGCTTCCAGGCCTCGATCGGTCAGCTGGCGCAGAACCACCGCATCCGCGAGACCAAGCGCACCATCGCGCGTCTGCTTACCGTGCTGCGCGAAAAGCAGGCGGCGGAGTAAAGGGAGGATACCGATGCCCAAGAAACTTCTCACCGGCGTCGTGGTCAGCGACAAGATGGACAAGACCGTCGCCGTGCTGGTGGAGCGCCAGTTTCCGCACCCGCTCTACGGTAAGGTGACCAAACGGTCCCGCAAGTACCTGGCCCACGACGAGGAGAACGCCTTCAAGGTGGGTGACGTCGTCGAGATCATGGAGGTGCGTCCCATCTCTGGCCGGAAGCGCTGGAAGGTGGTGCGCCGCCTCGAGGAAGGCCGCATGGACGCGGTCGAGCGTTACCGCTTGCGCAAGGAGCGTGGTAAGGCATGATTCAGCAGGAAACCAGCCTCGCGGTCGCCGACAACTCCGGTGCGCGCCGCCTCAAGGTGATCCGCGTGCTCGGAGGTTCGTACCGCCGCTACGCCAGCGTCGGCGACATCGTAGTCGCTTCGGTCAAGGAGGCCATCCCCGGTGGCGTGGTCAAGGAGGGCGAGGTCGTGAAGGCCGTGATCGTCCGCACCAAGAAGGAGATCAAGCGGCCCGACGGCAGCGCCATCCGCTTCGACTCCAACGCCGCGGTGGTGCTCAACAACCAGGGGGAGCCGCGCGGGACCCGCGTCTTCGGTCCGGTGGCCCGCGAGCTGCGTGAGCGCAAGTTCATGAAGATCGTTTCCCTGGCGCCGGAGGTGCTCTGATGCAGCCCAAACTGCACGTCAAGAAGGGCGACAACGTGGTCGTGGTTTCGGGTAAGGACCGGGGCAAGACCGGCCGCGTGATCGCCGTCTTTCCGAAGAAGCAGCGGGTCGTGGTCGAGGGCGTCAACGTGGTCAAGAAGGCCATGCGCGCGACCCCGGAGAACCCCCAGGGCGGCTTCCACGAGATGGAGGCGCCGGTGCACGCCAGCAAGGTGCGCCCGCTCTGCCCCAGCTGCGGCAAGCCCGTGCGCGTGAAGAAGAAGCTGATCGAAGAGGACGGCAAGATCCGCCGCATTCGCATCTGCAACCACTGCGGCGCCGCCCTGGACGAGGAGTGAGGTGAACGATGCCCCTGGACATTACGCTCAAGCAGCGCTACTACGACGAGGTGCGCCCGGAGCTGATCAAGCGCTTCGGCTACGACAACGTCTGGGCCGCGCCGCGCCTGGAGAAGATCGTCATCAACCAGGCGCTGGGCGAGGCCAAGGAGGACGTGCGCATCCTCGAGAAGGCCGCCGAGGAGATCCGCCAAATCACCGGGCAGAAGCCGGTCATCACCCGCGCCAAGAAGTCGGTCTCGAACTTCAAGCTGCGCAAGGGGATGCCCATTGGCCTCAAGGTCACGCTGCGCGGCGACCGCATGTGGATCTTCCTGGAGAAGCTGATCAACGTGGCCCTGCCCCGCATCCGTGACTTCCGCGGCATCAACCCGAGCGGCTTCGATGGCCGCGGCAACTACAACCTGGGGATTCGCGAACAGCTGATCTTTCCCGAGATTTCCTATGACCAGGTGGACGCCGTGCGCGGCATGGACATCGCCGTGGTGACCACCGCCGAGACCGACGAAGAGGCCAAGGCTCTGCTGGAGCTCTTGGGGTTCCCCTTCCGCAAACAGTAGAGGAGCGTCATGGCGAAGAAGGCACTCGTAGAAAAGGCGAAGCGCAAGCCCAAGTTCAAGGTCCGGGCCTACAACCGTTGCACCCGTTGTGGCCGTTCGCGTGCAGTGTACCGCTACTTTGGTCTCTGCCGCATCTGCATCCGCGAGCTCGCGCACAAGGGGCAGCTCCCGGGCCTGAAGAAGGCTTCCTGGTAGCGAGGGCTGGTCGGGGGGTTTCCCTCGAGACCGCTCGCTGAGCCTCTAGGCAACAAAAGGAGAGAAGAAATGACCACAGACCCCATTGCGGACATGCTCACCAGGATCCGGAACGCCCTCATGGTCTACAAGCCCGAGGTGGACGTTCCGGCCTCCCGGTTCAAGGAAGAGATCGTCAAGATCCTCGTGCGCGAAGGGTACCTCAAAGGGTACGAGCGCATCGAGAACGACGGCAAGCCGATCCTGCGCCTGCAGCTCAAGTACGGGCCACGGCGCGAGAAGATCATCAAGCACATCCAGCGCGTCTCCCGCCCTGGCCGCCGCGTCTACGTGAGCGCGGACAAGGTGCCGGTGGTGCGGCGCGGCCTGGGCATCGCCATCGTCTCCACGTCCAAGGGCGTCCTCGTCGACCGCGAGGCGCGTCGCAAGGGCGTGGGCGGCGAGGTCATCTGCGAGGTGTGGTGATATGTCGCGCATCGGCAAACTCCCCATCCCCATCCCCTCGGGTGTGACCATCGAGATCAAGCCAGGCCAGGCGATCGTCAAGGGGCCCAAGGGTCAGCTGGTGGTGGACTTCGATCCCGACATGGAGATCGTGATCGAGGACGGGCAGGTGGTGGTGAAGCGTCCCACCGACAGCCGCCGCCACCGGGCGCTCCACGGGCTCACCCGCTCGCTGGTGGCTAACGCCGTCATCGGTGTCTCCGAGGGGTACGTCAAGGAGCTCGAGATCAAGGGCATCGGTTACCGCGCCAAGATGCATGGCGACAAGATCGAGCTCTCCGTCGGTTTCAGCCACCCCGTGATCATCGAAGCGCCCGAGGGCATCACCCTCGAGGTGCCCGAGCCCACCAAGATCCGCGTTTCGGGCATCGACAAGCAGAAGGTGGGGCAGGTGGCCGCCAACATCCGTGCCATCCGCCCCCCCGACGCCTACCACGGCAAGGGCATCCGTTACGCGGGCGAAGTCCTGCGCCTCAAGCCGGGTAAGGCCGGCGTGACCGGAGGTTAGTCATGGCCCGACTGAACACCTTTCAGCGTCGCAAGTACCGCACCCGCAAGCGCGTGAAGCGCTCCGGGCGCCCGCGGCTCACCGTCTACCGCAGCCTCAGCCACATCTACGCCCAGATCATCGACGACGAGGTGGGGCACACCCTGGTGGCCAGCTCCTCGCTCGCGCTCGGGGCTAAGGGCAACAAGACCGAGGTCGCTAAGCAGGTGGGTGCCGACATTGCCAAGAAGGCAGCCGAGAAAGGCATCAAGAAGGTGGTCTTCGACCGCGGCGCCTACAAGTACCACGGCCGCGTCAAGGCGCTCGCCGAGGCGGCCCGTGAGGCGGGGCTCGAGTTCTAAAGGAGGACGGCATGCCAGAGACCGACTTTGAAGAAAAAATGATCAAAATTCGCCGCACGGCGAAGACCTACAAGGGCGGCCGCCGCTTCCGCTTCGGGGCGCTGGCCGTGGTCGGCGACCGCCAGGGGCGCGTCGGCGTGGGCCTGGGTAAGGCCAAGGAGGTGCCGCTGGCGGTGCAGAAAGCGCAGAACATCGCCCGCCGCAACCTGATCGAGGTCCCGCTCGAGAACGGCACCATCCCGCACGAGATCGAGGTCGTCTACGAGACCAGCCGCGTCATCCTCCGGCCGGCGGCCCCCGGTACCGGCGTAATCGCGGGCAAGGTGCCCCGCGCCATCCTGGAGCTCGCGGGCGTGACCGACATCCTCACCAAGGTGCTGGGCAGCCGCAACGAGATCAACGTGGCCTACGCCACCATAGAGGCGCTCAAGCAGCTGCAGACCTGGGACGAGGTCAAGAAGATGCGGAAGGAGGAGTCGTGATGGGCACCCTGCGCGTCAAGTTAGTCAAGAGCCCGATCGACTACCCCAAGGACCAGAAGGCCACCCTGCGGGCGCTCAAGCTCACTAAGATGAACCGTGAGCGCGAGCTTCCGGACAACCCGGCGATCCGCGGGATGATTCGCAAGGTTGAGCACCTGGTCAAGATTGTCGAGGTGAAGGAATGAAGATTACCGACCTGAAACCCAACCCCGGCGCGACCAAGCGAAAGAAGCGCGTGGGGCGCGGTACCTCGAGCGGCCACGGCAAGACGGCTACCCGGGGCCACAAGGGCCAGAAGTCGCGCTCCGGCGGCCTCAAGGACCCGCGCCGTTTCGAGGGCGGCCGCTCGACGCTGATCATGCGCCTGCCCAAGCGCGGCATGCGCGGGCAGGTTCCGGGCTCGATCAAGCGTCCCGAGTACCAGACCGTCAACGTGGCGCGCCTGGCTGAGCGCTTCCCCGAGGGCGGCGAGGTGACGCCCGAGCTGATGGCACGCGCCGGCCTGATCCGCAAGGCTGACGGCCTGGTCAAGGTGCTGGGGCACGGCGAGGTGGGCGTGGCGCTTAAGGTGACCGCCCACGCCTTCTCCAAGAGTGCGGCCGCTAAGATCGCCGCCGCGGGTGGCGAGGCCATCGTCGCGGGGGCCGATAAGGGCGAGGAGGCGTAAGATGCTGCGGGCCTTTAGGGATGCCTTCGTGGTCCCGGAGCTGCGGCAGCGCCTCTTCTTCACCCTGATGATGCTGGCGGTCTTCCGGCTGGGCACCTTCGTGCCCACACCGGGCGTGGACGTGGCCAAGGTGGCGCAGTACCTGGGCACGGCCGCCGGCGGCGTCTTTGGCATCATCAACCTCTTTTCCGGTGGTAACTTCCGGAACTTTTCGATCTTCGCCCTGGGGATCATGCCCTACATCACCGCGGCGATCATCATGCAACTCCTCACCACCACCGTGCCGGCGCTCGAGAAGCTCCAGCGCGAGGGCGAGGAGGGGCGCCGCATCATCACCCAGTACACCCGCATCGGCGGTATCGTGCTAGGCGCCTTCCAGGGTCTCTTCCTGGCCGTGGGCTTCCTCGAGGGGCAAAACGGCTACTTCCTGCTTCCCGGTTGGGAGCCGGGCTGGGGCTTCCGCTTCATCGTGGTCGTGACCCAGGTGGCCGGTATCGCCCTGCTCTTGTGGATGGGCGAGCGCATCACCGAGTACGGCATCGGCAACGGCGTCTCACTGATTATCTTCGCCGGGATCGTCTCGAGCTGGGTGCCCCAGCTCATCGGCCTCTTCCAGCTCGTCTCCAAGGGCGAGGTGGGCATCGTCAACGTCATCTTCTTCTTCGCCTTCATCATCCTCTCCTTCGCGGGGATGGTGGCCGTCACCCAGGCGGAGCGAAGGATTCCGGTGCAGTACGCGCGCAAGGTGGTGGGGCGCAAGATGTACGGCGGCCAGACCACCTATCTGCCCATCAAGCTCAACGCCGCCAACGTCATCCCCATCATCTTCGCCGCGGCCATCATCCAGATCCCCATCTTCTTCGCCGCGCCCTTCCAGCAAAACAGCGCGCTCGCGGCCTCGATCGCCAACTTCTTCAACCCGCGCAACCCCAGCGGTCTGATCATCGAGGTGATTTTGGTCATCGTCTTCACCTACATCTACACTGCGGTGCAGTTCGACCCGCGGCGGATCGCCGAGAACCTGCGCGAGTACGGCGGCTTCATTCCCGGCGTGCGTCCGGGCGAGCCGACGGTCAAGTTCCTTGAGCACATCGTCAGCCGCATGACGCTGTGGGGCGCGCTCTTCTTGGGCGTGGTGACGGCGCTGCCGCAGATCATCCAGAACCTTACCAAGGTGCAGTCGCTCGCCTTCTCGGGCATCGGGTTGCTGATCGTCGTGGGCGTGGCCCTCGACACCCTGCGCCAGATCGAGTCGCAGCTGATGATGCGCAACTACGAGGGCTTCCTCTCCAAGGGGCGCATCAAGGGGCGGAGGAACTTCTAATGAGCGCGGGTTCGATGGTGCTCGTCTTCCTGGGACCGCCGGGTGCCGGCAAGGGCACCCAGGCGGCCCGGCTGGCGGGCGATTTGGGCCTCGTCAAGATCTCCACCGGCGACATCCTGCGCGACCACGTGGCCCGCGGGACCGAGCTGGGCCGCAAGGTGGGGCCCATCATGGAGCGGGGTGAGCTCGTTCCCGACGAGCTGATCCTGGCCATCATCCGCGAGGAGCTCGCGGGGATGCCCGAGGTGCGGGTGATCTTCGACGGCTTTCCGCGCACCACCCGCCAGGCTGAGGCGCTGGACGCGCTGTTGGCCGAGCTGAACGCGCCGGTGGACGCGACGCTTTTGCTTGAGGTTCCTGAGGACGAACTGGTGCGGCGGATGTTGAAGCGCGCAGAACTCGAGGGCCGCGCCGACGACAACGAGGCGACGATCCGGCGCCGGCTGGAGGTCTACCGCGAGCAGACCCAGCCGCTCGTCGACTACTACGCCGCCCGCGGGGTGCTCCGGCGCGTCGACGGTCTGGGCGATCCCGGCCGCATCTACTGCCGCATCCGGGAGGTCCTCTAGTGCCGATCGTGCTCAAGCGCCCCGTCGAGGTGGAACGCATGGCCGAGGCCGGCGCCCGCCTCACGGAGGTGATGGACCTCGTGGCCGAGGCGGTTCGGCCCGGGGTGAGCGCGCTCGAGCTCGATCGCATCGCGCGCGAGGCCATCGAGGCCCGCGGCGCGCGCCCCGCTTTCCTGGGTCTCTACGGCTTCCCGGCCACGATCTGCGCCTCGCCGAACGAGGTGGTCGTGCACGGGATCCCCTCGGAGCGCCCGCTTGAGGAAGGCGAGATCCTTTCGGTGGACATGGGGCTCTTCTACGACGGCTACGCCGCCGACATGGCGCGCACCTTTCCGGTGGGCGAGGTCTCGGACGAGGCCGAACGCCTCATCCGGGTGACCGAGGAGAGCTTCTGGGCCGGCTTCGACGCGGCCCAGCCCGGCGCCCGGCTCGGCGACGTGTCGGCGGCCATCCAGAAGCGCGTCGAGGACGCCGGCTTCTGGGTGGTGCGCGAGTTCGTGGGCCACGGCATCGGCCGCGAGATGCACGAGGACCCGCAGGTGCCCAACTTCGGCCGGCCGGGGCTCGGGCCCAAGCTGCGCCCGGGCATGACGCTGGCCATCGAGCCGATGGTTACACTTTTCGCGGCGCCTGTAGTAGTATTGGATGATGGCTGGACCGCCAGCAGCGGGCGGGGCAACCTCGCTGCCCACTACGAAAACACGGTAGCCATTAGCGAGAGCGGTCCGAGGCTTCTGACGGGGAGACGCTAGGGGGAAGATTGTGGCGAAAGACAAGGACACCATTCGCGCGGAGGGCGTCGTCGAAGAGGCCCTGCCCAACACGCAGTTCAGGGTAAAGCTCGACTCTGGGTTGGAAATCCTGGCCTACGTTTCGGGCAAGATGCGCATGCACTACATCCGCATCCTGCCGGGCGACCGCGTGGTGGTGGAGATCACCCCCTACGACCCGAGCAAGGGAAGAATCATTTACCGGAAGTGAGGTTGTGCCATGAAAGTGCGTGCTTCGGTCAAGAAGATGTGCGACAAGTGCAAGGTGATCCGCCGCCACGGCCGGGTCTACGTAATCTGTGAAAACCCCAAACACAAGCAGCGCCAGGGGTGAGATGAGGAGGCAGAATGGCTCGCATCGCAGGGGTTGAGATTCCCAGGAACAAGCGCATCGAGATCGCGCTAACCTACATCTACGGTATCGGCCGCACCCGCGCGCGTGAGGCGCTCGAGGCGACCGGCATCGACGGCGGGGTCCGCGTCAAGGACCTTTCCGAGGCCGACGTCGTCAAGCTGCGCGAGTACGTCGAGAACAAGTGGAAGCTCGAGGGTGAGCTGCGCAGCGAGGTCCAGGCGAACATCAAGCGCCTGATGGACATCGGCTGCTACCGGGGCCTGCGGCACCGGCGCGGCCTGCCCGTGCGCGGTCAGAAGACCAAGACCAACGCCCGCACCCGCAAGGGTCCGCGCAAGACCGTGGCGGGCAAGAAGAAGGCGCCGCGTAAGTGAGGCTTGTTCGCTTCGCCGTGCTTTGCTACACTCGTAAGGTTGCTCTAGCCGCCGACGCGGCATGGGCCAGTTGATACTCCAAGGAGGAGAGTATGGCCAAGGCTAAGAAAACGAGATCTACGCGTAAGAAGGTCAAAAAGCAGGTCGCGCACGGAAAGGCTTACATCCACGCGACCTACAACAACACGATCATCACGATCACCGACCTCGACGGCAACCCGGTGACCTGGTCCTCCGGAGGGGTGATCGGGTACAAGGGTAGCCGTAAGGGCACCCCCTACGCCGCGCAGCTCGCGGCCATGGACGCCGCCAAGAAGGCGCAGAACTTCGGCATGACCCAGGTGGACGTCGTGGTGCGCGGTACCGGCGCCGGCCGTGAGCAGGCCATCCGCGCGCTGCAGGCGAGCGGCTTGCAGGTCCGCTCGATCGTCGACGACACCCCGGTTCCCCACAACGGCTGCCGTCCCCGCAAGAAGAAGCGGGCGTAGGAGGAGCGAGAATCATGGGCAGATACATTGGTCCTGTTTGCCGACTTTGCCGCCGTGAAGGCGTGAAGCTGTACCTCAAGGGCGACCGCTGCTACAGCCCCAAGTGCGCGATCGAGCGCCGTCCCTACGCGCCGGGCCAGCACGGCCAGCGCCGGGCGCGCCGTCCCAGCGACTACGCGGTGCGTCTGCGCGAAAAGCAGAAGATGCGCCGCATCTACGGAATCAGCGAGAAGCAGTTCCGCAACCTCTTCGAGGAGGCCTCGAAGAAGAAGGGCGTGACCGGTACGGTCTTCCTACGCCTTCTGGAGAGCCGCCTCGACAACGTGGTCTACCGCCTGGGCATCGCTGCCAGCCGCAAGCAGGGGCGCCAGCTGGTGCGCCACGGGCACATCCTCGTGAACGGCCGCCGGGTGACGATCCCCAGCTACCGCGTCAAGCCGGGCGACGAGATCGCCGTGAGCGAGGCGGGCAAGAAGGTGGGCGCCATCCAGGCGAACGTCGAGGCCGCTAAGGGTCGCAAGACCGGTCCCTGGCTGGAGTTCGACCCCGAGAAGATGACGGGCAAGTTCCTGCGCCTCCCCGAGCGTGAGGATCTGGCGCTGCCGGTCAACGAGCAGCTGGTCATCGAGTACTACTCGAGGTAAAGGAGGCGGTGAATTTGGAAACCCTTACGGCGAAAGCCCCGGTGCTGACCTCCCGCGTGGAAGGAAACTACGGCGAGTTCGTGCTCGAGCCCCTGGAACGCGGTTTCGGTGTGACCCTGGGCAACCCGCTGCGCCGCATCCTGCTTTCCTCGATTCCTGGTACGGCAGTCACCAGTGTCTACATCGAGGACGCCCTGCACGAGTTCGCCACCCTGCCGGGCATCAAGGAGGACGTGGTTCAGATCGTCCTCAACCTCAAGGAGCTCGTGGTCAAGTTCCACGAGCCGGGCTCGAAGACCCTGCTCCTCCGGGCCGAGGGCCCGGGCGAGGTCTACGCCCGCGATCTGGTGGTGCCCTCGAGTGCCGAGATCGTCAACCCCGACCTCTACATCGCCACGCTGGGCGAGGGCGCCAAGCTGGTCATGGAGGTCCGCGTGGACGAGGGCGTGGGTTACGTCGCGGCCGAGAAGCATGGCATCAAGGACCGCATCAACTCGATCCCCGTGGACGCGCTCTTCTCGCCCATCAAGCGCGTGGCCTTCCACGTCGAGGACACCCGCCTCGGCCAGCGCACCGACCTGGACAAGCTGATCCTGCGCGTCTGGACCGACGGTTCGGTGACCCCCGACGCCGCGCTCGCCCAGGCGGTGGAGATCCTACGCGGGCAGCTGGGCTACTTCGACCAGCTCGCGCCCCAGGCCGAGTCGGCACCGGCGGACCAGGAGACGGAGGCCGCCGTACCCGAGGCGGCGCTTCCCGCGGAGCCCGCGCTCGAGCCTGCGGGGGCTGCCGCGGCGGTCAGCCTCGCCGACCTGGGCCTTTCCACGCGCGTGCTCCACAACCTCAAGGAAGAAGGCATCGATTCCGTGGCCAACCTCACCGCGCTGACCGAGCGGGAGCTCAAGAAGGTGCCCGGCATCGGCGAGCGCAGCGTCGAGGAGATCAAGGAGCGCCTGGCCGCCGTCGGTTTGTCGCTAAAGGAGTGAAGCCATGCGTCACATGAAGACTGGTAGAAAACTCGGTCGCTTCAGCACCCACCGCACGGCGATGTTCCGCAACATGGCCACCGAGCTGCTGCGGCATGGCCGGATCCGTACCACCATCCCCAAGGCGAAGGAGCTGCGTCGCTTCGTGGAGCCGATCATCACCAAGGCCAAGCGCGGTGACCTGGCGGCACGCCGCCAGGTTCTGCGCGACATCCACGACGTCGAGGTGGTGCGTCGCCTCTTCGACGAGCTCGCGCCGCGCTACGCCGACCGCAACGGCGGCTACACCCGCATCCTCAAGCTGGCCGAGCGCCGCCGCGGCGACGGCACCCAGATGTGCATCATCGAGCTGGTGGACTAGCCGCTTCCGGCTCAAAAAGTACCGCGCCCCGTGGGGCGCGGTACTTTTTGCCTTCGAGGGGCCTTCAGGTTTCTTCTTCGGACTTGGTGCCTTCGTCCGTGCTCGCGTTGTTGAGTTCCTGGGTCACGTCGGGGAAGATGCGGCGCCCGCCGCCCTCGCGCTCGAGCAGCTCGCGGTAATCGCGCAGGTCGATGAAGCGGTCGGTGGCGCTACGGATGTCGAGGTCCACGAGCTCGGGGATGCCGAGGAGGTGCACCTCCTTGCCCAGGGTGCGCACGGCCTCGATCGCGGGCGCGAGCTGGGAGGCGCCGCTGGCGAGCAGGGCCACGTCCCAGCGCGGCGCGGTGATGAGGAGGTCGGTGGCGATGTGGGCCTCGAAGTTGGGCGCCTCGCCGCGCACCTCGCGCGAGCGCACCGAGTAACCCATGAAGATCAGGGCGTCGAGGAACTTTTGCTGCCGCTCGTCGTTCCAGTCCGTGATCGGGGCGTAGTAGAAGGCGTTGTAGAGCGAGAAGCCCGAGGGGAAGTGCTCGATCACCTTGCGGTGATCGACGTTCCACCCCATCCGCTTGGCGCAGTTGTACACGAAGGACCCGTCAATAAACAAAGCCAGTCTATCCACGCGCTCATCATACTCCATAACGGTACCTAAGAGGAACGGCGCGGGGGTTGCCGCGCTGCTTGGTTAATCGGGCTTAACCTTCGCCGCAGGTGCTGAGGCCGAAAAGCCGATAGAGAGGGCAGAAACGTATGGCGGCGGTGACCACGAAGATGATCCCCACGATCAGGGCCACCGTGCCCGCACTGCCGCCCACCCAGCCTAGGAAGTAGGCCAGCAACAGCAACACGCCCAGCAGAAAACGAATGATCTGGTCCGTATTGCCCACGTTGCATCCCATTGGATCCACCTCCAACCTCAGCCTAGCAAACTTCCTGTGGGGTCCACAGGGCCCAGGTTACGAAGCCGCGCGCAGCACCACCTTGCCAAAAACGGCGCGCTCTTCCAGCAGCTCGTGACCCCGGGCCGCTTCCTCGAGCGACAGCACCCGCCCCACCACCGGGGCGAGCCGACCCGCCTCGACGTGGCGCAGCACTTCGAATAGCCGCGACTTCGAGCCCATGGTGGAGCCGAGGACGGTGATCTGGCGGTAGAAGACGTGGGCGAGCGGGGTGACGGCTTCGTAGCCCGAGGAGGCGCCCACGATGGCGATGCGGCCGCCGTTGGCGGTGGCCTTGATGACGTCCTGCCAGTAGTCGGCGCCGATGTGGTCGGCCACGGCCTGGGCGCCGCCGCCGGTGATCTCGCGCACCTTGCGGTGCCAGCCGGGCTCGCGGTAGTTCACGGTGGCGTCCGCGCCCAACTCCCGCGCCCGCGCTAGCTTTTCCTCGCTTCCCGCCGCCGCGAGCACGCGCGCGCCGAAGAGCTTGCCGATCTGCAGCGCAGCGCTGCCCACGCCCGAGCCGGCGGCCATGACGAGCAGCCACTCGCCCGGCCGCACCTGGAGCTTGTCCGCCACCATCTGCCAGGCGGTGAGGAAGACGAGCGGCACCGCAGCCGCTTCCTCGGAGGTCAGGTTGGCGGGTTTGGGCAGGAGGTTGGCGCGGGGCACGGTCAGGTACTCGGCGTAGCCGCCCCAGACGTGCTCGCCAAGGATCTTGTACTGGCTGCAGAGGTTGTCGCGCCCGGAAAGGCAGGCCTCGCAGTGGCCGCAGGAGAGTCCCGGGTTGAGGACGACCTCGCGCCCTACGAGCTCGGGCTCCACCCCCGGCCCTACGGCGTCCACCACGCCGCTGACATCGGAGCCCAGCACGTGGGGGAGCGGCAGCCGGGGTGAGGCCACCCCCTTGCGCACCCATACGTCCAGGTGGTTGAGGGCGACTGCGCGCACCCGCACCCGCACCTCGCAGGGGCCGGGTTCGGGCGTGGGAAGTTCGGCGGGGCGGAGCACCTCAGGCCCGCCCCGTTCGGTCATGACGACGGCCTTCATGCTTCCAGGTTACCGCGCGAGGGCGCGCACGGCGGCGGCCACCTCCTCATAGGGCGGCTCCTGGCCCGGTTCGTCGGCGATCCAGGCCCAGCGCACGATGCCTGAGCGATCCACCACGAAGGCCGCCCGCTGGGCGAGCTCGCGCAGTCCCTTGAGCTCGGGCAGCACCACGCCGAAGGCGCGAACGGCCTCGCGGTTGAAGTCGGAGAGCAGGGGATAGGCGAGCCGGTTCTTCTCGGCAAAGGCGCTCTGGCAGAAGGGCGTGTCCACGCTGATGCCGATGACCTCGGCGCCGACGTCGTTGTACGCGGCCATGCTGTCGCGGAAGGTGCAGAGCTCCTTCTCGCAGACCGAAGTGAAGGCGCCAGGGAAGAAGAGCAGCACGCGCGGACGCCCCGCGGCGAACTCGGCGAGGTCCACGGCGTTTAGCTCCCGGTCGAAGACGGTGGCGTGGGGTACGGGGTCTCCTACGTTCACGGACATAACGATCCCTCCACAGTCCAGCCTAGCGGGCGGTGGAGCGGACGAAGGTAAGCCGTGACAGAATGGGAGCGATGGTCGAGCTCAAGGGCCGCCGTTTGCGCATCCTGCCGCCGCGGGAGGCGCGCTTTCTCGTGTCCGACGTGACCGGCTGGCTGCGCGACCCGTGGCCGCTTGTGAGGCCGGTGGAGCTCGAGCTCCCCCGCGCGGCCTACTTCGAGTACGCCTTCCTTGACGCCGAGGGGCGACCCTTTCCCGACCCGGACGCGCCCGCGCCGGCGCACAACCCCTGGTATCCCTACGCCCGCGCCGTGCGCCTGCCCGGCGCCGCCGAGCCGCCGCGGGGCGTGGACGAGCTGCTGGGGCAGGTGCGCCGCCTCGAGGTGGACGGCCGCCGCCTCGCCGTCTACGAGCCACCCGCGGGGCCCGCGGCCTGCTTGGTCGTCTTCGACGGGGTGGCCTACCACCGCATCGGGCGCATGGCCCACGTGGCCGAGGCGCTGTGGCGGGCGGGGCGGATCGCCCCCGTACGGCTGGTCTTCAGCGAGCCGCGGGCACGCGAGCGGGAGTACCGCTTCAACGCCGGGTTGCTGCGGCACGTGGCGGAAGAGGTGGTGCCGGAGGTGGCCGCGCGCTGGGGCGCGGCCGAGCGACGCGGTCTTTGGGGCGCGAGCCTGGGCGGGCTGACGGCGCTGTGGATCGCTCAGGAGCGGCCCGACCTCT
This sequence comes from Thermaceae bacterium, assembly GCA_026985615.1. Taxonomy (GTDB): domain Bacteria; phylum Deinococcota; class Deinococci; order Deinococcales; family Marinithermaceae; genus Oceanithermus. The sequence continues at coordinate 32,015 of JALSQD010000025.1, read as the reverse complement.
TCGCGTTGGTGGGGGCGCAGTCGCCGGCACTCAAGGCCGAGCCCGGAGGGTACGACGCCTGGCGCGAGCGTGAGCTGCTGACCGAGCGCCTGGCGCGCGAGGGGGTGCGGCCGCAGCGCGTGGCCCTGCAGGTGGGCCGGCTGGAGTGGCTGCTCGCGCCAGTGCGTCGGCTGGCCGCGGTGCTGGCCGAGGCGGACGTGCCCCACGGTTACCGCGAGTACCCCAGCGGGCACAACTGGTACACCTGGCGGGTGGGGCTGGCCGAGGGGCTGGAGGAGCTCCTGGGCGCCGACCTTGCCGTAAGATAGGGCCGTGCCGCGCGACTGGGACGCCTACTACCGGGGCAGCCCCGATGGCTTCGACCCCGCCTTCGTGGTGCGGACCTACGGCTTCTTGCTGCCGCCGGGCGAGGTGCTGGACCTCGCTGGGGGCACCGGCCGCAACGCCTTCTTCCTGGCCTGCCGGGGGCACCGGGTGTTGCTGCTCGAAAAGAGCGCGGTGGCGGTGGAACGGGTGCGCGAGCTGGCCCAGCAGCGCCGCGCGCCAGTGCACGCGCTCGAGGCCGACCTGGAGGAGGCGCCGGGCGCGTTGCCGCCGGGTCCGTTCGCCGGCGTGGTGATGAGCTACTTCGTGAGCCGGCCGCTCCTGGCGCAGCTGCCGCCCCGGCTCAAACCGGGCGGATTCGTGCTCGTCGAAGGGTTCAGCCGCAGCGAGGCCATCCGGCGCGGGCGCGACCACAGCCCCCATTACTGGGAGCCGGGCGAGCTGCTGGCGCCGCCCGAGGGGCTCGAGCTCTTCGCCGCCGGCGAGGGCTGGACGGGCCACGCCTACCGCAGTTGGGCGGTCTGGCGCCGGCCATAGGCTTGCATTAGGTATATTTACTTCTATGGAAAAGGTGGTGGCGTACGTCAAGGCAGCCCTGGCCCAGTTTTCGGGCGCGGGACCGGAGGCCCGCGGCTGGTCGGATCGCGGGCCCCAGCTGGTGGCCTTCTTGCTCTTGGCCCTGGGGCTGTGGGCGCTGGCTTGGATCTTCAAGCGGCTTACCTTCCTCCTCGCCGGACGCCTGGGCGGGATGGCCCGGCGCCGGCTGGCGGGGGTGTGGGACCTGCTCTTCTGGGGCGGGCTGCTGGCGGTGGGCTCGTCGGTCTTCGCTGCGGGCGATCCGCAGCGGGTGGTTCAGGCGGTGCTGCGGCTCGTCTTCGTCTACCTCGTCTGGGTGGCGCTCGAGGCCTTCATTGACCACCGGTTGGTGCGGCGTGGCCTCGACCGCAACCTGGTGTTGCTGGTGCGTTACGCGGCGATGACGCTGCTGGTAGTCTGGGGGGCCTACCTGGTGGCGGGGCCGGAGATCGCGCCCATCGTGGGGGCCTTGGGGGTGTTGGGTCTGGCCGTAAGCCTGGCGGCCCAGGACACCTTCTCGAACTTCATCGCCGGGATTATCCTACTGATGGACCGCCCTTTTCAAATTGGCGACTGGGTGTACATTGGTGAGGAGTACGGTCAGGTAGAGGGGCTGACGCTGCGCACCACCCGCCTGCGTACCCCCGACAACGAGTATGTGGCCATCCCCAACGCGGTCGTGGCCGGAGGTGAGATCAAGAACCTCTCGGCGGGCGGACCGCTGCGCTTGCGCATCCCTGTGGGGGTGGCCTACCGTCACGATACCCGCGAGGTGCGCAAGGTGCTCGAGCGCGTGATAACGGGGTACCCGTCGCTGCTCGCCGATCCTGCGCCAGCGGTGCTGGTGACGGGTCTGGGCGACAACAGCGTCGACTTCACCCTGGTGGTTTGGATCCCCGAGCGCGAGATCCCCAACTACCCGGTGATCGCGGCCGAGATCACTGAGGCGGCCAAGATCGCTCTGGACGAGGCGGGCATCGAGATCCCTTTCCCGCAGCGCACGGTCTGGTTTCCCGAGCCCCTGCGGGTCATTCAAGAAACGCCGTCCGGCGGGTAGGCCGCCTCGAGCGCCTCCCACAAGGGCAGCACCGCGGCGTGGAGCCGGTCGAGGCCGGCCTCCGTGGGCCGCAAGCGCGCGGGTGTGCGCTCGAGCAGCCCGTCGGCCGCGAGCCGTTCCGCCGCCGGGGCGAGCGTCTGCTCGAGGTCGGCCAGGCCGCTGCGGGCGGCGAGGGCGGCGATGTCGACCCCCTCGCGCAGGCGCAGCCCCATCATCAGGCTCTCCTTGACGTGCTCGCGCGGGCCGATCGTCTCACGCGCGGGCGGTTCGCCCGCGGCCCAGCGCGGCAGCGGCGGGTTGGTGCGCCGCTCGGCCACCCCCGGGCCCGCGGGGGTGTAGAAGTGGGCGCTGGCCGCGGGCCCCAGCCCGCCCCAGGCAGCCATGCGCCAGTAGGCTAGGTTGTGGCGCGCTTCCTCGCCGGGCCGGGCGTAGTTGCTTACCTCGTAGCGTTCGAGCCCGGCGCCGCCGAGCACCGTCCGAGCCAGGGCGAAGGCCTCGGCCTCGCGGTTGGGGTCGGGCTCGAGCCCGGCCAGGGCGAAGGGCGTGCCTGGCTCGATCTGCAGCGTGTAGGCGGAGACGTGCCCCACCCCCAGCGCCGCCGCCGTCTCCAGGTCGGCCCGGGCGTTTTGCTCGGGCAGGCCCAGGATCAGGTCCAGCGAAACCCGGAAACCCGCCGCGAGCGCCTCTTCCACCGCTCCGAGCGCCCCGGCGGCCCCGTGGGCGCGGCCGAGCCGCGCGAGCACCGGGTCCTGGAAGCTCTGCACCCCCAGCGAGAGTCGGTTCACCCCCAGCGCGCGCAGGTGCTCGCGCCGCGCGGGGGAGAGGGTGCCGGGGTTGACCTCGAGCGTCACCTCGGCGTCGGACTCGAGCGGCCAGGGCAGGGCGGTGAAGAGGCGCGCGAGCTCGCGGTCGCGCAGGTAGCTGGGCGTGCCGCCGCCCAGGTAGAGGGTGGCGAGCGGGCCAGGGTGGCTTGCGGCGAGCGCCGCGGCCTCTTCTTCCAGTCGCGCCAGAAAGGCCTCCACCGCGCCGGCGCTGCGCCGCACCACGTGAAAGTCGCAGTAGGGGCAGAGGGTGGGGCAGAAGGGCACGTGCAGGTAGAGGTGGCGCATCCACGGCCATTCTAGGCCGGCGTTAGGATGAAGGGCGTGGGCTACGTGGTGCTGACGCGCGACGCGAAAAAAGACGCCCCCCTGGCCCGCAGGCTCGAGCAGGCCGGGGTCCCCTTCCGGCATGTACCGCTCACCGAGTACGCGCCCGGTCCTGACCGCGCCGGGCTTCCCCGGCGGTTGCGCGAGGGCTGGGACTGGGTGGTGGTGACCTCGCCCACGGCGGCCCGCTTCTTGCTGGCGGGTTGGGACGAGGCGGGGCGCCCGCCGCTGCGCCTGGCCGCGGTGGGGCGGGGCACCGCGCGGGTGCTGGAGGGCGCGGGGCTGGAGGTGGGCTTCGTTCCGGAGCGTGCCTACGGCCGGGCGCTCGCGGACGCGCTGCCGGGTGCGGGGCGGGTGCTGTGGCCCACCTCGACCCTCGCGGGCTCCGAGCTCGCCGAGACCCTGGCCACGCGCGGCTTCGAGGTGCGGCGCCTCGACGTCTACCTCACCCGTCCGCGCGTGCTGGACGCGGGCGAGCGCGCCCTGCTGGAGGGCGCGGCGGTGGCGGCTTTGGGCTCGCCCTCGGCGGTGCGCGCCTGGGTGGAGGCCAGCGGGGCGCGGTCCGCGGTCGCGGCCATCGGCCGGGTCACCGGGGAGGCGGCGTGCGCGGCCGGCTTTTCGCCGGTGCGCTGGCCCGAGGATCCGGGCGTGGAGGGTTGGGCCCTGGTGGCCCGTGACTTGTACTTCGGTAAGGGACACGTGCCCTAGAGGATTTTGCGGTAGACTGGCGCCCAGGAGGGGCCGTGGAGCCGCCGTTTCGCGTCGTGGGCATCAGTCACAAGACCGCGCCCATAGGGGTGCGCGAGTGCGTGGCCGTCTCGGGGCCGCGCCTTAGGGCCCTGCTGGAGGCGTTGCGTGAAGAGGCCGACGAGGCGGTGGCGGTCTCCACTTGCAACCGCACCGAGCTTTACCTGGTGCGGCCGCAGCGCGACCCCCTCGAGATCTACCGCGACCACCTGGGCCACTACACCCAGTACGCCTACGCCCACGCGGGCGTGCGCGCGCTGCGCCACCTCTTCGAGGTGGCCGCCGGGCTCGACAGCCTGGTCGTGGGCGAGGCCCAGATCCTCGGGCAGGTGCGCGAGGGCCTCTTCGCCGCCCGCAAGGCGGGCACCACCGGACCCATCAGCGAGCAGGCCTTCCAGACCGCGATCGCCGCCGGCAAGCGCGCCCGCGCCGAGACCGCGATCGGGCGCGGGGCGGTGAGCGTGGCCTACGCCGCGGTGGACCTGGCCCGCTCGATCTTTGGCGATCTTTCGGGCCTGCGCGCACTGGTGCTGGGGGCGGGGGAGATGGCCGAGCTGGTGCTCGAGCACCTGGCCCACTTCGGCATCGGCGAGGTGTGGGTCCTCAACCGCACGATCGAGAACGCCGAGAAGCTGGCGCGCCTCTATGGCGGCCGCGCCTGCGGAATGGAGCACGTGGGCGAAGCGCTTGCCCACGCCGACATCGTGATCGCCTCCGCCGCCGCGCCCCACTACGTGGTGCGCGAGGCGCGGGTGCGCGAGGTGCTGGCCCAGCGCGACGGCCCGCTCTTCCTCATCGACATCGCCCTGCCGCGCAACATCGACCCTGCGGTGGGCCGCCTCGGCGGTGCCTACCTCTACAACCTCGACGACCTCGAGGCCGTCGTGGCCGAGAACCGCGCCGCCCGCGAGGGCGAGCTGCCGCGGGTGCGTCGCATCGTGGACGAGGAGATCTCGGGCTGGCTCGAGTGGTACGCCGGCCACCGTGCCGCGCCACGCATCCAGCGGCTGCGCGCTTGGATCGAGCGGACGATCCGCGACGAGCTCGAAAACGTCCTCGGCGGCCGCGGCCTGGCTGGGTCGGAGGCGCTGGAGCGCACCATTCGCCGCATGGCCGGCAAGGCCGCCCACCCCCTGATCCAGATCGCCAAAGACCCAGAGCTGGGCCCCGCGCTCGAGCGTCTTCTGGAGGGCTAGCGTGGTCACCGCGTTGGTAAGCCTGGGGGCGCTCGTGCTCCTGGCCGCATTGGTCTGGGACGAGCGGCGGGCGGGCTGGTCGCTGTGGTTCTTCTTCGCCGCCGCCGTGGGGCACGCGGTGACCACCGGGCAGGTGCTTGGGTCGTCGTTCGAGGCGGCGATGCTGCTCGTCATCGGCCTGGTGGGGGTGGCCCGGGGCTACGCCGACCGGCCGCGCTGGCGGGTATGGGTGCGCTACGCCTACGCCACCGCGCTCTTCTTCGCCCTGCTCTCGCTGCGTTTCGTGGGCACCACGAGCGGGCCGCTGCCGTGGTCGCTGGTGGTCTTTCACGCCGCCGTGCTCACCCTGGCCTATGTGAGCCTGACCGTGGCCTTCCTTGCCGCCGTGGCCGGCTGGGCCCAGCACCGCCGGTTGCGCCGCGCGCCCTGGCGCTCGCTCTCGGCCCCGCCGCTGGTGAGCCTGGCCCGGCTCGAGGGGCCTTACTTGCGCGCGGGTTACGCGCTTTACACCCTGGGGGTGCTCACCGGCATCGCCTGGGCCTGGCGGCTGTGGGGCAGCCCCCTGGCCGCCGACGCCAAGGAGATGGCCACGATGGCGGCCTGGGCGCTGTTTACCCTGCTCGTCCTCGAGCACCGGCCCGGCCGACCCAGCGGCGTGCGCATCGCGCTGTGGTGGGCCGCCTACGCCCTGCTCGTCTTCGTCTTCTTCGTTGCGCCCTACTGGGGCGGGCGGCACCCCGTTTAGAGATTTGCAAATCGCTACTTGACAATATATAAAACTAGGGTTTACAATTCTCGCAAGGAGGAGAGGATGAACCCCTGGACGCTGCGGGAACGAGCTTTGGATCGCTGGCTGGAGCTCCGGCGCGAGGCCGCCACGCGACTCGCCGCCGGGGAGGCGCGGGAGGAGCGGCCGCGGCGCGTGCACCAGGTGGCTCTGCTGCGGGAGGCGAGGAGGGCGGCAAGCCATGGATGAGTACACGCGCATCGCCGAGCTGCTGGAGTCGGGTAAGATTACGGCCGAGGAGGCTCAGCGCCTGATCGAGGCGCTGGAGGAGGAGGCCCGCCCCGCTCTCGCCCCCGGGGGCGAGAGCGGGGCGGTGGAGCTGGCGGTGCGGCTGCGCCGCGCCGAACTTTCCCTGACCGTGCGCGAGGAGGCCTCCGAGCCGCGGATCGAGAGCGAGGTCGAGGGGGTGACGCTCGAGCGCGCCGAGGGCGGCTGGCGGCTCTATGACCGCTCAGATGGGCTCGACCTGGGCGGTCTGCTGGGCTTCTTGCGCGGGGCGCTGTTGCGGCGGGTGGTCCTGGCGGTGCCGGCGGGCACGCGCGTGGAGCTCGATCTCGGCCAGGGCACGCTGCGGAGCCAGGGGCGGCTGGCCGCTCTGGAGGGGGAGTTGGGGCAGGGAACGGCGCGCATCGAGGAGGCTAAGCGTGTCCGCTTCGAGTTGGGGCAGGGCACGCTCATCGTAGGGCGGGCGGAGGCGCTGGACCTCGAGGTGGGCCAGGGCACGATCGAGGCGTCGGCGCGGCTCGCAGAGGGTCGGCACCGTGTCGAGACCGGCATGGGCAGCGTGCGGCTCGGTCTGCTGGAGGGCAGCGACGTGCGGGCGCGGCTGGCGTCGGGCCTGGGCAGTGTGCGGCTCATCCAGGATGGCGAGGTGCGCGAGGGCAAGGGACAGCACAGCGGGCTGGAGGCCACGCTGGGCTCGGGCCGGGCCCGGCTCGAGGTGGAGTCGGGGTTGGGTACGGTGGAGGTGAGGTTGCCGTGAACGAGGAACGCAAGCGCATCCTGCAGCTTCTGGTCGAGGGCCAAATCACCGCCGAGGAGGCCGAGCGCCTGCTCGAGGCGCTGGAAGGGGCCCCCAAGGAGGCGGAGTTGGTGAGCCGCAAGGGGCCGGCGCGGCTATTGCGCATCCACGTCGACGATCCCGACGCCGGCCAGGTGCGGGTGAACCTGCCGCTGGCGCTGGCGCGCTTCGCGCTCAAGTTCATCCCTAAGGAACAGCAGCGGCAGATCGCCGAGGCCGGTTTCGACCTCGACGAGCTGCTGACCTCGTTGCAAAGCGACACCCCGGAGGGCAAGCTGGTGGAGATCGAGGACCCGCGCGGCGCCCAGGTGCTCATCGAGGTGGTATGAGGTCGTTGCTCGAGCACGTCCGCCGCCGCCAGCCCCGCTGGCTGGACCTGGAGGTGCGGCCCGCCGGCGGGCGCGGGTTCAGGATCCTGCTGCCGCTCGAGCCCTTCGAGACGCCGCTGGCCTTCGCGCTGGCGCTCGCCGGTTGGTGGACCCAGCGCCGGCTGGGCGCGCGCGGCGGCTGGCGGCTGCTCTTCGAGCCGCCGCGGCTGGGTCTCGACCAGCTGCGGCCCGACGAGCCTTTGCTGGACGTACGCTCGCGGGGCCACCGCGTCGTGTTGCGTGTAGGAGGTTTGCTTTGAAACCGTTGATGCCCCACGAATGTCCGGTGTGCCACGACCGCCTCGAGGTGACGGGCCTGGCCTGCCCCAGCTGCCAGACTCGCGTCGAAGGGCGCTTCGTGGTCAACGAGTTCGCGGCCCTGCCGCCGGAGCAGCTAGAGATCCTGCGCCTCTTCGTCAAGACGCGCGGCAACCTTAAGGAGATGGAGCGGATCCTGGGGGTGAGCTACCCCACGGTGCGCGCCCGCTTCGAGGGGCTGCTGCGCAGCCTGGGCTATGAGACCGAGGTGGGCGAAGACGAGGCCCGGCTGGACCGCGCCCATGTGCTCGAGCGCCTAGAGAAGGGCGAGATCAGCGCAGATGAGGCGGCGGAGCTGTTGCGCGCCTTAAGGAAACGCTGAAGGTGGTGCCCCGGTCCACCTCCGACTCGACCCAGACCTCGCCGCCCAGGGCCTCGACGATGGCCTTGACGATGGCGAGCCCCAGGCCCGAGCCGCCAGCGGCGCGGTCGCGCGCCTTGTCGACCCGGTAGAAGCGCTCGAAAAGGTGGGGCAGGTGCTCGGCGGGGATGCCGGGGCCGTCGTCGATGACGCGCACCACCACCCGGTCGCCGGGGAGCAGCACCCGCAGGGTGATGTGGCGGGCACCGGCCTTGATGGCGTTGGAGACAAGGTTGGCGAAGACCTGGTGCAGCCGTTCGTCGTCGGCCTCAACCCAGACCTCGTCCTGCGGGGCTTCCACCCGCACCTCGCCGTCGAAGGTAGGGGTGTACTCGGCGGCGAGCTCGCTGAGCAGGCCCACGAGCTCGACCGGGCGCACCTCGAAGCGCCAGCCGCCCTCGCTGCCGGCGAGGTCGAGCAGGTCGGTGACGAGCTTGGTCATGCGCTCGCCCTCGCGCCGGATCGTCTCGAGGCTCTCGCGCTGGACGTCGTTCACCGGCGTGCGGCGCAGCAGGTAGCCCACGTGGCCGAGGATGGCGGTGATGGGCGTGCGTAGCTCGTGGGAGGCGTCGGCGAGGAAGCGGCTTTGGGTCTGGAAGGCGTGCTCCAGGCGCTCGAGCATGCGGTTAAGCGCGCGCGCCAGCGCTGCCACCTCGTCGTGGGTATCGGGCTCGGGCAGGCGGGTGCGGCCCTTGATGCTCACCTCTTCGGCCTTCTGGGTGATGGCCTCGAGTGGCTCGAGCGTCCGCCCCACCAGCAGGTAGGTGAGGACACCGCCCAGGGTGAGGACAAAGATCGAGGTAAAGAGGAAGACGCGCGAGAGCTCGGCCAGGGTCGACTCAATGGGCCGGAGCGGCTTGGCCACGAAGATGGCCACCCAGGTGTCCTGGTTGAGGGGGGCGGTGGGGGCCTTGATGAGCACGCCGTGCACCAGCAGGCGCTCGGGCGGGCGGTCGCCTTGGGGCAGCAGGGCGGTGGTCCAGATCTCCTTGTTTCGCAATAGCTGGGCGTAGTCGCTGGGGGGCAGGAGCAGCCGCTGCCCCAGGGTACGACTGGTGGTGGCGATGACCTCGTTTACGAACGACTCGGGGGTGGGGTTTTGGGGGATGAGCAGGTCGATCTCGCCGTAGACCGAGGGCGGCAGCACCTTGTTGAGGACGTCGCCGCTCGAGCCGATGGTGAACTCGGCCTGGTACTGCTGGATTACCTGGCTGATCGCGTCCTGCAGCTCGGCCCGCAGGGTCTGGTAGAGGTAGCGCTGCAAGAGGGCGTAGACGCTCGCCCCGATCACTAGGAGCGAGAGCGAGAGGACGAGCAGCGTCAGCAGGGTGATGCGGGTGCGCAGGTTCACGGCCAGGCCTCGGAGAGAACCGCGCCGGCGGGGCCGGCGCGGCGGGGCTTCAGTCTTCGCGCAGCACGTAGCCGACGCCGCGCACGGTGTGGATCAGCCGGCGCTCGCCCTCGGCCTCGAGCTTCTTGCGCAGGTAGCCAATATAGACGTCCACCACGTTGGAGCCGCCCTGGTAGCCGGGCCAGACCTTCTCCTCGATCTCGAAGCGGCTGAAGACCTTGCCCGGGCTGCGGGCGAGCAGCTCGAGCAGCTCGAACTCCTTGTTCGAGAGCTCGATGCGCCTCCCGCCGCGGAAGACCTCGCGCCCTTCCAGGTTGATGATCAGGTCGGCGACGCGGATCTCGCCGGTGATCGCCGGGGTCACACGGCGCAGGTGGGCGCGCACGCGGGCCAGCAGCTCCTCGATGGAGAAGGGCTTGACCAGGTAGTCGTCGGCGCCGGCGTCCAGGCCCTCCACCTTGTCGGTCACGGCGTCCTTGGCGGTGAGGATGAGGATGGGGATGTTCGAGGTCTTGCGGATGCGGCGCGCGACCTCGAGGCCGTCCATGACCGGCAGCATGAGGTCGAGGATGACGAGGTTGGGGTTGGTCTCGCGGAACTTGGAGAGGCCGGTGATGCCGTCGTAGGCCACCTCGGTGCGGTAGCCCTCGGCCTGGAGCTCGAGCTCGATGAAGCGGGCAATGTCCTTCTCGTCCTCGACGATGAGGATGAGCGGTCCGTCCATGTGTTCGCTCGTTTCGTATTCGTGTTCCGTCATAGTTGCAGTATCCCCTACTTTCTCATGAGAAAGTGGCGTTTATCTTAAGAATACACTCATTTATGAAAACGATCAAGCGGGGTGAGCGAGCAGGATCCAGACCGCGGCGTACATGGTGGCGCTGCCGCCGAGGACAAAGAGGTGCCACAGCTCGTGGAAGCCCAGGCGGGGCAGGTTGGGTTTCTTCAGCGCGTAGACGAGCGCCCCCAGTGAGTAGAAGGCCCCGCTCGCCAGCAGCCAGCCCAGCGCCGCCGGCGGCAGCTGTAGCTGGGGCACCAGGAAGACCGCGAGCCAGCCCAACCCCAGGTAGGAGAGCGTGGAGAGCCAGCGGGGCGCGGTCATCTTCCAGAGCTTGAGGGCGATGCCCAGCACCGCGAGCCCCCACACCAGCCCCAGCCAGCCCCAGCGGGCGGGGCCGTTGAGCAGGGTGAGCAGCACCGGGGTGTACGAGCCGGCGATGAAGAGGAAGATGGCGGCGTGGTCGAGCTTGCACAGCCAGGCGAGCCCGCGTTCGCCGATTCGGGCGGCGTGGTAGCCGGCGCTGGCGGTGTACATCAGGAACATCGTCAGGCCGAAGACGAGCGCGGCCGCCAGCTTGAGGGGGTCGGAGCCGGCCAGGTAGACGAGGCCGGCCAGGCCCACCAGCGCCCCGACGGCGCCGGCCGCGTGGGTGTAGGTGTTCACGGGTTCGCGGGGGGTCACGTCCTTAACCTAGCCGGCGCGCCCCTAAGGCGCGTGAGGACGGCGCGCGAAGACCCAGAAGCGCTCTGCGAGCGGGCCCGGGGGCAGGCCCTCGGGGTAGGTGAGGTAGAAGACGGGGTCGTATCCCAGCACCTCGAGCAGCGAGTGCACCTCTTCCGGCTCGTAGCCGCGCTCGAGGTGCAGCTCGCGCTCGCCCTCCACCCAGACCTCGAGCCGGCCCAGGCGGGTGGCGGGGTCGTAGCCGTAGACCAGGCGGACGCCGTCCTCCTCCCACACCTCCTCGCGCCAGAGTTCCTGCAAGCCGGCGGGGGTGTTCAGGTCGGCGGCGAGCCAGCCTCCGGGCCGCAGGTGGTGGCGCGCCGCGGCCAGCGCATCGCGCAGGTCGGTGGGGGTGAGCAGGTTGTTGAGGCTGTCGAAAGCCGAGTAGACGAGGTTGAAGCGGCGGCCCAGCCGCAGCGTGCGCGCGTCGGCGCGAATGAGCGGAACGCCGGGGAGCTTGGCCCGGGCGACCGCCAGCATCGCCGCCGAGGCATCCACCCCCACCGCCTCCAGGCCGCGCCGCAAGAAGGGGACGAGGGCGTTGCCCGTACCGACGCCGAGCTCGAGCAGGTCGCGCGGGGTCGCGCCCTCGCCCGCCAGCGCCGCCAGCACGAACGCGGCCCAGCCCTCGTAGGGCACGTCGGCCATGAGCCGGTCGTAGCGGCGGGCGAGGATGGAGAAGGAGGGACGGGGCTTCACCTACGCTCAGTCTACCGGCGGTATAGTGAATCCGAGAACCAGGCGGTCCCCACAGGGGAGAAAGGAAGGAACGATGAAACGCTTCAGAACCCGTGCGTTGCACGCGGGCTCGCGGCCCGATCCCACCACGGGCGCGCACGTGACCCCGGTGTTCCGCACCTCGACCTTCGCCTACGGTTCCTTCGACCGCGGCGCACGAATGTTCGCGGGCGAGGAGCCCGGTTACGTCTACACCCGCATCGGCAACCCCACGGTGCGGGTGTTCGAGGAAAAGGTGGCGAGTCTGGAGGGCGCCGAGGACGCGGTGGCCTTCGCCAGCGGCATGGCGGCGATCGCGGCGCTGACCCTGACCTTCCTCCAGCCGGGCGACGAGCTGGCCTTCCTCGGCCCCCTCTACGGCGGCACCGAGGGGCTCTTCCTGGAGACCCTGGCGCGTTTCGGCATCGAGGTTCGCGACGTTTCCGAGGAGCCGCCCTCGGCGTGGGTGGGCCCCAAGACCCGGATGCTCTACGTGGAGACGCCCACGAACCCGACGCTGCGGATCCACGACCTGGCGCAGGTCGGCGAGGTCGGGCGCGCGCACGGGGTGCTGACCGTCGCCGACAACACCTTCGCCACCCCCTACCTGACGCGGCCGCTCGAGTTCGGCATCGAGCTGGTGGTGCACTCGGCGACCAAGTACCTGGGGGGCCACGGCGACGCGATCGGCGGCGTGGTAGCCGGGCCCGGCGAGATGATGCAGGAGCTGCGGATGCACGGCCTGCGCCACGTCGGCGGGGCGATGAGCCCCGAGGACGCCTTCCTGTTCATGCGGGGGATCAAGACGCTGGCGCTTCGCATGGAGGCCCACTGCGACGGCGCCGAGGCCGTGGTCGCCTACTTGGCCCGCCATCCGGCGGTGGCCCGGGTCTACTACCCGGGGCTGCCGCAGCACCCCGGGCACGAGGTCGCCGCGCGGCAGATGGACCGCTACGGCGGGATGGTGGCCCTGGAGCTGCACGGCGGCTTCGACGCGGCGCGCGTCTTCCTCGACGGGCTCGAGCTCTTCACCCAGGCGGTCTCCCTGGGCGACGTCGAGTCGCTGGCCACCCACCCCGCCAGCACCACCCACGAGCTGCTGCCGCCCGAGGTGCGGGGGCGCCAGGGCATCACCCCCGGCTTGGTGCGGCTTTCGGTGGGCATCGAAGATCCGCGCGACCTGACCGAGGACCTGGAGCAGGCGCTCGCGCGGGTGGAACGCAGCCTGGTGTCCTAACCGGGCGGCCCAAAGGCCACCGCCGCCCTGTGGGCGGCGGTGTCGTGCGCAGGCTGCCTTAGGCTTTCTTGTAGCGCAGGTACCAGCGCTTGAACTCGGCGTACTCGCTCTTCTTGGCCTCGTCGGCCTTGACCTCGTCGATGGTGGCCGGCGGGGGCACGATGGCGAGCTCGCCCGGCTGCCAGTCGGCCGGGGTGGCCAGCCCGGTCTTGTCGGTGAACTGCAGTGCGTCGACCAGGCGCAGCACCTCGTCGATGTTGCGGCCGTTGGTGAGCGGGTAGTAGAGCATCGCGCGCAGAATGCCCTTGTCGTCGATGATGAAGACGGTGCGCACGGCGGCGGTGTCGGCCGCCCCCGGGTGGACCATGCCGTAGAGGTTGGAGACCTTCATGTCCAGGTCGGCGATCACCGGGAAGTCGATGGTAGTGCCGGTCAGGTCCTCCAGGTCCTTGATCCAGGCCAGGTGGCTGTGGATGCTGTCGATCGAGAGCCCCATGAGCTGGACGTTGCGCTTGGCGAACTCGTCCGCCTTGCGCGCGAACGCCAGGAACTCGGTGCTGCACACCGGGGTGAAGTCGGCGGGGTGGCTGAAGAGGACCACCCACTTGCCCTTGAAGTCGGAGAGCTTGAGGGTTCCCTTGGTGGTCTTGGCCTCGAAGTCGGGGGCCGGTTCGTTCAGTCGGGGAAGGGAGATTACGGTTTCGTTGGTTTCCATAGGTCCTGCACCTCCGCCGTGTACTATAGCCCATTTTGCCGATTAATGCAAGTCATTACTATTAGGTTTTCCTGAGCGACCGGCGGGCGTCGTAGAATGCGTCTGGATGCGATGGCTCCGGGACGCAGGCGACGGCGCGGCCGAGGCGCGGATGCGGGCGCGGGCGGCCGAGGTGACCGCCGCCCGCGGCCGGATCGGCTGGCTCACCCTGCCCTCGGCGCGCGACTACGCCCTGAGGCGCCTGGCAGAGGGCGGCGCGCGGCTGGGGGTAGAGGTGCTCCACCTGCAGCAGCTGCACCAGCGGGTGCTGGCGCAGACCGGGCTGGACGCGCCCCAGATTTCGACCGGGCTGCGGGTGGCGCGGGTGGGCGAGGCCATCCACGCCGAGCTGGGCCGGCCGCCCAGCCCCGGCGAGGCGCGCCTTTTTGCCCTGGCCATCGCCGAGCTCAAGCGCTTCGAGGTGGCGCCGGGCGACGTGCCCCAGCCCGACGCCGAGGCGCGGGCGCTGGCGCGCGTCTACGCCCGCTACGAGCGTGACAAGGGCGCGGCCCTCGACCCCGACGACGTCGCCCGGCTCGCCGCCGAGCGGGTGGCCGCGGGCCGCTGGCGGCCCGATCTGGACGCCCTCTTCGTGGCCGGGTTCTGGGAGCTCTTTCCGGTGGCGCTCTCGCTTTTGCACGCGCTCGAGCGCGCCGGCGTGGAGGTCTGGGCGGCGCTGCCCGAGCCGCCGGGCGCGGCCGAGGAAGCGCGCGCGGCCCCGAGCAGGGTCGAGGTCTGGCGGGCCGACAACCCGGTGCATGAGCTGCGCTGGGTGCTGGCCCGGCTCAAGCGCGACCTGCTGGTAGAGGGGGACGACCCGCTGGAGCTCGTGCTGGTGGTGCCGCCCGAGCGGCTGGAGGCGGCCAAGATGCTGGCGCGCGAGTACGACCTCTATCTGATGGACGAGACCTACCGCTCCCCCAGCGACGACGAGGCGGGGCGGCTTCTGGTGGACCTGCTGCGCTTTCCCGACCACCCCACGGCCGAGGCGCTCTTCCTCTTCGAGGAGCTGGCGCCGCTGGGGCGGGCGGCGCTGGCGCGGGGGCTGGCGGGCCAGGACGCGCTGGAAAAGCTGGCCGCCGAGCTGGACGGCGGCCCAGGCGGCCCCCTCGCGACCGCGCTGGCGGCGGTGCTGCGCCGGCTCGACCCGCTGGCGGATGCGCCCGACGCGCCCGAGGCGCGCGCGGCCCACGTGCTCGCCTGGGCCGAGGCGCTGCTGGCTGGCTGGCCCCAGCTGGCCCAGAGCCGCTGGCGCGAGGTCTTCAGGCTACGGGCGCGCGAGGCGCTCGAGGCCGGCGGCCCCGAGGGTTTTCGCGCCTGGTGGGCGGGGCTGCTGGAGCGGGTGCGTTCGCGCCAGCGCCGGCCCGGCGGGGTGGCGCTGCTCTCGACCCGCGAGGTCAGCGGTCGCCGCTACCGCAAGGCCTACGTGGTGGGCGCGAGCGAGGGGGTCTACACCTTCGGCGAGCGTGAGGACTACTTCCTGCCCGAAGAGGCGCGCCGCCCCTGGACCGAGGTCTTCGAAAGCGTCTACGGCGAGCGCGGGGTGCTGCCACGGCGGCTGCGCGGCCGCGACCTGCTCCTGTGGCGCAACCTGCGCCAGCTGGCCGGGGAGGTGGTGATCACCTACCCCGAGGCCGACGCCGGCCGCCCCCTCGACCCCGAGCGCGACCTGGTGGCCGGGGTCGAACCGCAACCAATGGGGCCGGTGCCGCTGGTCAGCCGGGCGCTTTCGCGCGAGGGCGCGGGCTACCGGGCGCCAGCCGCGGCGCTGCCGCTGCCCGAGCCGGAGAGCCTGAGCCGCGTCTACGCCTTCGACCGCCGTTACGGGGGCTGCGGCTTCCGCGCCTGGCTCGAGCGCTTCGAGGGGCTGCGCTCCGAGGACGAGGACGAGCGCGGCTGGTACCCCACCTTCAGGCGCCTGGCCAGGGCCAAGTCCGATCCTGCGGGCCCGGCGGTGGAGGACCTGGCCGTCTACGGCATGAGCCGGGCGGTCTGGGAGCGGCTCAGCTTTTACCCTAGCGTCAGCTTCGAGGGCGTCAAGGTTACCGTTCACGCGGGCGAGCGCGAGGGACGGACCGCCTACATCCACCGCTTCGGCCGGGCGGTTTCGGACCGCGACGAGGCCCGCGAAGAGTTCAAGGAGCGCTGGGCGGAGTTCATCGTGGCCGAGCAGTACCTGAGGCGCGGTTACCGCGTGGAGCTGGTCTACTGGCCCTTCGGCGGCGTGCCCATCAACGCCTACGGCGCGGACCCGGGTACGCCCTGGTTCGAAAAGATGGTTCGCACGCGTAAGGATCGGGCGCGGAGGGCGCTCGAGCGTTACCGCCAGGCCCGCGCCGAGGTGGTGCCCGGCTGGCACTGCCGCGACTGCCCCTTCGCCGATGTTTGCCGTAAGGAGGAAGCATGAGGGTTCGCGTCGCCTCGGCCGGAACCGGCAAGACCTACGCCCTCACCAGCCGCTTCACCGCGGCGCTGGCCGAGCACCCGCCCTACCGCCTGGCGGCGGTCACCTTCACCCGTGCGGCGGCGGCCGAGCTCAAGACGCGCCTGCGCGAGCGGTTGCTGGCCATCGCGGACGGCAGCTTTGAGCCCTCGGGCGAGGAGGACCGCCCGCCCGAGGCGGTGATGGCCCGCGCCGGCGAGCTGGCCAACGGCGTGCTCGGGGCCACGGTGACCACGATCCACGGCTTCTTCGCTGAGCTGCTGCGCCAGAACGCCCTGGTCGTCGGGCTCGAGCCCGACTTCCTGCGCATCGACGCGGCCGAGGCCGAGGCCGTCTTCGCCGAGGAGGCTCGCGCCTTCGTCTACTTGAACGACGCCCTGCCCGAGCGGGCTGGGGAGCTGGTGGCCCTCTTCGCCCGCCGCTCGCTGGCGGCCGAGCTGAGGCCCCAGGGGCCTGCGGCCGAGGCGCTGTTTCGCGACTACCAGGCCGTCTTCGAGCGCTACCGCCGCCGGCTCGGCGGCGAGGCGCTGGGGCCTTCGGACGTCGAGCTGCTGGCCTGGCGGCTGCTCGAGCACGCAGGGCGCAACCGGCGGCTGGGCGAGCGGCTGCGGGCGCGCCTGGCCCGGGTCTTCGTCGACGAGTACCAGGACACCAGCCCCCTCCAGGGCGAGGTCTTCGCTGCGCTCGAGCGCCTGGGGGTCGCGGTCGAGGTGGTGGGCGACCCCAAGCAGTCCATCTACGCCTTCCGCAATGCTGACGTGGGCGTCTTCCGCAGCGCCATGGCCGCCGGCGAGCCGCTGCCGCCGCTCGAGGTCAGCTGGCGGCACGACCGCAAGATGGTGGCGTTTTTGAACCGCTACACCGGCTGGGTGGCGCAGGAGCGCCCCGAGGCCTTCCGCCGCGAGGAGGCCCCGCCGGTGCGGCCGCGGCCGGACGCGGGCGCGGGTCAGGTGGAAGTGCAGGTCGTGCGCGGGGCGGGCCGACTCGACGGGCTGCGCCCCTACGAGGCCGACCAGCTGGCCCGCTGGCTGGCCGCCCGCCATGAAGAAGAGGGCTACCAGTGGCGCGATATGGGCGTGCTGGTGCGCAGCCACAGCTCGGTGCCGCTCCTCGGTCGCGCGCTCGCGGGGCACGAAATCCCCTACGTGGTCATCGGCGGGCGCGGGTTTTACGACCTGATCGAGGTGCGCGACCTGGTCCACGCCGCCCGCGTGGCCCTCGACCCCGGCAACGCCTACAGCCTGGCCGCCTTCCTGCGCGGTCCCTTCGGGGGACTTGAGCAGGAGGAGATGGAGCGCGTCCTGCGAGCAGCGGACCCGCTGGCCGAGCTCGAGCGCACCGCCCCCGAGGTGGCCGGCCGCCTGCACCAGCTTGGCGCCTGGGTCCAGACCCTGCCGCCGCTCGAGTTCTTCGAGCGGATGGTGCGCACGCCCTTCCTGGACGGCCAGAGCTACCTCGAACGCCTCGAGCCCCCCGCCCGTGCCAACGTGGACCAGCTCCTCTTCAAAATGGCCCAGCGCCGCTACCGCCGGCTCGAGTTCTTGCTGCGCGACCTCGAGGACCTGCGCGGCAGCGACGAGGCCAGCGTGCCCGAAGGCGGCTTCGACGCGGTGCGGGTCTACACCCTGCACGGCAGCAAGGGGCTGGAGTGGCCGGTGGTGGCGCTTTACGACCTCAACCGGGGCCAGCCCGATTTCAAGGACCCCTTCTACGTACGCCCTGGCAGCGGTGAGTTCGCCGCCACCGGCGACGCCGACTACGACCGCTTCGCCGCGGAGTGGAAGGCGCGGGAGGAGTGGGAGAGCTTCCGGCTGCTCTACGTGGGGCTGAGCCGCGCCGCCGAGCGGATGCTGGTGAGTTACAGCGTGCCGCTGAAGGACGGCGCGGAGAAGTTCTGGCGCCACACCCTGGCCCGCACACTGCACGTGGAGGTGGGCCTGCCCGGCTGGGAAGAGGTCGAGCTGCGCCGCCTCGACGTCACCCGGCTGCCCCGTCCGCGGCTGGCCGCCCCGCCGCGCGCCCGCACCGAGGCGGCCGACGAGCGCCTGCGCCAGCCGGTGGAGCCGCTGGCGCGGCCGCCGGTCTACTCGCCCAGCGCCTTCAAGGCCGAGAAGGGCGCACCGGCGGAGCTGGCCGACGGGGGCGAGTTGGTAGTCGAGCTGGAGAGCGAGCCCGTGGACGCGGGCCTGGTCGCCCGAACCACCGGCATCCTGGTTCACTACGCCATCGGCGAGAACTGGGGCCCGGAGCGGCTGAACGACCTCTGGACCCAGGAGGCGATGCAGCGCCTGGGCGAGGCCGAGCGCGCGCGGGTGCGGGAGGAGGTGAGTGCGTTGCTCGAGCACTACTGGGCGCTGCTGGGCGCAGAGCTGCCGGCGCTGGCCGCGCGCGACGAAGACTACCCCGAGCTGCCGCTCGTCCTGCCCACCCGGGCCGAGGGCTTCGACACCGTCTGGGAGGGGGTTATCGACCGCCTCTACCGCGTCGGTGAGGACTGGGCGCTAGAAGACTACAAGACCGACCGCGAGGTGCACCCCGAGCGCTACCACTTCCAGCTGGCGCTCTACCGCCGGGCCATCCGCGAGGCCTGGGGCGTCGAGCCGCGGGCCCGGCTGGTCTACCTACGTTTCGGTCAGGTCGTCGAACTCGAGCCCGAGCTCCTGGAAGAGGCCTTCGAGCGTGGGCTGGGGGAGATCCAGCCGCTCTAGCGCCACGCCGGCGCGCTCGAGCGCCAGCGTCCCCTCGACCTCGCGCCCGGCGTGGATGAGGAGCAGCCCGGCCCAGTACTCCAGCCGGGCGCGCTCCGCGCCAGCCCCGGCGGCTTCCGCCTGCAAGAGGCGCGCCGCGGCGAGCTCGCGCCCCTCCTGCAGTAGCCGGCGCAGCCGCTCAGCCTGTGGCAGCCTCTTCGAGGCGCACCTCCCAGGTGATTTCGGCGTTGAGACTGGCCGAAGCGCCGCAGAACTTCTCGTGGCTCAGGCGCACTGCGTGGGCGAACTGCTTCTCGGTCACGCCCTCGCCGCCGCCGATGTGGACCACGTGGATGTGGGTGTAGCGCTTGGGGTGCTTCTCGGCGCGCTCGCCCGTCACCTCGACGCGGTAGAAGGCCAAGGGGGTGCGCTTCTTCTTCATGATGTCCACCACGTCATAGGCGGTGCAGCCGCCCAGCGCCGCGAGCAGCATCTCCATGGGCCGCAGGCTGACGGCGGGGTTGCCCCCGTCCACGATCACCTTCTGGCCCGTCTCGTTCTCGCCCGCGAAACGCTTGTCGCAGAGTTGCTGGATCACTACGGTCTTCTTGACGCCCATCCTTCCCTCCGGCACCCACTTTACTAGAGCAGGCCGTGGGTGTAGCCGCCGTCCACCATGACGGCCTGGCCGGTCAGGTAGGAGGCCGGCTCGCTCACCAAGAACGCGGCCACCGCGGCGATCTCCTCGGGGCGCGCCATGCGCCGGGCGGGGATCTGGGCCAGCAGCCGTTGCTCCAGCGCCTCGGGGGTGGTGTTCTGGCGGGCGGCGTTGTCCTCGAAGAGGTGCTTCACCCGCTCGGTGGCGGTGTAGCCGGGGCCGAGGGTGTTGACGGTCACGCCGCTGGCCGCCACCTCGCGCGCCAGCGTCTTGGCGAAGCCGGTGACCGCCGCGCGCAGGGCGTTGGAGAGCGCCAGGTTCTCGATCGGCTCCTTGACCGAGATCGAGGTGACGAAGAGGATGCGCCCCCAGCCGCGTGTCTGCATCTCGGGCAGCGCAGCCTGGGCCAGGCGCACCTGCGGGTAGAAGAGTAGCTCGGCCGCCTCGCGCCAGGCGCCCTCGGGTAGCTCGGCGGCCAGACCGCTGGGCGGGCCGCCGGTGTTGCCCACAAGCACGTCCACCGGGCCGAACTCGCTGCGGGCGTGCTCGAGCAGGCGGCGGGCGGTTTCGAGCTCGTTCAGGTCGCCCGCCAGGTAGGTGGCGTCGCCCCCGGCGGCGCAGATGTCGCCGGCGGCGCGGCGCAGCTTCTCCTCGTTGCGGGCGGAGAGCACCACCCGCGCCCCCTCGGCCGCCAGCGCTTCGGCGATGGCGCGGCCGATGCCCTGGGAGGCTCCGGTGACGATGGCCGTTTTACCTCGCAGTCCCAGATCCATGTTCGCATTATCCGCGGCCGGAGCCGCGGGGGCAAACCGGCTATGCTGCGGGTATGGAGATCCGCACGCTGGAAGAGCTTGCCCGGTTCGACGCCGAAAAGATGCAAAAAATCCCCGTCTTTGACTCGCCCTACCTCTTCTACGACCTCTACACCCTGTTGCCGGGGCAGATGCAGAAGGTGCACGCCCACGAGGGTTCCGACAAGATCTACCTGGTGCTCGCCGGCGAGGTGCGGGTGCAGGTGGGCGAGGAGCAGGCCACGCTCACCAGCGGCCAGGCGACGCGCGCCCCCGCGGGCGAGCCCCACGGGGTCTGGGACGCCGGGGAGAAGCCGGCGGTGCTGCTCGTGGTCATGGCGCCGCGACCTAGCTGAGGCGCTTGTAGTACCAGCTGAGGGTGGGGCCGCCGTCCTTCAGGTAGCGGTAGCCCAGTTTCTTCCAGAAGGCCACCGCGCCGGGGTTGTGGCCGTAGACGGCGGCGTAGAGGCGCTGGGTGTCGTGGGCGAGCATGGCCTCGAGGTCGGCGATGGCCGTGTGCCCGTAGCCGCGGCCGCGGTAGGGTTCGGCGATGAGGATGAGGGTTACCGTGGCCTCGCCCTCGCTCGGGTAGCGCTGCTTGAGGTCGAGGTAGCCCACCGCCTGCTCGCCGTCGCGGATCAGGTAGGCGCGGCGCTGCGGGTCGCTGAGGATGGTGTCCACCTCGCGCTCCACGTCGGCCAGGGCAGGCACCTCGATGCCGATGCGCTCGAAGTGGCCTGGGCTCTGGGCGTAGACGCGTTGAATGGCCTCGGCGTCCCCGGAGGTGATGGGGTGCAGCTGCACGGTGCGCGTTGGCATCATCTCAGGGACATTCTATCGGCCCGAAGGTGAAGGGTGTGTGATGGTCTCCAGGATGACCACCGCCAGCGCGCAGCAGCGCTCGTGGCTGAGGGTGAGGTGGGCGCGCCAGCCGCGGCGCTCGAGCTTTTCTTGCAGTTCGGGCGCGAGGCGCAGCACCGGCCGCGGCCCCTCGCGCGCCACCCAGACCTCGCGCCAGCCCAGCCGTTCGGGCCAGACCTTGGCGAAGGCCTCCTTGGCCGCCCAGCGTGCCGCCAGCCGCGGGGCGGGGTCGGCGGCGGCGAGGGCGTAGGCCTGCTCCGCCGGGGTGAAGTGGCGCTCGAGGAAGCGCTCGGGGTGGCGGCGGTAGACGCGGCGGATCCGCTCCAGCTCCACCAGGTCGCTGCCAATGGCCACGATCACGCCTGCAGTATACTTTCGGAGCGTATGGCCGAGCTGCCAGGGGCGTTCCTGAACAAGATGGCCGAACTCTTGGGGGAGGACTACCCCGCTTTCCTGCGGGCACTGACCGCGGAGGACCGCAGCTACGGCCTGCGGGTCAACACCCTCAAGTTCACGCCCGAGGCGTTTCGCGAGCTGAGCCCCTGGCCGCTCGAGCCCATTCCCTGGAGCCCGGCCGGCTTCTACTACCTCCCCGAGGCGCGGCCCGGTCCGCACCCCTACTTCTACGCCGGGCTCTACTACATCCAGGAGCCCAGCGCCCAGGCGGTGGGAGAGCTGCTGGATCCCCAGCCGGGCGAGCGGGTGCTCGACCTCGCCGCCGCCCCCGGCGGCAAGACGACCCACCTGGCCGCCAAGATGGGCGGGCGCGGCGTGCTCGTGGCCAACGAGGTGGACTCGAGCCGCATCCGCGGCCTGCTCGATAACCTGGAGCGCTGGGGCAGCACCCAGGCGGTCGTCCAGGCGCCGGTGGCGCGGCTGGCCGAGCGTTGGGCGGGTTTCTTCGACCGGGTGCTCCTCGACGCCCCTTGCAGCGGCGAGGGGATGTTCCGCAAGGACCCGGCCGCCGCGCGGCGCTGGGGGCCGTCCTCGCCGGCGCGCGCGGCCGAGGTGCAGCGCCGCCTCCTCGACGCCGCGGCCCGGCTGGTGGGGCCCGGCGGCGTGCTCGTCTACTCGACCTGCACCTTCGCCCCCGAGGAGAACGAGGGCGTCGTGGGCGACTTCCTGCGCGCCCACCCCAACTTCGAGCTCGAGGACGCGCGGCTTCATCCCAGCTTCGCCCCCGGGGTGCCCGAATGGGGTGGGGGAGGGGCGGCGCTCGAGCGCACCGCGCGGCTGTGGCCCCACCGCCTGCGCGGCGAAGGGCACTTCCTGGCCCGGCTGGTGCGCCGCGAGGGAGAGGCCGGCTCGCCGCCGCGCTTCCGCCCGCCGCGTCCCGACCACCGCGCCCTGGCCGAGTGGCGCGCCTGGGCGCGCGACCACCTGGACGCCCCGCCCAAAGGCGAGCTGTGGGAGCGGGGTGGCCACCTCTACCTGCTGCCGCCGGGGCTGCCCGACCTCGCCCACCTGAACGCGCCCGCGCCCGGCCTCTACCTGGGCCAGGCCAGGAAGGGGCGCTTCGTGCCCTCGGCCCACCTGGCCCACGCGCCCGCCACGGTGGGCCGACCGGAACACCGCTTCGAGGTGGACGACCCCGCCGCGCTGCGCTTCGCCGCGGGCGAGGCCGTACCCTTCGCGGGCGGGGACGGCTGGCACTGGGTCACGGTCGGGGGCTGGGGGCTGGGCTGGGGGCGCGCCAAGCGGGGGGTGCTCCGCCCAGCGCACGCGCGCCTTTAGCTACTCGAGGATGTCGTAGATCAGGTCGAGGTCGTGCACCACCTCGGGGCCGGGCTGCCCCAGGCGCACCAGGTAGGCGCGGTAGCCCTCGCGGCGGGCGAAGCGAACGTTGTCCTCGTAGTCGTCAAAGTAGGCGATCTCCTCTGGGCGCAGGCCCAGGGTTTCGGCCACCAGCTGGTAACCGCGGCCGTCGGGCTTGAGGAAGCCGATGGTGTTGCTGGCGAAGAAGTGGTCCACGAAGTCCGCCAGGCCGTGGTAGGCCAGGCTCTCGCGCAGGCTCGGGGTGGTGTTCGAGTAGACGGCCACCACGTACTCGCGCAGTTTGAGCCACTCGAGCAGGGCGCGGGCACCCAACACGGGTTCGATGAAGCGGTAGTAGGGCCAGGACCAGACCAGGTCGTGGGGGTGGCAGCGGCTGTCGAGGGCGCGCACGATCTCGGCGGCCATTTTCGTCCAGAACTCGTCTTCGGTGCCGGGCGGAACGTGCAGGCGGCGGATCTCGAGGGCGTAGCGTTCCCAGATGGGCTCGATCGTGCGCAGGAGCCGCTCCGGGGTGACGCCGCCGGGGGTGCAGCGGCTCAGCCACTCGGCGAACTGGGGCCATACCCCCCGCGCCGGGCGCATCAGCACGCCGTCGCGGTCGAAGAGCACCGCCCGAATCACGGGCCCAGTTTAACTCAGTTGTCTGGAGCCGTTGCGTGCAAGAGACCCTCTTCGGTGGCCAGCCAGTCCACCTGGGCGTCCCAGGGGTCGCGGGGCAGGTGCTCGAGCACCAGCGCCGCGGGCGCGAGCCCGATGCGCAGCGTCGTCTCGGGAAGCGTGGGCAGGAAGCGGTCGTAGTAGCCGCCGCCGTAGCCCAGCCGGTAGCCCGCGCGATCGAAGGCCAGCCCCGGCACCACCACCGCGTCGAGTCGGCGCGGGTCGGTGCGCGGCGCGTTCGCGGTGGGCTGTTCGAAGCCGTAGGGGTGGCGTTCGCGTGGCGAGGCGAAGGGGTGCACGGTGAGCCCGTCCGGGGCGGTGCGGGGTAGGTGGTATTGCGCCTCGGGGTAAAGCTCCAGCAGCTCGAGCGGGCTCAGCTCGCCGCGAAAGGGCAGGTAGAGGAGCACCTCGCGCGCACCCCGCTCGCGCAAAAAGCCGGCCAGATGGCGCGCCGCCGCCGCGCCGAGGCGGGTGGTGTCGAGGGCGCTCCGGCGCTTGAGCAGGCGCTTGCGCAGCTCCTTCTTCACGGCTCCAGTCTACGCCACCCTGAGTATTGACACTCAGACCTTTTGAGTGTCAAAATACACCCAGGAGGGAAGGATGCCGACCTACGTCTACAAGGGACTCGAGAGCGGAGAGTACTTCGAGGTGGAGCAGAGCATCCACGACGAGCCCCTCACCCATCACCCCGAAACGGGTGAGCCGGTTAAGCGCATCATCCAGCCGGTGGGCGTGATCTTCAAGGGCTCAGGTTGGTACGTCAAGGACTCCCGTTCCAGCAATTCTGCCGGCGCGTCGCCTAAGAAAGAAGACGCGAAGGAAAAAAGCAGCAAGGAAAGCGCCGCGGCCGACTAGCCGCCGCGCCGTCACGCGCCGGGCGCCCGCGGGCGCCCGGCGCTCATTTCCAGGGGCCAAAACTGATCGAGTCGCCCTCCTTCACCCCACGGGCGGCGAACCAGCCCTGGTTCACCTCCAGCGCCCCCACGTAGGCCGTGCCCGGCGCGTAGACGGGGCAGCGGTCCGACTCCTCGGGCGGCAGGGTGCAGGGGTCCATCTGCAGGATACGCACGATCCGCCCGTTCTTGTCGAAGAAGGCAATGGAAAGCGGAATCTTGGTGTTCTTCATCCAAAAGCCCGCGTCGGTGGCGCGGGGAAAGAGAAAGACCATCCCGCGGTTCTCGGCCAGCTCAGTACGGTACATCAGGCCGCGGGCCTGCTGTTCGGGGGTCTCGGCCACCTCCACGATGAGCTCGTAGGTCTTGGTCGGGGTGGTCACGTAGAGCACGCGCTGGCGCAGTTGCATGGGGGCTGGGGTGGTCTCCAGCTGCAAGCGGGTTCCGGCGTAGTAGCCGTAGGCGGCGAGCGCCACGGCGAGCGCGGTTAGCGCCCATTTCAGTCGAGCGCCCATCTGCGGCTCACCTCCTCGCGAATTCGCGCGGCCAGGCTTTCCGGGTCCTCCCGGGCGTCGAGCACCAAAAAACGCTCCGGCTCGGCCCGGGCAAGCTCCAGGTAGCCCTGCCGCACCTGGGCGTGAAAGGCGGCGGGTTCGCCCTCCAGCCGGTCGCGTCCACGCAGGCGGGCCAGCCCCTCTTCGGGGGGCAGGTCGAGCAAGACGGTGAGCGCGGGCCGGGTCTCGCCCACGATGCCCCGGCTTACCGCCCGCAGCCAGTCCAGGTCCAGGCCGCGCCCGTAGCCCTGGTAGGCGTAGGAAGAGTCCACGAAGCGGTCGCTGATCACGAAAGCGCCCCGCTCCAGCCCCGGGCGCACCACCCGGCGCAGGTGCTCGGCGCGGTCGGCCGAGTAGAGCAAGAACTCGGCCTGGGCGCTCATCCCTTCGGGGCGGTGGAGCAGCCAGTGGCGCACCTCGCGCCCCAGCTCGGTGCCGCCGGGCTCGCGGGTGAGCACTGCCTCCAGGCCGCGCGCCCGCAACCACTCGGCAAGGCGCACGGCCTGGGTGGTCTTGCCCGCGCCCTCGGGGCCCTCGAAGGTGATGAAGCGCAATGGCTCGCCCATGCCTACAGTCCGGTGGGGCGGTCGAAGAAGGTCCACTCGAGCCCGAACTCCTCTTGCAGCCGCGCCGCCAGCGCCTTCACGCCAAAGGTCTCGGTGTCGTAGTGGCCGGCGTAGATCACGTTGATGCGTCGCTCGAAGGCCTCGTGGAAGACCTCATGCTTGGGCTCGCCGGTAATGAAGACGTCGAGCCCTTCCTCGCTGGCCTCCACCAGCGACCAGGCGGCGCCGCCCGAGACGATGCCGCCGCTGGCAACCAGGTCGCCCCCGCCCTGGTGCACCAGGCTTTGCATCCCGGTGAGCTGGCCCAGGCGGTCGGCGAGGTCGTGCAGGGTCGTGCCTACGGGGAACCGCCCCTTGAAGCCGATCTTGACGCCCTGGTAGCTGCCAAAGGGCTCGAGATCGGTCATGCCCAGCTCGCGGGCGAGCACCGCGTTGTTGCCCACCTCGGGATGAGCGTCGAGGGGGATGTGGGCGGCGTAGAGGCCAATGCCGGCGTCCAGCAAGGTCTGGATGCGCTTTTTTATGTGGCCCCGGATCGCCAGCGGCTTGCCCCAGAAGAGCCCGTGGTGGACGATTAGCAGGTCCACCCCCGCGGCCACCGCGTCGTCGAAGGTGGCCTGGGCTGCGTCCACGGCCACGCCGATGCGTTCGACGGTCTCCTTGCCCTCGACCTGCAGGCCGTTGAGCGAGAGGTCGGGGTATTCGTGAATTTTCAAAAAGTCGTCGAGCCAAGCCACCAGGTCGTTTCGTTGCATACAGGTTTCAGTTTACTCGCGCTTGAAGGGTAGGGGTGCAAGATGGGTTGGTCAGCCCTGGCGTAGCAGCCTTTGCGCTAGCGCGACCTCGTCCCAGGACAGGGTTTCGGTGGCGCGTTCCAGGGTGCGTTCGTGACCTTTACCCGCCAGAACGACAGTGTCGCCAGGGTGGGCGAGGTCGAAGGCTAGGGCGATTGCGCGCTCGCGGTCGGGCTCGAGCCAAAAACGCTCGCCCTCGCGCCCGCCGGCCTCTTCGGCCCCCCGGGCCATCTCGACCAGGATTTTTTCCACCGGCTCGCTGCGGCTGTCTTCTTCGGTGAAGACTGCCAGGTCCGCCAGCTCCATCGCCCTCCGGCCCAGCGGCGCGCGCTTGTCGGGGTCGCGCTCGCCGGCGGAGCCGATGACGACGATGAGCCGCCCCTTGGTGGTGGGCCGGAGGGCGGAGAGCGTGGCCGCCAGCCCCTTGGGGGTGTGGGCGAAGTCGACCACCACGCGGAAGGGCGCGGTCTGTATCACCTGCATCCGCCCGGGCACGCCGGCAAAGCCTTCCAGCGCCTGCGCGGCGTCCGCGACGCTCACGCCCGCGGCATGGGCCGCGGCAATGGCTGCCAGGGCATTTTCGGCGTTGTAGCGGCCCAGCATGGGCAAGCGGGCCCGGTACTCGCTGGTGGGGCTCTTGAAGGTGAAGTCCAGGCCGTCTGCCAGTTCTTCTACTTCCAGCAGTTCGATGTCGCCCCCGGGGCCGTAGCTGAGGTGGGGCCTGTCCGCCAGCCGCATGGCGTAGGGGCAGGCGGTGTTGAGCACGGCCAGCGGAGCGCGTTCGACCAACAGCGCCTTGGCGCGGAAGTAGTCTTCCATGCTGCGGTGAAAGTCGAGGTGTTCGGGGCTGAGGTGGGTCCAAACGGCCAGGTCGAAGGCCACCTCGTCGAGCCGGTGCTGGGCCAGGGCGTGGGAGCTGGCCTCGAGCACCGCGTGGGTGAGCCCCCCTTCTACCATCCGCGCCAGCAGCCCCTGCACCTCCGGGGCCTCGGGGGTAGTGAAGTGGTCTTCGGGGAAGGCGAGCCCTGCACCGACGTCGTAGCCGACGGTTCCGATCATCCCGGTTCGCCGGCCGGTGGCCGCGAGCAGGTGGTGCAGCAGGAAGGTGGTGGTCGTCTTGCCGTCGGTTCCGGTGACGCCGGCGACCCAGAGTTTTTCGGAAGGGCGGCCGTAAAAATCGGCCGCCAGCCGCGCCAGCGCCGGGCGCAGCCCGGCCTCGGGCAGGCGTAGGTAGAAGACCCCGGGCTCGAGCTCCCGCGCGCCAACCACCGCCACCGCGCCACGTTTCACGGCGTCCGGGACGAAGCGGTGGCCGTCGAAGCGCTGGCCCGGCAAGGCCACGAAGACGTAGTCCGGCTCCACCCGCCGCGAGTCGTGGGTCACGCCGCGAACCTCCAGCTCCGGGGCTGCGGAGCCGAAAGGGGCGAAAAGCTCTCGTAAGGTCATCTCACTCGAAAAGCTCGAAGGGCTGCAGGCCGCGCACCTCAAGCTGCTGGTAGACCCAGCGGCGGTCCTCGGGGTTCTCCACGAAGTCCAGCTCGTCGCCGGGCAGGGTGAGCACGGGCACGTCCTTGACGCCGCCCACCCACTCCTCGTAGAGCTGGTTCAGTGCCGCTAAATATTCCTCGGGAATGGCCCGCTCGTAGTCGCGCCCGCGTTTGGCGATGCGCTCCTTGAGCGTGTCCACGCTCGCGTGGATGTAGATAAGCAGGTCAGGCTGCCGCAACGCCCGCGCCACTCCTTGGAAGAGGGCGGTGTAGGTGGCCCAGTCGCGCCCGTCAAGGTAGCCGGTGCGGTGGAGGTTGCGGGCGAAAACGTGGGCGTCCTCGAAGACGGTGCGGTCTTGAACCACGCGGCGGCGCTGGTTGATCTCGCTCAGGTGCTGGTCGAGCCGCTTGGCCAGGAAGAAGACCTGCGAGTGGAAGGCCCAGCTCTTCATGTCGTGGTAGAAGTCGGCCAGGTAGGGGTTTTCCTCGACCGCCTCGTAGACCGGGTGCAGCCGGTAGCGCTCGGCCAGGAGGCCGGTGAGCGTGGACTTGCCGGAGCCGATGTTACCCGCGATGGCGATGTACATGACTAGCCTCAGTCTACGCTGGCGCGGGCCAAGACCTGGCGCGTCACCCAGTGGGCGGCGGCGGGGTCGTCGGCGTAGTTGACGTCGGTGTTGTCGAAGATCCAAAGCCGGCCGCGGAAGCGGGCGAAGTGGCGGTCGTAGGCCTCGGTGAGGCGCTCGAGGTAGGCCGGGTCCATGTCGCGCTCGAAGCTGCGACCGCGCCGGCGGATGCGCTCCAGCAGCACCTCGAGCGGTGCCCGCAGGTAGATGGTCAGGTCGGGCGTCGGCAGGCGCGGAGCCAGGCTCTGGTAGAGGTCCTGGTAGAGGTCCCACTCGTGCCCTTCGAGGTTGAGTGAGGCGAAGATGAAGTCCTTGTCGAAGAGGTAGTCGGCGATCACAGCGTTCTCGAAGAGCCGGGGCTGGGCCAGCTGCTCGAGCTGCTTGTAGCGCGAGAGCAAGAAGAAGACCTGCACCTTGAAGGCGTAGTGTTCCGGATCCTCGTAGAAGAGGGGTAGGAAGGGGTTTTCCTCGACGACCTCGAAAAGCGCCTCGCCCTCGAGCGCCTGGGCGAGGTGGCGGGTAAGCGTGGTTTTTCCGACCCCGATGGGTCCTTCGATGGCGATGTACACGTCGTCTCCCTGGGGTTAGCGCCGGGCGGCCAGGCGCACGGTCACGATGAGTTTTTCGCCGCTCCTCCAGATGGTGAGTTGTACCTCGTCGCCGGGACGGCGGCGGGCGATCTCACGAATGACGTCGAAGCGGTTCTTGACCGTCTTGCCCCCAACGGCCACGATCACGTCGCCCAGCTCGACCAGTTTGCCGTAGCGGTCGCGCTTGGCGCCCTGCAGACCCGCGGCCTCGGCGGGCGAGCCCGGGAGCACCTTGTCCACCATGGCGCCCTGGGCACTTTCCAGCCCGGCGAGCCGGAGCGTCAGCGGGTCGAGCTCGGTAAGGTCCACCAGCGTCGCCCCCAGCCAGCCGCGCTGGGGTACGCCGTACTCCTCGAGGTCGTGGATGCTCTGCACCACCAGGTAGGCAGGCACGGCGATGCCGAGGCCGCCGATGCCGCTGGCGCCGCCGAGCACCGCGTCGATCACGCCGATGACGCGCCCCTGGCCGTCGAGTAAGGGGCCGCCCGAGTTGCCCGGTTCGACCCGGGCGTCGGTGTAGAGGATCTCGGGAATCTCGACCCCCACGTCGCCCTCGCCCAGCTGGCCCACGTAGTCGAAGGGGCCGCGGCCCGAGATGATGCCCAGCGAGACGAGGTTGCGCTTGCCGAAGGGTGAGCCCAGCACGATGGCCGTCTGGCCCGGGAGCGCCTCGTCCTCAGGGGCGAAGGTGAGCGTGGCCGGGGCGGTAGCCCCGTGCACCTCGAGGATGGCGATGTCGATGCCGCGGTCCACCGCGAAGACGTCGGCGGGGTAGCTGCGGCCGTCATTGAGGGTGACGGTAAGGTTCTTGAGCCCGTCCACCACGTGAAAGTTGGTGACGATGCGCCCTTTCGAGTAGAAGAAGCCCGAGCCCCACACGGCGTCCTCGCCGCCGGCGTAGGTGGGCGTGCCCTGGATCTTCACGACCGCGGGCAGCGCGCGGCGGATGACCTCGACCCGGACCGCTTCGGCGGCGCCGGAGACCTCGGCCATGGCCGGGAGCGCCAGCAAGAGCGCGAGCCCCAGGGCGCGTGTGAGGTGGAGGGGA
Source organism: Thermaceae bacterium (assembly GCA_026985615.1). Lineage (GTDB taxonomy): Bacteria > Deinococcota > Deinococci > Deinococcales > Marinithermaceae > Oceanithermus. The sequence continues at coordinate 2,124 of JALSQD010000025.1, read as the reverse complement.
ACCGGGGATGTCCGCATCCGTCTACCAGTATACGGCGCGCATCTTAAGGGCACGTAAAAAACTTACATCGCTTCGGGCGCGGCGATGCCCAGGAGCTCCAGCCCCGTGGCCACCGTCCGCTTCACCTGAGCCACCAGCGCCAGCCGCAGGCCGCGCAGGCCCTCTTCGGCGGTGAGCACCGGGGTGGCTGGCTTGCCGTCCTCCTTGGCGTTGTAGTAGGCGTTCCAGGCGGCGGCGAGGTCGAGCAGGTACTGGGCCAGCACGTGCGGCGTCTTGAGCTCGGCCGACTTTTGCACCGACTCCTCAAAGCGCAAGAGCGCCTTGGCCAGTTCGACCTCGTAGGGGGTCGCCCGGGAAAAGTCGGGCTCGTCGCTGGCCAGGCCTTCGGCCTCGGCCTTGCGCATAATCGAGGCGGCGCGGGCGTGGGCGTACTGCAGGTAGGGGGCGGCGTCGCCCTCGAAGCTGAGCGCCTGTTCCCAGCGGAAGTCGATCTGCTTTTTCGGCTCGGTCTTGACCATGGCGAAGCGGACCGCGCCGATGCCCACCATGCGAGCCACTGCGTCCGCGTTCTCCAGACCCGGGTTCTTCTCGGCGATCACCGCGCGGGCGCGGCGGACCGCCTCTTCGAGCACCTCGTCCACGCTGACGGTGTGCCCCTTGCGGCCCGAGAGCGGCCGACCCTCGAGCAGCACGGTCTCGTAGGCCAGGTGGTAAGCCCCCTCGGCCAGGTCGTGGCGGCCGACGGCCTCGAGCGCCACCTTGAGTACCTGCTGCGGATAGCTCTGGCGCACGTCGATGACGTTGATGGTCTCCTGCGCCCCGCCGAAGGGCATGGGCGTGCCCTCGGGATGGCTGGTGTAGAGCTCGCGGCCCGAAGGTTGGCGGGTGAAGGGCCGGAAGCGCAGCCCCGAGAGCAGTCCCATCTTCCAGAACTGAAAAGCGATGTCCTTGGCAGTGTAGGTGGCGGTGCCGTCGGAGCGGAGCAGCACCAGGTAGGGGTCTTCCATCCCCTCGATGAAGGCCGAGGTGTCCATCACCAGCGCGCCGGCGTACTTGCCCTCGGTCGGGCGGCTCGTGTAGGGCGTCTGCTCCAGCAGCTCGAGCGCCTTTTTCAACAGCCCCTCGCGCATGATGTCGGACTCCCAGACGAGCACGTCGTACTCGGCGTTCAGGCTCCACATCGTCTCCAGCTGGGCGGCGAGCAGTTTCTCGACCTCGCCGCGCAGCTCGCCGGCCTCAAGCCGGTGTAGCACCGCGCGGATGGCCGGCTCCAGCCGGGCTTTTGCTTCCCCGTCTTCCATCTCGCGGTGTAGGCGGACGTAGGCGTCGCCCACCCAGTGGTCGTACTTCTTGGATCCGTCGTAGGCCAGGCCGTAGTGCTCGAGCGCGAACAGGCTCTCGGCCGACTGGCGGCCGGTGTCGTCGATGTAGTTGAGCACCTCGACCTGGCGCCCGGCGAAGTCGAGGATGCGTGCGATGGCGTCGCCCAAGGCGACGTTACGCAGGTGCCCCACGTGGAGCTCCTTGTTGGGGTTGACCGAGGTGTGCTCCACCAGCACCTTGCCGCCCTGCTTGGGTGCGGGCGCCACCGGCTGGAGGGCGGCGGGGGTGAGCCAGGCGGGGTCGAGGAAGAAGTTGACGTACCCCCCCGCGACCTCCACCCGCACGACGCCCTCGGGCGGGTGCATCTTCTCGGCCAGCTCGGTGGCGATCTGCGGCGGCGCCTTGCGCAACAGGCGCGCCAGGCGGAAGGCCACCGGCGTGCCGTAGTCGCCCGGCTGGTTGGGCGGGGTTTCCTGGATCTCGATCGGGGGCGGTTCGTCCACGCCCAGCGCCTCGAGGGCCTGGGCGACGGCTTGCTGGAGAGGGGCCTTAACGCCAGTCATCAAGGGGCCATTCTACTCGAAGGGGCGCTATCCAGGGCGCCGCGCGCCTTGTAGACTGGGGCTTGTGCAGGAGCGCATCCGCAACTTTTCCATCATCGCCCACGTGGACCACGGCAAGTCTACGTTGGCCGACCGCATCTTGCAGAAGACGCGCGCCGTCAGCGAGCGGCAGATGCGCGAGCAGTTCCTCGACTCGCTCGACCTCGAACGCGAGCGCGGCATCACCATCAAGGCCGCA